>CAZWZH010000100.1:0-34970 GCA_964638775.1 uncultured Pseudomonadales bacterium
CTCCCCCCCTCCCCCCTCCCCGCCGAGCCGTCAATCGAGGCGCTTGCGGAACCGCAGGATCGCGATCGACATCACCACCAGGAAGAACACCGCCAGCGGCCAGAGGTCGGCCGTCAGCATCGGCAGGCTGGCATCGCGCAGGATCACCCCGCGAACGATGCGCAGGAAGTGGGTCAGCGGGAACACCTCGCTCAAGACCTGAACCGCCCGGGGCATGCCCTCGAAGGGAAACATGAATCCGGACAGCAGCAACTGCGGCAGAAAAGACATGAAGGTCATCTGAAAGGCCTGGAACTGTGTCTCCGCCGCGGTGGAGATGAGCAGGCCCAGGCTGAGGATGCTGATGACGAACACCCCCGCGCCCAGGTAGAAATCTTCCAGTTCACCCCGTACAGGCACATCGAACAGCCACATGCCCAGGAAGAGGATCAGCGTGATCTGGATGTAGCCGATGAAGATATAGGGAATGATCTTGCCGGTCATGAGTTCCAGCGCCCGCACCGGCGTGGTGATGATCAGCTCCAGGTTGCCCCGTTCGCGCTCGCGCACCACGGCGATGGACGTGAACAGCACCATCGTCAGGGTGAGGATCACGCCGCACAGCCCCGGCACGATGAATACCGCCGTTCGCCGTTCCGGGTTGTAGAGGGGGCGAATCTCAACCGCGCCCGGCTGTTGGGCGGCCCGCCCGACGGCCAGCCCGTTCAGGCCGCGCGTGGCGTTGAGCACGACCGGGTCGCTGTCGTCCGCGAGAACCTGGATGTACGGAGGCGTGCCATGGGCCAGGCGTTCCTCGAAATCCGGGGGCACGTGGATGCCCACCGAAATCTCGGCCGAGGCGATCAGCTCTTCCAGCGCCCCCGGGCTGCCGGCGCGGCCGACGATGCGAATCACCTGGGATGCGGCGGCATCCGCCACCAGGGCCCTGGAGGCGCTGGTGTTGGCTTCGTCGACCACCATCGCGCGCAGGTTGCGCACGTCGTGGTTGATGGCGTAGCCGAACAGCAGCGTCATGACGATGGGAATACCCGCCACCATGCCCCCGGTCAGCCGGTCCCGGCGCAGATGGAAGAACTCCTTCCTGGCGATGGCGAGTATGCGGGTGGCCGAGAGCACACTCACCCCGCCTGCGTCGCCATGACGAACACGTCTTCCAGATTGGGCCCGACGCGCCTGAGATCCGCGTCCAGGCCATCGCGGTGGAGCGCAGCCGCCAGCACCGCCACCGGTTCCGGCAATTCGGGTTTCACCAGCGCGTGCAGGCGGGAACCGAGCTGGGCCACATCGATGACCGGTTCCAACCGCAGCAGGAACTCGCGAACTTCCCGTGGATTTCCGGTTTCCACCTCGATGACGCTGGCCGGCAGTTCCGCCATCAGGGTCTTGGGCGACCCGGACGCAACCAGGGAACCCTCGTTCAGGATGGCCAGCGCATGACAGCGTTCGGCCTCATCCATGAAATGAGTGGTGACCAGCGCGGTGGCGCCGCCGTCCACCATGTCGAACAGCATTTCCCAGAATTCCCGCCGGCTTTCCGGGTCCACCGCGCTCGTGGGTTCGTCCAGAAACAGCAGCTCCGGCTGGTGCAGGGTGACCGCCGCCAGCGCGAGCCGCTGGCGCTGGCCGCCGCTGAGCGATCCCGCGAGTTGGTTGCGCCGGTCCTGAAGCCGGAACCGCTCGAGCTGCGCCTCGATGGCCGGCCGCCTGCGGCGCCGCGGCAGCCGGTAGATCTCGCTCATGAATCGGAGGTTCTCCGCTACGGACAGATCGTCGTACAGGGAGAACCGCTGGGTCATGTAACCGATGCGACTCTTGAGCGCCTCCGGGTCCCGGCGCACATCGACGCCGAGTACGTTGGCGCCGCCCGAGGTGGGCAGCAGGAGTCCGCACAGCATGCGAATGGTTGTGGATTTGCCGCAGCCGTTGGGGCCCAGAAAACCGTAGATGCTGCCCTTCGGCACCTGCAGGTCCAGGCGGTCGACCGCCACAAGGTCCCCGAACCGGCGCGTCAGGCCCCGGGCTTCAATGGCCTGCGCTGCGGTGCTCATTGCTCGAGCTCGGGAAAGACCACCTCCACCGGCACCCCGACGGGCAGTTCACGGACGTTCTCGCCGACCAGGTCGATCTCGGCGACGTAGCTCAGCCGGGAGCGGTCGTGCTGGGTCAATGCAAAGTAAGGCGTGAAGGCTGCATCCGCGGCAACCCAGCGTACGACACCCGGATAGGCCCGCTCGTGACCGTCGATGGCGATTCGGGCCCGGGAGCCGCTGCGAATCCGGGTGCGCACGCCCTGGGGCACATGCACCCTGGCGTAGGTCGGCGCCTCGGCCAGCATCACCGCCACCGTAGCGTCCTGCGGGGGACGTTCGCCGATCTCGAAGGGCAGTGCCTCGACCACACCGGCCACGGGGCTTTTGACGACCGCGCGTTCCACGGTCACCGCCAGCTCCTCGACCAGTGCCCGGGCAGCGGCGTACCGGTTGCGGGCCTGGTCGATGCGTTCGTCCCGGGTTCCCTCCAGCAACTCATCGAGCGCCGCTTCCGCCTCCGCCTCCCGAGCCACGCTTTCCTCGAAACGTCCCTTGAGGATATCGACCAGGTTCTGCGACGAATAGTTGCGCTCCACCAGGGACACCTGGCGGTCGAGTTCGAACCGGGCCGTCTGCCGGGCGCTCCGGGCCGCCTGCAGGCGGGCCCTGCCCTGCGCGATCTGCTGCGCCCGCGGGCCCTCCTCGGCCTCCGCCAGCGCCGCACCGGCAGCCTGTTCCTCCGAGCGGGCCCGGTCGAGTGCGGCCTCTGCGCGCGCGCTTTCCTGCACGATGAGCACATCGCCTATGCCGAGGGGCTGCCCTTCGGAGACGGCGATGCGCACGATGGGCTCGTTCGTGTCCGCCACCAGTTCGATACGGTCCCGCTCGAGTGTGCCGAGGGCATGGACCTCGCCAGCCCGTTCGCCGCAACCCGTTACCATGACGAGCAGCGATGTCGCGGTCAAACTGCTCAGGCGCACCGGCATCGTATGGCCTTCTATCCCGACCTGTTCATGAACAAGGTACCGGGGCAGTCACCTGTGCTAACCGACGCCCATGTCTTCCCGCATGGTTGCAACCACGGGGCCGAATTCGGATTGGTTGTCGTTGCTGAGGGCCGCGAGCACTTCGTGTGCGCGCAGCAGGCGTATCTTCTGGCCTTTCGGGTCCGCATCCGGCATGGCGATGGACTCACGGTTGTCCGGAACCCGCACGGCACGCTCCGTGACGTGGCTCAGCACCAGGTCCATGCTGAGCTGACCGAACGCCTCCAGGAGCAGGTCGCTTGCCCCCTGCACGGCCACCCCGACGGATCCTTCACCCGCCTCCTGCACGACTTCGTGCAGGGTGCCGAGCAGCGCGCTGTCCAGGTACTCGCACTCGGCCAGGTCGACCACCAGCCGCCTGCCCCGGGCAATGGCGGCCCGGGCGCCCTGAAGCAGCGCCTCGGCGTAGGTCCAGGTCACCCGCCCCTTGAGACAGACGAACCAGGCCTCGCCGGTTTCCGCCCAGGTGAGCAGCGGTGCGTCGGCCGGGGGGTCCACCTCCAGTTCGGGAACGTCGTCGTCGCTGCCGAAGTAGCTCTCACCGGAATGGCCCTCGAGCAGCAACATGGTCACGTCGTCCCGGTCTTCCCGCTCGTGGCCGTGGGAAAGGTCGATGAACAGTTCGTCCAGCACATGCTCTTCCTCGCCGTGCCGGACAAGCGTGCTGGCGATCGACGCGATGCTCGGTTTCTCCTCGCCGCCAATGTCGAAGATGCCGTCGGTGTAGAACAGAAGCTGATCCTGCTCGCCCAGTTCGATTTCGCACTCCGCAAACACCGCATCCCGGTAAAGGCCCAGTGCCGGGCCCGTATGCTCGATCGGCTCGGCGCTGCCGAAGCGCCCCACCCTGATCGCCGTGCTGTGGCCGGCGGAGGCGATAACTGCCCTGCGTTGCTCGATGTCCAGCAGGCAGTAGATGCACGTAACGAACATGCCGGGCGTGGTCGGCCCGGCCAGGAGCGACCGGTTGACCTGTTTCAGCGCTTCCGAGGGACCGAGCGGCCGGCCAAGGGAGTCCACGAAGGCCAGGCGATGCTTGAACAGCACCGATAGCATGGCGGCGCTGACGCCGTGGCCCGAGGCATCGGCGATCACCAGGACCAGATGGCTGTCATCGACCTTGACGATGTCGAACAGGTCGCCGCCGACGTTGTGCCCGGGACGGTAGAGGGTGTGTACGCAGAACCCCGGAATGTCCGGAGGCGAGCCCGGCAACAGGGAACGCTGGATCACCTCCGCCCGCTGCAGGTCGAGTTCCATGGTTTCCGCATGGCTCTCGAGCAGGCGGCAGAGGTCGGCGAGCTGATCGCGGGATTCCTGCAACTGCGCCGTGCGTTCCCGGACCAGTTCCTCCAGGTGATTCTGGTGCAGGGCGAGCGAGGAGGTCATGGTGTTGAAGGCAACGCCCAGAAGCCCAAGTTCATCCTGGGTGTCCACACGCGCCCGCACGGTCATGTCGCCGCCCTCCACCGCGCGCGCCACCTTGGCCAGCCGCAGAACCGGCCGGGTGAAGACCGCGGCGATACGCCCGCCGATCAGTGCCGCGAGCAGGAAGAAGACAATGGCGACCACCAGCGACACCAGCCCGATCTGGCCGATGGGCGCATACGCCTGGCCGGCGGCGACCTGGGCCACCATCGCCCAGCCCCCGTAACCCACCGGCATGTGCACGGACAACACCTCGCGGCCGAGATAGTCTGTGGTTTCCGCAAACCCGGTGCCGCCGTTCAGGGCCGCCCGCATGGCCGCATCCCCGGATGCTTCCATCGACAGGGCCTGGGTGGGCCCCACGGGGAACAGGTAGCGAATCCGGTCGTGGGTTCCGGCGGGCGTTTTCCAGACGCCGAGCCGCACCTCCGCGCTGTCGAAAACGCTGGGCAGGGCGGCGAGAATGTTCAGTTCCGGCTGGGCATCCACCTCGACGATGGCAACGCCGAGGAACCGCCCCGACCGGCTCCGTACGGGCGCCGACAGCATGGCGCTGTAGCTGCCCGCCGCCGGCACGGGCAGCCCCAGTGTGGGCTCGCTCATTCCGTCCAGGAAAGCGCGGCTGGCGGACAGGTCTGCACCCAGGTGCGTCACATCCGTTGCGGTCACGACCATTCCCGCCGGGTCGGTGATGCGGGTGTTGAGGAACCCTTCAGTGCTCTGCTGGGCATCGAGCAGCACGCGCGAGGTAACGGCCCGGAAGGCGTCTTCCTCGACTTCCCCGTCGAGCCTTTCCTCGAGCAGTTCGCGCAGCCCGGTCTGGCTGGCCACGAGCCGGATTCCATCGCTGCGCTGCTTCACGTGGGCAAGCAAAACCTCGCGAATGCCCTCGGCACGCAGCGTCAGTTGCTCCTGGACGCTCGCGGTGAGCAACTGGCGCACGTAGATGTAGTCGGCGATCGTCAGAACGGTGGCGGTGAGGGCAGTGAGAATGGCGAGCAGGAAGATGAACTTGCCGCGCAACGAGCGGGCGAGCGGAATATCGGTTTCCGCTGCAGAGCGGGCCCCCGCACTCTCCATCTCTCCGGCCATCCCGCGGATTTTACCAGAAGCCGGTACCGCTTATCGCGTTCTTGCGGAGCTGGGATAAATTCCCGTCAGCCGCTGACTCCGAACAGGAAGATGACCAGTACCGCCGCGGACGCCACGTACCGGACGAGAAAGCGCCAGGCGTTGAAGAGTGCATCGTTTTCCATGGCCAGTTCGTCCCGGGCTGAGGCGCGGCTGACGAACCACCCGGCGAAAACGGCGATCAACAGCCCGCCGAGGGGCAGCAGGATCTGATTGGGCACATAGTCGGACACGGCGTGCAGGTCGTTGCCGAAGAGCTGAATGTGACTCAGGACATTGTAGGAAAGAACGCTGACCAGGCTGAGCAGCGCGATGCCCGACAGCACCGCCACGGCGCTCTTGTGCCGCTCGAAGCCCCGGTGTTCCTTCATCCAGGCCGTGATGGCTTCCACGAGCCCGACCATCGACGTGATGGCAGCGACCGACAGCAGCAGGAAAAACAGCACGCTGACCAGATGACCGCCCGGCATCTGCGCGAAGGCGACGGGCAGGGTCTGGAATATGAGTCCGGTGCCGCCCCCCGGATCGAGGCCGAAATCGAAGACCACCGGGAAAATGACGAGCCCGGCAAGCAGAGCGACCAGGGTATCCGCCGAGACGATGATCAAGGCGCTGCCGGCAATCGAAATCCTTTTCGGCAGATAGGCGCCGAACGTCATCATCCCCGCCATCGCCACGCCGATCGAGAAGAAAGCCTGCCCAACGGCGGCAAGGATCATCGGCCCATTCACCTTGCTGAAATCGGGCGCGAACAGATACGTGAACGCCTGCCCGAATCCACCCGCGAATACGTTGTAGGCGGCCAGGGCCACCAGCAGGCCGAACAGAGTGGGCATCAGTATCCGCACGGCCCGTTCGATTCCGGAGCGGACGCCCGCGTAAATGATGGCGCCGGTGATGGCCAGGCCCAGCACCGTCCAGAAAATCAGGCCCGGGATATCGGCCAGCACGGCTTCGAATTCCGCCGCCGCCCCCGGCCCGTCGATGCCGGCGAATCCCGTGGTCAGGGCCTTGAACAGGTAGAGCAGCACCCAACCGGCGACGACGCAATAGACAACCTGGATCAGAAACGCGGCCAGTACGTTCATTCCGCCCGCCCATTGCCAGTGACCGGACTTGCCCTCCGCCAGCGCCACGGCGCGCATGGACCCCGGCGGACTCATCCCGCCCCGGCGCCCGATCATGACTTCAGCGATCAGGATCGGCACGCCGATGACGAAGGCACAGACCAGATAGACGACAACGAAGGCGGCGCCGCCGTTCTCTCCGGTGATGTAGGGAAAACGCCAGATATTGCCGAGCCCGACGGCGAAGCCGACGGAGGCCATCAGGAAGCCTGCCCGCGAAGACCACTGCTCGCCCGACACACTCGCCATTGGTTTCCCTCCCGCTTGACGCAACACCGCCCCGCCGGTTCCGTACGGGGCCGGTGGGGAACGATCCGGTTGCGACGGGTCAATATGGCCATCGCCCGCAAACCTGTCAATCGCGCGGCCTGCCCCGTCCCGGCTTGCCGATCGGCAATCCGGGCGCCCCATCACCCGCACCGGCAAGCGGGTTCCCAGGATACCGCACGAGCGGCGCAGGGTTTCTCGAAAAGTTACGACGCGCGTTGTTAACATGCGCCGATGATCGACTTTCGCCAGCCCTATCCATCCAACCGGTCACCGGTCTGCGCGGCCAACCTGGTGGCAACGTCGCAGCCTCTGGCCGTTCAGGCCGGTATCGATGCGATGCGCCGGGGCGGCAACGCGGTGGACGCGGCCCTGGCCACTGCCATTACGCTCGCCGTGGTGGAGCCGAACAACAACGGCGCGGGCAGCGATGCGTTCGCCATCGTCTGGGACGGCGACTCGCTGGCCGGGCTGAACGCATCGGGGCGCTCACCCGCCGGCTGGACGCCGGAGCGGTTCGCCGGCCGCGACTCGATGCCGAACCGGGGCTGGGATGCGGTGACCGTACCCGGCGCCGTCAGCGCCTGGGTCGCACTGTCCGACCGCTACGGCAGGCTGCCTTTCCCGAAACTCTTCAGCGACGCGATCCGTTATGCGGAAGCCGGCTTTCAGGTGGGCCCCAAGACCGGGTTCTACTGGCAATTCGCCGGGGAAACCTACCGCGGCTTCGAGCACTTCGCCGATCATTTCCTGCCCGCGCCCGCACCCGGCGAGCTGTTCAGGCGCCCGGACCTGGCGGCAACGCTCACTGAAATCGCCGAGACCCACGGGGAGTCTTTCTACCGCGGCAGGCTGGCCGAACGGATCGAGGCCGCATCGATCGCCGAGGGCGGCGCCATGCGCGTGGCCGACCTGGCGGAACACCGTGCCGACTGGGTCACTCCCCTCGCCCAGAACTACCGCAAGGTAACGCTTCATGAGATACCGCCCAACGGCCAGGGCCTCGCCGCCCAGATCGCCCTCGGCATACTGCAGCATCTCGATGTCGAGCCCCTGGATTCCGAACCGGGCGTACATCGGGAACTCGAAGCCATGAAGATCGCCGTTCGCGCCGCATTCGATCACTTTGCCGACCCGGCGGCGATGACGCTCTCCCCCGACGAGTTACTGGATGAAAGCTCCCTGAGACGGGCAGCGAAACGTATCGGCGAAGATGCGAGCCCGCTCCCGCCGGCGGCCCTGCCGACCAGCCGGGACACGGTCTATCTCACCGCCGCGGATGCCGGCGGCATGATGGTTTCGATGATCCAGTCGAACTATGAGGGATTCGGCTCGGGCGTCGTCGTGCCGGGAACCGGCATCGCCATGCAGAACCGGGGCCTCGGCTTCGTCCTCGAGCCCGGCCACCCGAACCGGGTAGGCCCGAAAAAGCGCCCCTACCATACGATCATTCCGGGATTCGTGACCCGCGAAGGCGCGCCGCTGATGAGCTTCGGGGTCATGGGCGGCCACATGCAGCACCAGGGCCATGTGCAGATGGTGCGGCGCATCTTCGACCACGGCCAGAACCCCCAGGCCGCGAGCGATGCGCCGCGCTGGCACGTCTATCCGGACTTCAGCGTGGGCCTTGAGACCGGTTTCGACCCCACGGTGGCGCAGGGCCTGGCGAACCGGGGACACCGGGTACGCTTCGAACCGATGGAACCGGTATTCGGCGGCGCCCAGCTAATCCTCAAGACGGATTCCGGCTACGTGGGCGGCTCCGACCACCGCAAGGAAGGGCTGGTCGCCGGTTTCTGACTGCCCGCGAAGCCGATTGCCCGTTTTCCTGAAAAGGATAACGGGTTATCCTGAATAGACAACGGAAGGATGCAGTCATGGCCGAAGCAACCCAACAGACCTTTTTCACCGAAACGCCGCTGGAGCGCGTGCACCGGATCAAGGACGCCATCGCCGAGGGCGGCGACGAGGCCCAGAAGGTCAGGCGACTGCCGGAGGAAACCGCCGATATCCTCATCCGGGAAGGCCTGTACCGGTTCACCCTGCCCCACGAACTCGGCGGTGAAAACGCCAGCGTGCGCGAAACCATCGACGTGCTCGAGGCCATCGCCGCCATCGACGGCTCGGTGGGCTGGAACGTCATGATCGGCTCCGAGATCAACGCCATCGCCGCGGGCGGCATGGACCCGGCCATCGCCAAGGAAGTCTACGTGGACAACCCCCGGGTGATCATGTGCGGCGGCGGCGGGCCCGGCACCCAGCCCTCCTACGCCATCGAGCAGAAGGACGGCAGCTACCGGGTCTGGGGCCAGGCCACGTTCCTCTCCGGCTGCCACAACGCCGAGTGGGCGTTCATGGTGGCGCCCATCGTCGAGGACGGCAATCCGAAAATGGACGATGCGGGCAACCCCATCTTCCGCATGTGGTTCCTGCACAAGAGCGAGTGGGAGATCAAGGACACCTGGCACATGGCCGGGCTGCGCGGCTCCGGCAGCCACGACGTGTTCGCCGACGGCGCCCTGGTGCCCAAGCGCCTGGTGCCCGTCGATCTGTTCAGTGTACCGGCACACTACCCGAACCCGGTATTCCGCATACCCGTGGCGCTCAGGCTGTCGTTCAACAAGGCGGCGGTCGCCATCGGCGTCGCCCGGGGCGCGCTCGACGCATTCTCCGACATCGCCCAGAACAAGATCCCCCTGCTGACCACCTCGGCGCTGAAGGACAAGCCCATCGCCCACTACCGTATGGGCGAAGGCGAAGCGTCCCTGCGCGCCGTGCGGGCCTTCCTGATGGAAACCATGGACGACGTGTGCGAGGAGCTGGAAGCCGGCGCTCCCACCCCCGGCCCCGAGACCACCAAGCTCGCCCGGCTTGCCTGCACCCATGCGGCCAACGTCTCGATGCACGTCGTCGACAGCGTGCACAACGCCGCCGGCACCACCAGCCTGCGCATGGACTGCCCGCTGGAGCGCAAGCTCCGCGATGCCCACGGCTGCGCCACCCACCGCTGGGTGGCACACCCGCTGTATGCGGAACTCGGCAAGATGTTCCTCGGACACCCGGGCCTGCCCGAATTTTCCGGGGAAGGCGACGCGCAACCGGGCAAGTGACCCCTGTTTCGGAACCAGAAAAACTGCGGCCCTGAAGGCCGCTTGAGGAGTTTGCAATGGCAGCCTATTTCATTCTTCAGTACGAGGTGACCGATCTCGACCTTTACCGGGAATACCAGGTCGGCGCCGGGGCGACCGCCCAGACCCACGGGGTCGAGGTGACCGTCTACGACGAGGCCGCGGAAACCATCGAAGGTACCCCGCCCGGCAAGCAGACGGTGGTCCTGAAATTCAGGGACAGCGACCACTTCCGCGAGTGGTACAACTCCGACGAGTACCAGGCGGTCATCGCCAAGCGCCACGCGGCCACGGACGGCTTCGGCGTGTTGTCCCAGTCGATGAACGTGCAGTAGCCACACACACCGGCGACGCTTGCAAAGCGCGCCTCCTCGCTTGGCAGTCCCCAATTTGGTGGTAAGCTACCGCCCCCATTTCCTTGACACACTTGAAAGGTAAAATCGTGAGCAACCGACAAAAGTTCTACATCAACGGCGAGTGGGTAAGCCCGGCCGGCAGCGACACCCTCGCCGTCATCAATCCCGCCAACGAAGAACCCATCGACGACATCGCCCTCGGTAACGAGCAAGACGTCAACCGCGCCGTCGCCGCCGCCAAGGCCGCGTTCGAGACCTACTCCCGCACCAGCCGCGAAGAGCGCGTCGCCATGCTCGAGCGCATCATCGGCGTCTACCAGGGGCGCATCGACGAGGTGGCGGCCACCATCAGCGAAGAAATGGGCGCGCCCATGTATCTCGCCAAGGCCGCCCAGGCGCCCATCGGCCTCGCCCACTTCATGACCAGCATGAACGTGCTGAAGACCTTCAAGTTCGAAGAAGACATCGGCACCTCCCACATCGTCAGGGAACCCGCGGGCGTCTGCGGTTTCATCACACCCTGGAACTGGCCGATCAACCAGATCACCTGCAAGGTCGCCCCGGCGCTCGCGGCGGGCTGCACCATGGTGCTCAAGCCCTCCGAAGTCGCCCCGTTCAACGCCATCCTGTTCACCGAGATTCTCGATGAAGCCGGCGTGCCCCCGGGGGTCTTCAACCTCGTCAACGGCGATGGCCCCACGGTGGGCGTGGCGCTCTCCTCCCATCCCGATATCGACATGATGTCATTCACCGGATCGACGCGCGCCGGCATCGAAGTCGCCCGCAACGCCGCTCCGACGGTCAAGCGCGTCACCCAGGAACTCGGCGGCAAGTCGGCCAACATCATTCTCGACGATGCCGATTTCGAAAAGGTCATCGCCCGTGACATGGTGGGCATGTGCTCGAATTCCGGCCAGTCCTGCAACGCGCCGACACGCATGCTCGTGCCCAACGGACGCATGGACGAAGCCGCAGCCATCGCCCGGTCCGCCGCCGAAGGTGTCAAGGTCGGCGATCCCAATGCCGCCGATACCAACATCGGCCCGGTGGTCTCCGAGGTGCAGTTCAACCGGATCCAGGGGCTCATCCAGAAGGGCATCGACGAAGGCGCCAGGCTCGAGACCGGCGGCACCGGCCGTCCCGAAGGCTTGAACCGCGGCTACTACGTCAAGCCCACGGTGTTCTCGCACGTCTCCAACGACATGACGATCGCCCGGGAGGAGATTTTCGGTCCCGTGCTGTCGCTGATCGGCTACGACGACGACGAGGATGCGGTGCGAATCGCCAACGACACCGTCTACGGCCTCTCCGGCTACATCTCGGCGGGCGACCCGGAACGGGCCAGGGACATGGCCAAACGCATCCGCTCCGGCCAGGTCCACCTGAACGGCGCGTCCGTCGACACCAACGCCCCGTTCGGCGGCTACAAGCAGTCCGGCAACGGCCGCGAGTGGGGCGCCCACGGCTTCGAGGAGTTTCTCGAAACCAAGGCGATCCTGGGCTACAACGCAGCCGGCTGAACCCGGCCCGAGTCTCAGGGACCTTTGCGGGGCGCCCTCGCGGCGCCTCGCACCGCGTCGTTCGCCGCTATACTACCCGCCGCCGACCGGGCGGCGCGGGGTCCACCGCGTTCCCCGAAACTCCGACACTCATCAGACAAGAGGAGGAATCAATGTCCGACCAACTCACCGCCGACCGCATTGCCTTGCAGGATGTGATGCTCAAGTACGCCGCCGGAGTCGATGAACGGGACATGGACCTGTACCGGTCCTGCTTCGCCGACGATCTCGAAGTGCTGGGTTTCGGCGAACAGGCGGTAAACGGTGCGGATGCCTGGCTCGACTATGTCAGGGAGGCACTTAAGCAGTACGGGCCGACCCAGCACATGCTGGGCCCGCAACTCGCCACCGTGAACGGCGACACCGCTCATGCGCGCACCGACGTGCAGGCGCTGCACTACATGGCGGACGCACCGGACACCACATTGACGCTGTGGGCCACCTACGAGTCCGACATGCGGCGCGAAAACGGCGAGTGGAAAATCTTCCGGCATCGCCTGGTCCCGCGCGGAAACCGTGTTCAGTCCGGCTAAGGATTGCGCAGCCATGATCGACGTCTACTACTGGCCCACGCCCAACGGCTGGAAGGTCACCATCATGCTGGAAGAGTGCGGGCTGGACTACAGCATCAAGCCTGTCGACATCGGCGGCGGCGATCAGTTCAGGCCAGATTTCCTGCGCATCAGCCCCAACAACCGCATGCCCGCCATCATCGACCACGACCCGCCCGGCGGCGGGGCCATGGTGGCGCTTTTCGAGTCCGGCGCCATTCTCGAGTACCTCGCGGACAAGACCGGCTCCTTCCTGCCGCGGGAAGGCACCGACCGTTACCGGGTGCTGCAATGGGTGCACTGGCAGATGGCCAACCTCGGCCCGATGATGGGCAACGCCAATCACTTCAAGAACTACGCGAAGAACATCGCGGACGATCCCGGTCAACTGGAATACGGCACCAGGCGCTTCGTCGGCGAGGTAGACCGGCTCTCTGGCGTCATGGATGCCCAGTTGTCGGTCCATCCTTACCTGGCCGGCGTCGATTACAGCATCGCCGACATCATCACCTGGCCCTGGGCGATGCTCATGGGGCGCCTGATCGACGAGGCGGTGTGGGACGACTTCCCGAACCTCAAGCGCTGGGTCGACGAGGTCGGCGCCCGACCCGCCGTGGACAGGGGGTTCCGCGTCGGCCGCGATCTCGCGAAACGCGACCTCACCGAAGAGGAAGAGAAAGCCCGCCGGGAACTCCTGTTCAACCAGACCAACGAGAAGGTGCGAAAGGCGCGGGAAGAAGCGGCCAGGGCCGCCCCCTGAGGTTTCGCCGGAACCGTTCGTGAATCGCTCCGGCCAGGCTCCCGGGTCCTGTTGACCGGCCGCGCCTGATAGGCTAATCACGGTTCCCGCCCCTGGAACGGGTTGCGGACAGGACACCAGCGTGAACCAGGCCTTATCCTCCGTCGGCTCCCAGCGCGGTTTCATCAAGGAAACCAGGGCATTGGTGCGCCTTGGCGCCCCCATGATGGCCACCCAGTTCTGCATCATGGGCATGGGCTTCGTGGATACCGCCATGGCGGGCCACTATGCGTCGGTGGACCTGGCCGGCGTGACCCTCGCCGGTTTCCTGCTCTGGCCCATATTCATGCTGATGACGGGGATGACCAACGCGATCACCCCAATCGTCGCGCAGCTCACCGGCGCCCAGCGGGTCGGGGATTGTGGAGCCATCGTCCACCAGGGCCTGTGGATCGCACTCGTCACGTCGCTGATCACCATCGCGATCCTGCACAATTCCCGCCACTTCTTCACACTGCTGAACGCGGATCCCGAGGTGGTCGAGGTTGCCGTGGCCTATCTCGACGCCGTTGCCTGGGGCATGCCGCCCGGCATGGTCTACGTCGCGCTGCGGTATGCGTCCGAAGGCCTCGGGCATACGCGCCCGCCCATGACCATCGCCTTCTCGGCGCTGTGCCTGAATGCGCCGCTGAACTACGTGCTGATCTACGGCGCCTGGGGTTTTCCGGAACTCGGCGGCGCGGGCTGCGGCTGGGCAACGGCAATCGTCATGTGGTTCGAGCTGATGCTGATGATCCGGGTGGCGCGCCGGCCGTTCTTCCGGAGAACCCGGCTGTTCGAACGGTTCCGCTGGCCGGAAGCGGCGGTGTTCGCGCGGATCCTGAAGATCGGCCTGCCGATCGGGGCAGCGGTGTTCATGGAGATGGCCGTCTACTCCGTGATCGGCTTCCTCATCGCTGCGTTGGGAACCAGTCCGCAGGCTGCCAACGGCATCGCAGGTAATATCAATTGGATGACCTATGTTTTACCGATGAGCCTGGGCGCGGCGGCGGGAATTCGGGTCGGATTCCACGTCGGCGCGGGTGATGCGGATGGCGCCCGGCACGTCGCCATGACCGCCATGAAGTTGTCTTTGCTCTACGCGGTGTCGGTGAGCGTCATCCTGGTGGGCCTGCGCGGTATCCTGGTGGGCATTTACACCACGGATCCGGCGGTCATCGTCATCGCCGCCAACCTTCTGATCTTCATCGCCATCTACCAGCTCGTCGACGACGCCATCGCAACGATGGACGGCATCCTGCGCGGCTACAAGGACACCCGCGTGCCGATGGTCTTCGGGCTACTGGGCTACTGGCTCGTCGCCCTGCCGCTGGGCCACGCGCTGGCGACCGGCATGTTCGGATCGCCGGCAATCGGCGTCTACGGATACTGGGCCGGTATGACCATCGGCATGCTGCTGGTCGTTGGTTGCCTGGGCATTCGCCTGCGCCGCACCACCACCGACCGCGCGCTGATCCGGCGCCTGGCGCTGAGTTGATCGCCTACGTCGACGACATGGACAACGGTACCGACGAATTCTGGACCGAGTTACGCCGCGCCCGGGACCGGCGCGTGCTGGCGGATGCGGTGCTGGTGCTCGAGGCCATGCGCATTCCCCACCGCATGGAATACCACAACAGGATGTGGCGCCTGGAGGTGCCGTCGGGGCATGAGGCGGACGCAAGGGCGGAACTCGACAGGTACGACGCGGAAAACCGGCAGCTCCCGCCTCACCGGCCGAAGGTGCACCGTTTCGACAACGGCTGGGCCGGCGTGCTGGGCTATCTCGTCGTCATCTGGCTGCTGCCAAACCTGGAAGGCTGGGCCGCATTCGGCTGGGACTGGCGCGAATCCGGCGTCATGAACGCCGAACTGGTGCGGGAGGGGCAGTGGTGGCGAACCGTCACGGCCCTGACGCTGCACGCCGACCTCGGCCACATCGCCGGCAATTCCTTCTTCGGTGCCCTGTTCGGTATCTTTCTCGGGCGCTACCTGGGCTCGGGTCTGGGTTGGCTGCTGGTGGTGGTCGGCGCTTCGCTGGCCAACCTGGCAAATGCCTGGCTGCAGACGCCGCCCTTCGTCTCCCTGGGCGCTTCCACCGCCACGTTCGCCGTCCTGGGCCTCACCGGCGCCTTCGTCTGGCGGCGCGGCTACCTGCGCGGCCGCAACTGGCGGCAGAGTTTCGCACCCCTGTTCGCCGCAATCGCGCTCCTGGTGTATACGGGTGTCGGCGGCGTGCGCACCGACATCATGGCCCACTTCCTCGGTTTCGCCGCGGGCGCCGTCGGCGGCGTGCTCGCCGCGACCTACGACATCAGGCGCCTGGGCAGGAGCGGGCAGTGGATCGCCGGCGCCCTGACACTCTGGTTGATTGGTTACGCCTGGCTGCAGGCCGGCACCCATGCGACCTAGCCGTTCTGAGCACGTCGGCGCGCAAGGAACAGCGATTGGCTTTACGATGGAAGCTTCCAACCCGACGCGCCGGGACGCTGACGTTGAAGGAACAACGCCTGATTCCGGGAAAGAGTTTGCATGCGGGGCTTCCCTTTCGGCGCGTTAAGCTCGTCCGATAGCTTTGCGTAACGCTGGACAATGTGGCCGTGCGCCGAAAGGGAAGCGCCGCATGCAAACTCGCTGTTGCGACTGGCGATATTATGTGAAATAAATTTTTGTTTATAATCAAAGGGTTGTGTTTTGTTCCATGAAATCGTTCAAGGGTAGGCTTCGCTACATTGCCCTCCCACTAGTGTTGCTCTGGAGCCAGTGGGCATACGGCCACGGCGGTGTGGTCGCGGAAGAAGACCTCTGCCTGCTCAAGATGGGCTTCCTGCAGGCGCACTTCACGCTTTACCTGCCCGACACCCGGGGCTCCGACGAATTCTGCGAAGCGGTGCCCGACACCGGCAGGGCGCTGTTCGTCGTGGAATACCTGCACGAAATGATGAAGGAGATGCCCATCGAGTTCCGCATCGTCAGGGACGACCAGGGCTTCGGCATCTTTGCCAATTGGGACGACGTGAATTCAATTCCCGACCTGGATGCGCAAACGATCTTCCACCGCCCGTTGGCCCCCGAACCGACGGGCTGGGTCACGGTCAGCCATACGTTCGAGGACCCCGGCGGCTTCATCGGGGTAGTAGTGGCGGAGAATCCCGCCAACGGCAAGGTCTACAACTCCGTCTTCTACTTCGAGGTGGGCAGCGCGGGCTACGGCTACATTCCGCTCTTCGTCGCCCTGATCGTCGCGGCGCAACTCCTGTTCTTCGCAAGCACAGGCAGCCTGCAGAAATTTATCCATTGGATTCGACATCGCCGCCGTGGCCAAAATCATGCAATCTAGGTGCATGACGGCCTATGCGCATTCCCGGAACCGCCGCTTGAACGGCTGACCCTGAAACGATTGGAACCGAGCCGCATGGGTGCAGTCCAAGATCTTACTGAACGCCAATGCAACGGAGACCGGATATCGCAATGACTATTCCACTGACCCATCTGACGACGACACATTCAATGCCCGGCCGGGAGATCGATGCAACACTCGGCATCGTCACCGCCGAATGCGTGCTGGGCATCAACGTCTTTCGCGACATGCTCGGCGGCCTGCGGGACATTTTCGGCGGCCGCAGCGGCACGCACCAGAAGGCGCTCAGGCAAGCTCGCCAGACCTGCCTGGAGGAACTCGCCGCGCGTGCGGAAGAGCTCGGCGGAGATGCCGTCATCGGAGTCGACCTCGACTTCAGCGAGATCAGCGGTGGCGGCAAGGGCATGGTTTTCCTGGTCGCCTCCGGAACGGCCGTTCGCCTTCGCTGAAGGGAAGTCCGCTCATGCCGGCAGTCTGCCCATTACCGCTTCAGGGTATGTGGCGTCGCCAGTCGGTCGGGCTGTTGAGCACGGGGTCGAGCAGCGACAGGTCGCCCGGTTCCAGGGTATTGCCGTCCGGAAAGGGTGGGCCCGCCCGCAGGCCGATCGCCGTGAGTACGCGTTCGTCCTGGTAGTAACAGCCGTAAACCTCGGCGAGCAGCCGGTTGAACGGCTCCGGCTCCTGCTCGCTGAATGCCTTTACCCGTTCGTAACGGAGCGTTGCTGGCTGCGCCGCGAACGCGCTGTCGAAATCCGCAAGTATCCCGGTCAGTTCCGGCAGGAATTCAGGGGCGTTGCGGGTGAGGTAACCCGGAAAGTCGCACTCGCGGACGCTGGGCATCCGGCCGTCTTCGCTCGCGGGCACGATGGTGTCGACGAGCGCCTCGAGGATTTCCCGCTGCTCCGCGTCGAGCGCGGCGTCCGATGCGATCAGCCCCTCGCTCAAGGCCCGACCCTCTTGACCTCTCGCCAGCGGCACGAAACACGGTTGGATAGCCGTTCCATCTGAGTCATCGCTCCGTCAATCGAACAGGTTGGCAAGGTTTTTCTTCATCGTATCGGCAATGTACAGCGCCAGTGCCTGAATGGTACTGGTGGGATTCACGGCGCCTGCGGTTACGAAAACGCTGCCGTCGACGATGAACAAGTTCCTGACGTCGTGGCTGCGGCCCCAGGGATTGACCACCGAGCGTTCGGGGTCACGCCCCATGCGGGCGGTGCCCAGCAGATGCCAGCCGGCCTCCCGCGCCGGCCCGACGCTGATGACCTCCACCGCCCCGGCCGCCTCCATGACATCCCTGGCGTGAGCCAGGCCGTGCTCCAGCATCCGGCTCGTGTTCCCGCTCAGCCTGTAGGTGATCTTCGGGGCCGGGATGCCGTCCGAGTCTGCAAGTTCCGGATCCAGGGTCACGGTGTTGCGCGCCTCGGGCAAGTCCTCGCAGAGGACGCCGATCGTGGCGGTGTGGTCGAAGTGGCGGCGAAACGCCTCGTGATGTCCAGGGCCCCAGGGAATCCGCCCCGATGCGGCCCCCTGCATGGCCGTATTCCAGGGCCCCGCGCCACCGCGGACGCCCTGCATCATGTAGCCGCGCACGAAATCCCGGTCCGGGTCGGTTTCGTAGAACTGGTTGCTTAGCAGGCTGCAGCCGAGCGGCCCCTTGTGGCTGTCCAGACGCTCCTCGAACAGACCCTGCACAAATCCCACCGGGTGAAACATCAGGTTCCTGCCGACCAGCCCGCTACGGTTGGCAAGACCGTCGGGGAACTGCGACGACGTGGAATTGAGCAGGATACGGGGTGTGCCCACGCCGTTGCAGGCGAGCACCACCACCTCGGCGCGCTGCTGCCTTTCCTCGCCATCGGCATCGTAATAGATCACCCCGTCGGCCATACCGGCTTCGTTCAGGGTGATCTCCCTTACCCGGCAACGCGTCCGCAGCTCCACGCCGCTGCGCAGCGCCTGCGGCCAATAGGTGATGTCGGTGCTGGATTTGGCGCCCTGGGCACAGCCGGACATGCACGGGCCCAGGTTCAGGCACTGGTCGCGCCCCCCGTAAGGCCGGGAGATGATGGCGCTGTCGGAGGGCCACCAGTGCCAGCCCAGCCGGTTGAATCCACCCGCGAGGGTTTCGCCGAACCGTCCCAGCGGCAGGGGCGGCAAGGGCGGCTGTTTCGGCGGGTAGGAAGGGTCGCCGGCCAGGCCCGAGACGCCCATCATCCGGTCGTTCTCGGCGAAGTAGGGTTCGAGCCGGTCGTAATTCACCGGCCAGTCGTCAGCCACGCCGTCGAGGGTACGCACCCGGAAATCCGAAGGGTGCAGCCGGGGAAAGTGCGCCGCGTACATGACGGTGCCGCCGCCGACACCATTGAAATTCACTACCGAGATGGGCGAGTCGTCGTTGTTTACCGGATAGTCGGAAGGCCGCCCCCGGACGTTGGGATCGATGCTGTTCTTTCCTTGCAGTCGCTGTTCCCAGTCCGGGTAGTTGGCCGGGTAATCCGCCGGGTTGGCCCAGTCGCCCTGTTCCAGGCAGACGATGTGCATGCGCGTCTCGGCAAGGCTCCAGGCCACCGCCGCCCCCGAGGCTCCGGCCCCGATGATCAGGACATCGACTGGATCGTTGGCGGAGACCGGCATGGCGCTCCCTGGACATTTGCGTCTGGCGGGTTTGCATCGATGGAATCATACGGAGGCGGAGCCTGGCAAGGGTCCGCAGGACGCATGCCTGTGCGCCTCGCCACAGTTGAGCCATGCAGCGCAGGTCGCCAACCGGGCGTCTCGGCACCGGTGGAAAAACCGGCAAACCGACAGTCCCGTTGACTTGGGCACATTGCCACCTATCATCGGCCCGCAGCATGGCGGACAGACAGATTTCAGCGGCAGCAGCCCACAAGCCCATTTCCGCCGGATATTCGCGCTTCGCCCTGCTGCTGCTCACCATCGTCTTTCTGGTACACAACCTCGACCGGCAGATCATGTCCATCCTGCTGGTGCCGATTCAGAACGAACTGGGGGCCAGCGACACGGCGATGGGCTTCCTGACGGGGTTTGCCTTCGCCGCGGTGTACGTCTCGTTCGGCATTCCCATGGCCCACCTCTGCGACCGCGCCAACCGGCGCAACATCCTGAGCATCGTCATCGCCGTCTGGAGCGGTTTCACGGCCCTGTGCGGCACGGCGGTGAATTACGTCCACCTGCTGCTGATGCGGGTGGGCGTCGCCCTGGGCGAAGCCGGCGGCAATCCAGCCTGCGTCTCGATGATCTCGGACTTTTTTCCCGCCGCCCAACGCGCCATGGCCATGGGCGTGTTCTATATCGGTGCGTCGGCGGGCATCTTCTTCGGCATGTGGCTGGGTGGCTGGATCAACGACGCCATGGGATGGCGCGCGGCCTTCGTGGTCGTCGGCCTGCCGGGCGTGCTGCTTGCGCTCATTGTGCGGCTGACGCTCAAAGAGCCTCCGCGGGGAGTCAGCGACGGCCTGGCGGTGGATTCCCGCGAGGCCAAATCCTTTCCGGATGTGCAACGCCTGCTCTGGTCGCTCAGCACTTACCGCCGCCTTATCCTCGGCAACGCCTGCCACTCCATCGCCATGTACGCCAGCTTCGCCTGGGCTGCCGCCTATTTCATTCGCATTCACGGCCTGAGCACCACCGAAGTCGGGCTCAGGATCGGCCTGGTCACGGGCCTCGGGGCGGCGCTTGGAAACCTGGTCGGCGGTTTCGTTACTGACCGGCTGAGCGCACGCAACAAGGGCTGGTACATGGGCGTGGCCGGTATTGCCAACCTGCTGTCCGTTCCACTGGTGTTCACCTTCCTCAACCTGGCCGAGGCCGACTGGGCCATATACGCCTACCTGCCCATGATCGCCTTCATGGCGGCATCAGCCCCCGCGGTGGCCACCGTCACCCAAGGCATCGTTCGGCCCGAGATGCGCTCCATGAGCTATACGACCCAATACATGGTGACGAGCCTGTTGGGAATGGGTGGCGGCCCGTTTCTGGTGGGGCTGACCAACGACCTGCTTGCCCCCCAGTTCGGGGAGTTGTCCATCCGGTACTCCATGCTGGGCGTCATCGGCACCACGGCACTCATCTGCGGCCTGACGTTCTGCTGGGCAAGCCGGAGCGTCGGCCGGGACATGGATTCGGCGGCAATCAAAACAGGCAGCGGCGGCGTCTGACCGCCTATGCCAGGCCATCGTTGCCGATTACGGCAGAAGTGCGGAAGCTTCGTTCAGGTCCTGAACGGCGTCCAGATGCAACAGCGTATCGATCAGCCGGTCGACCTGGTGATCCGGAATGCCGTGCCTGGCGTACTGCAGGCAATCCCTGAATTTGGCGATGACGTCTTCGTCCGACATCGGGCTGTTCGGGTGCCCGTAAACATTGTCGAGCCGACCGGAGAGCAGACGTCCATCCGTCGTCTGAACTTCAACGATGGCTGGCGTGATCTCGGCAGCGGGGCCAAGGTCGCCGCTGACACGGTGCTGCACGCGCTGAATGATTGACAGGACATCGGGTCTTTGCAGGTTGGCCGGGAGAAAGTCCGCTATCTGGGGCGATTTGACCACGCCCACGGCAACCGTGAAGTAGAGCGAGAATTTCGCCTGGATGCTTAGGTTCGGCGCTCTCTTTTCAGCCTCGGGTTCGCAGAACAGGGCCCGTGTTCCCTTGGATACGACCAGGGTAATCTGCTTGATCTCCGTAGGCGCGATACCGTTCTCGGAGAGAATCCCGCGGGTTGCCTCCACATAGCCATGAGTCAGACGGCAGCACGGCCACGGCTTGAGGCTGACGCCGAGATGACGGAACTCCTTGCCCAGTCCGTTTATCAGTCCTTCGGCATCGAATCGGTTGTCGTAGTAGTTCTCGAAGAACAGTTCGACGCCGTTTCGACAGGCCTTGACGCCGCTACCGGCCAGCAGGGCGCACAGCACGCCTTCCTTGTTGATGAACCCATCGCGGATCGCGCGCAATTCGGACTCCGGCGCCGCGATTGCATCGAGCTGGCCATGACAGCGGTGCAGGGCGAGTCCGAGCGCATTGACCAGTTGGGCCTCGTCCAGGCGCAGCATTTTGCCGGCGGCGGCGGTCGCGGAGAAAACCCCGAAATTGCTGATCGGAAACCAGCGGTGATCCACACCGAGCTTGCCCGTGGGGGACGAAGACAGGCGCGCGCCAAGATCGCTGCCGACCGCTACCGCCGTGATCAGCTCTTTGCCGCTGGCGTCGCCTATCCGTTCCGCAACGGCCAGGGCCGCCGGCACCGTCTGTGACGATGGATGATGGCCCAACTCGTCTATGGTGTCGTCGTAGTCCAGCACGTGGGCGAAAGAGCCGTTGAGATAGGCGGCCATCACCGCAGACGCCTTTTTTCCCAACCCGATCAGCGTCGATTGGCCCGGGCCGCTCTCTTCCGACACGATTTCCGCCAGGCGCTCGCAAGTCTCGTCCAGGCTCGATGGCGGCACCATGACGCCCAGCGTGTCCAGAATGCTGAGCTTCGTTTTTTCCCGGACCGCAGGCGGGATGCTGTCGTAATCGGTCGCCGCGATGGAACGCGCTATCGTCTCAGTCAGTTGCACATCTCACTCCCTTTCAGTCCTGGCTCCAGACTTCTGTAATCGCCGTTGGCTTCATCTCGTAATCTTCCGGTGGCGTACCGTCGCGCCGCTGTGCGCCGTGCCAATCGGTAAATCCGCCGATCAGCCGTAGCCGCCCAACGCTCGACGAGCGAACGACCTTCGTATACCGCTGGTCGCACAGGAACGGATCGTCGAATTCCACGCGTTCAAGTACCTGGCAAGCCGGCACGCCCTTTGCCGCAAGGGCAATCACCCAATCTTCCACCGTCCTGCCAGACAGGATCCGAGCCATTTCCTCCGACAGCACTGCGTCCCCCGCACGGCCATCTGCGTCGGCGCCAGAAGCGGCATCGGCACCAGAAGCACCAGAACCTCCAGAAGCAAGGCGGGCCAGCCCCAGAACCTCGAGCAACGATTCGCGTTGCTCCCGGGTACGCGCCGCAATGGCGATCCAACGGTCCCGCGCGCGATAGTACCGCCGCCAAGCATCGGGACCCGGATGATCCATGCCTCCGAGGGCCCGCGCCGGGCGGCCCGCATAACTGGTCAGCTCACCGCTTTGCAGCAAGGTCGACACCGCTGCAAGCGACGTGAACGCGCGTTGCGCGATGCCGGTGGTCTCGCGCACGTAAAGCGCCGCCAGGGTACCGAGGGCGCCGACGGCGCCGGTGGTGACGTCGTGCACCGGAGCGCCGGCGGTGATCGGCCGGCCGTCGCCGCCCTGCACCGCGGCAAGCCCGCTCAGGGTCTGCAGCAGCGGATCGAATCCGGGGAACTCGGCCCACGCACCCGCCTGCCCGAACGCGGTGACCGAGCAACGAACAAGCTTCGCGTTCGCACGCGCGTACGCTTCGGGCTGCAATTGCAATCGAGCAAGGCTCGCGGGCAGCAGGTTGTCGACGGCCACATCGGCGCGGCCGATCAGCTTGAGGAATTCGTCCCGCTCGCCGGCATCGCGAAGATTGAGCCTGACCGCCCGCTTGTGTTCGTTGACGATGGCGTACGGGGCGGTAAAAACGCTGTACGGGTCTCCCGCGGGGCTTTCAACCTTGATGACTTCCGCACCGTGGGTGGCCAGCAGGCTCGACACGAAGGGGCCGGCCAGAAAGGTCGAAGAATCGACCACCTTGAGGCCCGAGAGCGGCAGATCGCCCGGCTCGGGCCGCTCCCCACTAGGCCCATGAGACGCTGGGCCCTTCCACAGGTCGCGCATGTCCGCGAGGGCGCCCGGCACGGGAACCGGGCCCGCTCGACCAGGGTTTCGCTCCATGTCCACGGCAATACCGGGCATGACAAGCTCGCCGACGACCGGGTGCGTCACCCGTACCGGCGGGCAGGCAGCCGCGATCACCTCGCCTTCCAGCCAGACATCCGGCGCCAGCACCGGCGCCACCGGCACATCGGCCGCCCGGAACGCCTCCAGCCATTGGGCCGCGGTCCTTGTCCTGAACACGGGTTCCAGTTCGGCGGCTACCCGGCTTGCGATCTCCGGGCGCATGATGTTGGTGAAGTCGCCGGCCACATCGTCCCGTGCCATCACGTCCACGCGGTCGAGCACATCGAGAGCCCTGAAGAACAGTTCCGGCGACAGCGCGCCAAGAAACATCCACCGCTCGTCACCGCACTGATACAGCCGGAACTGGCAGCCTCCGCCGATCATCTTGCCGGAGGAGACGATGGGCGGACCGTCGATGGAAGCGGTCATGAGCGTACACAGCGCCGCCCCGGCGGCCTGCAGGCCCGTGACGACGGCGGCGTGCCCCCAGCCATCGCGGGCCCGCGCAAAAAGGCCGGCCAATGCGGCCGACGCCGCCATCGCGCCGTGCAGGTGCAGGCGTGTCGGCGCGACGGAAGCCACCGGCCGCTCGTCGGTGGCGGGGTGATGGGCCGCGAATCCGGAGACCGCGTCGAGCAGCAGCGCATCGTGCGGCAGGTGGCTCCAGCGGCCGCCCGCCGAGATGGGCGGCAGCCAGACGTGCACGAGCGCTGGGGCTGCCGCTGCCAATGTTGCGGCATCCAGGCCTCGGTGCTCGAGACGCCCCGGATGAGTGTCTGCCAGCAGGATGTCCGCGCGCTCCGCCAACCGGCGCAGCTCAAGGGCATTCAGGGACGGGTCGTCCAGTTGGCCGAGCAGAATCTTTCCGCGGTTCCAGCAAAGAAATCCCGGCATCGCTTCATTACGGGTGCAAGGGGTGCCTCCTCGCGCTCCACCGGGCGATTCTGCGGATACCGGCCTGGCGACCTCGGCACCCAGGTCGGCGAGCAGCATGCCCGCGGTCTGGCCGGCGATGCCCGTGCTGAGTTCCAGTACGCGGACTCCCGTGAGAGGCGGCGGTCCCGTTTCCATGGCGCGCGAGTCTATCACCGGTCGAATCGATCGCTTCAGTCTGCTTGATGATCGGGGCACATTGTCGTAGAAGCTCAGATCGCGATCCGACCGCGGGGTAAACGCGAGATGACGACTTTTGGAATTGCCAGCAAACCCGACCGCAAGGACGAGTTCATCCGCTGGGTGACCGAGGCCGAACAGGCCGGTTTCGGGCTGGTCTGCACCGGGGATTCACCGGCGCTGCTGCGCGATCAGTACGTGGCCCTGACGCTTCTGGCCCTCAATACCAGCCACTGCAAGATCGGCAGCTTCATCACCAACCCGGTATCCCGGCATCCCACCATAACGGCCGGTGCCAGCAGCACGCTCAACGAAATTTCCGGGGGCCGCTTCCGCATCGGCATCAGCACCGGCGACAGCGGCATCCTGAACCTCGGCCTGAAGCGGGCGACGCTGGCGCGGCTCGAGGAATACGTCGTCACGATGCAGAGGCTGTGGCGCGACTCCGAAGCCCCGTACAAGGGCGGAACCGCACGGCTGGTGTGGACCGACGAGCCGGTGCCCGTCTACCTGGCGGCCGGCGGCCCGAAGGCGCTGGAACTGGCCGGCCGCATCGCCGACGGGGTCTATGTGACCCTGGGGCTCTCCCCCGACGCCGTCGACGGGGCCTTGCGCCACCTGGAGATCGGTGCCAGGCAGTCGGGCCGCACACTCGACGATCTCGACATCTGGTGGCATGTGCGGGCCAACATCGACGACGACTACGAGACCGCGGTGCGCGGTTGCCTGTCACTGCTCGGCGGTATCGCTCACCACACGTTTCAGGCCGGCGTGGAAGGCAAGTTCCTGCCGCGAAAGTACCAGGCGCCCATCGCCGAACTGGCGCGCCGCTACAATTCCCAACAGCACACGCAGATCGGCAACGACGGCCTGAATGCCAACGAGCGCCTGGTGGTGGAACTGGGCCTGAAGGATTTCCTCTGCGAGAACTTCGGGTTCGTGGGAACGCCCTCCGACTGGATATCCAAAGCCCGGGAACTGCACAGCCGCGGTGTCACCCAGCTCGCGTTCGCCGTCGTGGTGCCCGACATCCATGCCTTCATCAAGCAGGTGGGCGATGAGGTGATCCCGCACCTGCCCGGCTAGCACGCACCCATTCGCAAACAGGTTCGGCGGACAGCCCGTGGGCGAGATGTTTTCTCGCTGGGGAAGCCCCTGAACCCGGACGGTCAGGCCAGCGAACGCACCCGTTCCGGATCTGGAGCCCCGGGCATGAACATGATCACCGCGTCATCGAAACCGTAGTCCGCGTACTGCTGCAGGCGCGCGCGCAGCTTGCCGAGATCGCTGTCGGGGTCGACGATGATGGTGGTGACGATGGCGCGCCGCCCTCCGGCTGCCCGGTATCGCTCGAGCCGGGCCTCCAGTTCCCCCGTCCCGCGGAACAGCGCGGAAGCGATCCAGCCATCGAATTCCCGCGCGGCCCGCTCGATGTCGCCGCCCCAGGTGCCGTAAAAGACCGGCGGTGCCGGCGCGGGAACCGGTTTGAGCGAAACCCCGTCCCATTCGCCGGTGCGCAGCAAACGTCGGAACGGCTGCAGATCGCGATGCATCGCTTCGAGCCTCCCCGTGTAGTCCCGCTCCAGCGCCGAGAAATCGGTCTCGGACGAACCGGCGCCCACCCCCACAATCAGCCGGTCGCCGCACACCTCGACCAGTGACAGCACGCGATGCGCCAGTTCCACCGGATGATGCAGGGGCAACTGGACGATGCCGGTGCCAAGCTCCAAGTCGTTCGTGACCGTTGCCGCCACGGATAGCGCAACGAACGGATCGGTCATGAACACCCCGCGCCCGATCGAACTCGCCGCCCACAGGCTCTCAAAACCCGCAGCCGCGTAGCGGCGCGCCCGGTCGGCGAGCGGCCGTACCTGGCGCTCCCGCGAAAACGGGGCCAGTACCGCACCCAGTCTCATCGTTCGTCCTCCGGTTCTTTTGGATGGGACATTAAACTAGTCCACGGTTAGTATGCTCGAACGCCTCGCCGACAACGACACCATTCCGGAACAGCGCAACAAGCGACCAGACCACCGTGCGGCTCACCAACACGAAGCTGGCGGCCTACTCCCTGCCGGCACTGCCCATCGCTGCCTTCGCGACGCCCCTGACCATCTACGGGCCGCCGTTCTTCGCCACCGACATGGGCCTCGGGCTCGCCGCCGTCGGCACCATCTTCATGGTGGCCCGATTCTGGGACCTGGTTACCGACCCGGTGATGGGCGTGCTGTCGGACAAGTTTCCGTCCCGGTGGGGCCGTCGGCGCCACTGGATGGTCATCGCCATTCCCATCCTCATGCTCGCCACCGTGTTGGTCATGTTTCCCAACTGGTTTTCCGGAGCCCACGGCAGCCGGGCCTATCTGCTGGGCACCCTGCTGCTCCTGTACGTGGGGTTCACGCTGCTGACCATTTCCCATATCGCCTGGGGAGCGGAACTCACCGACGACTATCACGAGCGCTCGCGCGTCCAGGGATGGCGGGAATTCGCCCATCTCGGATCCATGACGCTGGTGCTGACGATCCCCGCCGTGCTCGAGCAGACGGGTCATGCCCTGTCGAACGTGGTGAAGATGAACGCCATGGGCTGGTACGTGCTGGCGCTCACTCCCATCGCCATTTTCATCGCGGTGCGCTTCGTCGGCGAGCGTCCGGTCGAGCGCGCGGCCAATCCGATCGGTTTCTGCACCGCAGTCAGGGTGCTGGCGCAGAACCCGTACCTGCGCCGGGTGGTGATCGCCGACCTGTTCATTCACCTGCCGAGTTCCATTCGCGCTTCCGTGTTCATCTTCTATGTGGCCGCCATCATCGGAATGCCGGAGTGGTCCGCGATCATCATGCTGTCGTATTTCGCCGCCGGGCCCATCGCCGTGCCGCTGTGGGTGAAGATCTCCAGGCATATGAGCAAACACAAGGCCGCGGCGCTGGGTGTCTTTCTGCACGTCGCGGTCACCGTCTCTTACCTGCTTCCGGGGAAAGGCGACGCGCTCCTGTTTGCCGGCCTTTTTTTCACGTCGGGCATCGTCTACGCGGGCGTCCCCTTCCTGATCCGCTCCATGGTCGCCGATATCGTGGACTACGACCGGTTGCAGACGGGCCAGGACCGGGCCGGGCTGTTCTACGCCACCGTCACCACCTCCATGAAGGTTGGCGGAGCACTCGGCATCGGGCTCGGCTACCCGGTGCTGGCCCTGATCGGATTCAATCCGTCGGGGCCCAACGAGCAGGTGCAGCTCGACGGGCTGCGCTACGTCTACGCATTCATTCCCGCCGTCTCCGAGCTGCTGGTGGTCTATCTGCTCTATCGTTTCCCCCTCGACGAAGCCATGCAGAAGCGGTTGCGGGAGCAACTGGCCGCACGCGACGCGAGCGGCTAGGATTTCTTTTCGAACGGGGGCGTCGAGGGCGGACGTTGACCTTTACACCAACCGAAGAACAGGCACTGCTGCGCGACCAGGTGCAGGCGCTCTGCGCGGAGCACGCACCGCCGGAGACCCTGCGTGAACTCATCACCGGCAACGTGCCCTGGCACCGGGGGTTGTGGGGGCTGATGGGAGAGCTTGGCCTCCTTGGCGCAGCGATTCCGGAGGCCTGCGGCGGAGTGGGGCTCGGCATGATGGAACTCGCCGTCATCAACCGCGAACTCGGGCGTGCGGTGGCCCCGGTGCCGTTCTTTTCGTCGACCTGCATGGCAGCGCAAGCCATCCGGCTGGCCGGCACTACCGGGCAGCAGGCCCGCTGGCTGCCGGGCCTGGCTACCGGTGAACGCGTCGCCACCTTCGCGTGGGCCGAGCCGTCCGCAACCTTGACAACGCGACCCCTTGCCACGAGCGTCGAAGGGACAAGAATTCGCGGCGCCAAAACGCCGGTTCCGGACGCCGGGGTCGCGCAGCTTTGCGTCGTGCTGGCCGACCGGGGTGGAGAGGACTGCCTGGCGGTGGTGGAACTCGACCAAGGGGAGGTGCAACGAACGCCCCTGAAAGGATTTGACGAGCTTCGTCACCATGCGGCCATCGACTTTCAGGACGCCCGCTGTGAAGTGCTCGAAGCAGCGAGCGGCCGTGCCACGACACAGGCGCTGTTCGATGAATTCGCAACGCTACTCGCCTTCGAACAGGTGGGCGGCGCCGAAGCCGCGCTGTACATGGCCCGGGACTACACCCTGGAACGCTTCATATTCGGCCGCAGGCTCGGCTCCTACCAGGCGGTCAAGCACAAGCTGGCCGATATTCTGGTAGCGCTGGAGCTCGCGCACGCAAACGCCCTGTGCGCCGTCGAATCCCTTGCCACCGAATCTCCGGCGAAAGACGAGCCCGAGAGCCGGGCCGCAGCGGCCACCGCCCGTATCGGCGCCACCGAAACCTACGAGACCGCGGCGCGGGAGAACCTGCAACTGCACGGCGGCATCGGCTTCACCTGGGAAGCCGACTGTCACTTTCACTACCGCCGAGCGCGCCTGCTGGCATTGAGCCTGGGCAGCGTCGAGGTGTGGACCGACCTGCTGATCGATGCGCTCACCGATGCGGCGAGCCCTCAGCAGGCCGCCTGAAGGGCTCGGAGACTTTCATGGAAAAAATATTCAACTCATTGTTTTAATTAATATTTTATGATGCAATCGAATGTGGAACCGTTCCTTTCCTAAAAGAACGCAGGCACCCGGCAGCGAGTTCGCATGCGGCGCTTCCCTTTCGGCGCACGGCCACATTGTCCAGCAGTACGCAATGCTTTCAGACGAGCTAAACGCGCCGAAAGGGAAGCCCCGCATACGAACTCTTTCCCGAGATACTGCATTGTTCCTTCCACGTCGACGTCCCGGCGCGCCGGGGTGGAAACTTTCATGAGCGAACAGGCGCGAGACGACAAGTACCGGGAAAAGGTTCGGGCCTGGCTCGCCGAAAACGGCGCCGAGTACACCGAGCCCCGCGAATTCTCCGAGGCGGAGCTGGTGGCGCGCAGCAAGGCGTGGATCCGCAGAAAGCATGCAGCCGGATACTCGGCGATCGCTGAACCGGTTTCAGCCGGCGGCTCAGGTGGCACGGCACGACAAGCTGCCATCTTCGCCCGGGAGGAAGCCCGCTATCACACGCCGATCTTTACCGGGGTGGGGATCGGGTTCGACATGACCATGGCGGCGGTCAAGGGACATGGCACCCGGGAACAGTACGACCGATTCGGCACGCTCACCCACCGGGGCGATATCACCTGGTGCCAGCTCTTCTCGGAACCCGCCGCCGGGTCCGACCTGGCCGCTTTGCGCACGCGCGCCGTGAAGGACGGCGACAACTGGATCGTCAACGGGCAGAAGGTCTGGTCGAGCTGGGCCCACCACGCCGACTGGGGCATCCTCATCGCGCGCACGGACCCCAGCGTAGCCAAGCACAACGGCCTGACGTTCTTCCTGTTGGACATGAAAAGCCCCGGTGTCGAGGTGCGCCCCATACGGCAGATCACGGGCAAGTCCGACTTCAACGAGACGTTCCTGACCGATGTCGTCATCCCCGACGCCAACCGCATCGGCGCCGAGGGCGAGGGCTGGGCCTGCTGCATGACGGTGCTCGCCACGGAGCGCAACCGGAGCCGCAATGCCCGCGCCGGCGGCGACCCGTCCGGCTCGGTGCTGTCGTTGATTCAACAGGCCGCGGCAGCGCCGCGGCAAGGCGGCAGCGCACTCGACAGCCGGGCGGTGCGCGCCAAGCTCGCCCGCTGGTACGTACGCGAGCAGGGCCTGAAGAACTTCGGCCGGCGCCTGGACGAACAGGCCCGGTCCGGCGATGGACTTCCCGCTACCGTCGCACTGGTGAAGCTCGTATCCGCCAGCCTGCTACAGGAAACCCATGCGTTCCTGATGGACCTCAACGAGTACGAGGGCGCCTTCAGCAGCAGCGAAGCGAACCGCGAAGAGGTATTCCACCAGTACCTGTGGTCGTCGGCTATGCGCATCGCCGGCGGCGCCGACGAAGTGCTGCGCAACCAGCTCGCCGAGCGCGCGCTGGGCATGCCCGGCGAGATGCGCGCGGACAAGGGCGTGCCCTTCAACGAACTGCCCTACTGAGCCGCCGGCCCACCCTCCATTACTGGCAGCCCATCCGCCCGGTCGGAGGCGCGCGCCGTCGACAGCGGCCGGCTTGGCCATCCCGGCCCATTGCGACGTGCTGGCTTACGCACCGTTGCGGCGTGCAGGCTACCGCACCGCGTCGGCCGCCTGCGCGAGGCGCTGAGCGGCGGCCATGAACTCATCGAAGGTGGCGGACTTGGTATCCACGGCGGCCTGCACGCAACCCGCCTCCCGGTAGCCGGCGAGCCAATCCTGCATCTCCGCTACCGAGGCGTCGCTGGCGACCCGTCCGCGGATGCTCGTGGCGACGCTGCGCCCGGCCTGTTCGTCGATGATCTCGCTGCCGCGCTGCAATTCCTCGGGCGACAGGCCCGTCGGGTGCCAGTAGTCGGCATACTTCGCGGCGCGGCGCAACGGGGCGGACGCCGTTCCCCGGGAGCCGATCCACAGCGGTATGCGCGGGCGCTGCACCGGTCGCGGTTGAAAGCGCATCTTGCGAAAGGTGTGAAACTCGCCATTGAACGCGACATCGCTTTGCGCGCCCCAGCAGGCCTGCATGACATCCAGGGCTTCGTCGGTGTACGCGCCCCGCCGCTCATAGAGATGCTGCCTGCCCAGCGCAAAGAACTCCGCCCGCGCCCAGCCCGTACCGATGCCCAGGTCGACACGCCCGCCGGATAGCACATCGATGCTGGCCAGCATCTTGGCCGTCAGCACCGCATCCCGGTACGGAACCACCAGCACGCCGATGCCAAGCCGGATCTTGTCGGTGATGCCGGCGACATAGGCGAGCGTGCTCACGGTCTCGAGCCAGCAATCGCCGTACACCGGCTGAAAGATTTCGAACCCCACGACATGATCGGTGAGCCACAGCCCATCGAAGCCCATCTGTTCAAGTTCCGCACAAGCCGCCACGGCCTGCTCCGCATAGGCACCCTCGTTGGGAACCACGATATCTACACGCACCCGCTATCTCCTTCGCCGACAACTGCCTCGTTCAGCCCATGTCCGGCCGCGCAACCGGCGGCTTCCTTTGCCAACCTCAACCCGCCTTCTCCAGGCCGCGCAGCTTGCGGTTGTACCAGGAACGTACCTCCCCCTCGCGCAGCGTGCACTTGTAGACCACCGAGGCGGCCGCGTAGTGCTTCTTCGTGGCCTTGGGCGCCTTCCTGACTTCCGCACGGAAGGCCGCATACTTCTCGCCGAGCGTCTTCTGGATGCGCCGGTTCTCGGTTTCGTCCTCCACCACCTCGGCATCGCAGTTCATCACCACGGCCTGGAGGTCCACCCAGCGCTCGCCGGATTCCACCAGCAGGCACACGCGGCGGTCGCGCTCGATGTGTCTTGCCTTGGCGGACCCTGCCCGCGTTCTCAGGTAGATGGCGCCGCCCTCGTAGACGTACCACAGCGGCGTCATGAACGGCTCGCCGGACTGGCGCGTCGTGGCGAGAATCACCGTGTGGCCGTTGGTGAGGTACTCGTCGATTTCGTCCCTGGTCAGTTGAACGCCCATTCAGATACTCCTGTTCAGTTGAATTGCCAGACCTGTCAATCACGGACCAGGTCAACTGCAAGTCGACCATCGAGCCAGCGACCGTCCTCCGGTCAGGCTGAGACAACGCCTTGTCCGGTATCGAACCCTTCACAGCCCGAGCACGCGCTTGGCCAGTATGTTCCTCTGCACCTCGTCCGAGCCCGCATAAATGGTCTCCCCCCGCTTCATGAAGTAGCGCAGGGTCTCGGCGGTTGCATGGGCAGGCGCAACGGGCCGTCCGTTGCCGGCGGCGGAAAGCATGTCCGGCTCATAGGGTAATCCATAGTAACCCAGCGCCTGCATGCCCAGTTCCGTGATGCGCTGCATCAGGTTGGCGCCCAGCACCTTGGTTGCCGAGACTTCCGCACCGGGCTGCTCGCCGCGGCTCAACCGGCTGGTGAAACGCAGTTCCCAGGTGTCCAGTGCCTGAAGGTCCACCTCGACGGCGGCGAGCCGCCGCGCCACCTCCGGGTCGTCCGCCAGGCGGCCGCCGTCACCGTCCCGCTCCAGGCCGACGATGTGCCTGAGGCGGTCGAGTCGCGTGAGCAGCCGCGCCGAGCCGCTGCCGAGCCGCTCAAAGGCGAGAAAGTACTTGGCCACCGTCCAGCCCGCGTTCTCTTCCCCCACCCGGTTGGCCTTGGGTACGCGCACGTCGGTAAAGAACACCTGGTTGAAATCGTGCTGGCCGGCCAGGTTGACGATGGGCTTGATCTCGATGCCCGGCGTGGCCAGGTCGATCAGCAGGAAGGTGATGCCCTGTTGCCTGCGGCCTTCCCGGGATGTGCGCACCAGGCAGAACAGCCAGTCGGCGCGGTGCGCATAGGTGGTCCAGGTCTTGGTGCCGTTGACGATGTAGTCGTCGCCGTCGGCAACCGCCGAGGTGACCAGCGACGCCAGGTCGGACCCCGCCCCGGGCTCGGAGTAGCCTTGGGCCCAGATGGTGTTGACCTTGAGGATGTCCGGCAGGAAGCGCGCCTTCTGCTCATCGCTGCCGAAGCCCAGGATGCAGGAGCCCGGGTGATTGTTGAAGCCCCGCGGCGCTCCCGCCAGGGCGACCTCGCGATTGAAGATGTAGTGCTGCACCGCATTCCACCCGGTTCCGCCCCACTCCACCGGCCAGCCGGGCTGCCCCCAGCCGCGCTCCGCCAGAATCTTCAGCCAGCGGTTGCCGTACTCGAATTCGCAGTAGGTCTCCACGGTGCGGTCGGCGGCGGCAATGAGATCCGGCGTCAGACTGCCGGCAAGAAACGCGCGCACCTCGTCGCGAAACGCCGTATCCTCATCGCCAAACGACAGGTCCATGAGATTCCCCGCAAGGCCCTCACAAAGCTGCGGCATAGCCGCAGGGCGCACCGGGCTGGGCACGCCCCCTTCCACGTAATAGTATTCCGATTCTGCCAAATCCTATAAATCTTTTAACCATTTACCTACATTCGTCCAGATCCCGTTTTGCGGCCCCCGCGACACCCGGGGTGAACGGCGCTACGCTGGCGCACGAGACCGGCGGCGCCAACCCCCACCGGCACCGATGGGAGAAGACCCGATGAGCTATGAATACATCCTGGTGGAGCGGCCTGCGCAACGCGTGGCGAGCATTACCCTGAACCACCCGCCGCGCCTGAACGCCATCAACGGCGACATGCTGCGCGAACTCGACCGGGCGGTACGCCGCATCGCGCGCGATGACGAGGTGCGCGCCTGGCTGCTCACCGGGGCGCCGCGCCCGGACGGAAGGCCCTGCTTCAGCGCCGGGGTCGACCTGAAAGCGGTGAACGAAGGCGTCCGCCTCGACCGCCACCTGGGCCCCAGGGTAACCAACACTATCGACGACATGCTCAAGCCCTCCATCGCCGTACTGGACGGCATCGCCAGCACCGGCGCCATCGAGCTGGCCCTGGCCTGCGACTTCCGGCTGGTCGGGGCTCAGGCCGCCATCAGCGACTGGCACTTGAAGCAACTCGGCTCCGGCGTGGGCTCCTGGGGCTCGCCCGCCCGCTGGCTGAGCCTGGTGGGCCCGTCCGTCACCAAGGAGATGATCCTCACCGCCAAGGTGATGAATGCCGACGAAGCGGTCGCCACCGGCTTCGCAACGGCCAGGCATCCTTCGGAGGAACTGTACGGTCAGGCGCTTGACATGGCCGGGACGATGGCGGACATGAATCCGGACGGGGTCAGCCAGGCCCTGGCCCACATCCAGCAATCCGGCGCCCGCGAGCGCGACCACTCGCTGACGCTGGCCACCCAGGTCAGGCATTGGTTCGGCAGCACAGAAACCTTCGGCGAGCGCGCCAGGAAGGTGATGGCCGAGCGCGGGAACCGCCAAGGCGCGCAAAAGCCGGAATCGGATTGAGGGTCTCATGAACGACAGCGCAAAAGCTCGCACACCAACCGCGGAAGAACCCGTGCTGTACCGCGTCGAGGACGGGGTCGCAGTGATCACTTTCAACCGGCCAAAGCGGCACAACGCGATGAACGCCGCCATGCGCGAGGCCTATCAGGCAGCTTGGCAAAAAGCCCTTGCCGACCCCGCCGTGCGCGCCATCGTGATTCGCGGCAAGGGCCCATCCTTCAGCTCGGGCATCGATCTGGCGGAGTTGGGCCGCCGGGCCGAGGGCGAAAGCGACTACGCCCGTATCAGCGCATCGCTCG
>CAZWZH010000101.1:0-50381 GCA_964638775.1 uncultured Pseudomonadales bacterium
TGCGGCGTCGATCCCAATACCGGCTTCGACTTCAGTCATCGCCGTGGCTGGATCGTCAATCGCATCAAACAACTGGCTGATGCTTTTGCCATCGATGTCTATGCCTACGCCGTGATGAGCAACCACTATCACATCGTCGTAAAGGTCGATGCTGACGCCAGCACCGGCTGGACCGACCACGAAGTGGTCGACCGTTGGCTTCGACTTTTCAAGGGCCCGGACATCGTACGGCGGTGGGCGCATGGTGAACCAACCGATCAGGGTGAGATGGCGACTGTCGCCGCGTTCATCATGGAGCGGCGCCGGCGTTTGGCTGACCTGTCCTGGTTCATGCGGTGTCTGAACGAAACGATCGCACGCATGGCCAACCGGGAGGATGAGTGCAAGGGTCGTTTTTGGGAAGGCCGGTTCAAGTCTCAGGCACTTCTGGACGAGCGGGCATTGCTGGCGTGTATGGCCTATGTCGATCTCAATCCCATCCGGGCTGGCCTGGCGAACACTCCGGAGACCTCGCAGTACACCTCCGTTCAGGAGCGCATTGAGAATCCGAACCCATCCTCGCTGAGTTTGTTTCAGGGTCAATCCAGAGCAGACGGCAACATTCCATTCAGGCTTGAAGACTACCTCACGCTGGTCGACTGGAGCGGGCGGGCGATTCGTGCCGACAAACCCGGCTACATTCCACCCCATGCACCGCCCATCCTGGAGCGGCTGGGGATGGAGCGGAGTGCTACACTGGACTATGTGAGACGCAGGCGCGATTGGTCCACCAATGCGCTGGGGCCGGTGAATCGGGTCCGCGCATTGGCCCGGAGCGCGGGCTTGAAATTTATCAAGGGCATGCGACTCAACCAACGACTCTGCCCTGAGGCGGGTTAGCTCCAACCCGATCAAACCCGTCGCCGGATTGGCTATTGATCCGGGCCAGTTACGCCGTGACCGGCACCACACGCCGATCACGCAAAAACTCCTAGACCTACCCACAATCTGACGCTGCGCCAAATTGAGCGGCACGGTGAGCCTCGACTCAGTGCCTACGGGCGTGAATGTGGGACCTGATTCTTGTGAGTGTCCTGATCTCTGTGATCTCTGTCGTTTGGACCGTTTGGTGAGTGTCCTGGATTTCTCCTGGATTTCTCCTGGATTTCATTTGGTGGGTGTCCTGAATTTCTTTTGGACCGTTTGGTGAGTGTCCTGGATTTCCCTTCCTGAATTTCCTCTGAATTTCTCTCTTCTTGTGGGTGTCCTGATTTCTCTTGATTTCTCTTGTGGGTGTCCTGATTTCTTCCTGATTTCTTTGATTTCTCTATTTCTCCTGATTTCTCTCTGATTTCTCTGATTTCTCCGCTGGCCAATGACGGCAATGCCAGCAACGACAGGCTGATCTCTCCCTCCGTGTTGCGCTAGGCTCGGCAGGAGCAGTGGGCTACCATCGACCCCGTACACGGCGACCCGTTCCGGGTTGCGCTGGGGTTCCTGCTGGCGCTCGAATGGAACGGCATGGGCGCGGGCGAAAACAACTTCGGCACAGCGGGCGGCGGCTATGTCGCCTACGCCGACCCCGACAGGCGCCTGGGCTTCGCCTACACGCCGGCCCGCTTAACTTCCGGGTCGGGCATGGGAGACCAGCTCCGGAACCTGATGAAGCTGCTTTACGAGTTGATCTGAACGGCGTTGATCTAAACGGTACTAATCAGCAATGAACGCAGCGGGCTGGAAAGGTCACAGCGGCTCGCCGGTGTAGAAGGCGGCGGTTCGCCTCGCCGCCGCGCACGCCGCATCGGGGTCCGAACCTGCCGCGATGGCGGCTTCTCCCCAGGCCGCGCTGCAGCCCCGCACAAAGGCCTTCCCCTCCTCAGTGTCCGTGAACGTGGCATCCTCCGGCAGGGCCGCTTGCGGATCCGACAGGTGAATCGCCAGTCCCACCAGGCCCATTTCCCACCCGACTCCCGTGGCGCCCGGCCCGAAACGATCCCAATGGTCCGAAGGGCGCGAGCTGTGAGTGAGCGTCAGCCGTGCCCGGCCCGCTCCGTCGGCGACGACTTCCACGTCCACCCAGCTCAAATCGTCGCCGAACTCCCAGGTGAGCGAGAATCGCGACGGCGCTTCGCAGGCCGTGACCATTCCGCCCGCATTGCGTTCGAGCTGATATCGGCCACCCACTTCGAGATCGCCGCTCACCGGCAGGAACCACCGCGGTATGCGCTCGCCGTTGGTCACCGCGTCCCACAGATCCTCCGCGGCAGCCGCATAGCTGCGGGAAATGGCCACGGCGTACGCGGACCCCCCGTCGCGCGTGGTCAACCTCATCGAACGGCCGGTGGCGGCCAGGTGCGTATTCAGATCGAAGGTCATCCTGAGTTCATCCTTGCCGGGGTCAGGCCCCGTTCGGGTTGCCGCCGCCCGACCCGCGGTATGCGCCTTCGCGCTTGGCGCAGCGCCTCCCCGGCCGGCTCGTCGGCTGAAACAGATAGGGAATTGTGCGCAATCGGAGCCAAAGTGCAACCGACCGTGAATCCCCCGCCGCATCGGACTCGTGCTCCTTCCAATTGACAATTCGGGATCAGTGGCTGCGGGCAGCACGCCCTTGGCAAGGCGCGGTCCGCCGCGAAGGAGCACTGGCGCGTCCGGCGGCTTGTGCGTATAACCCGCCCCAGGCAATTCGGAAGGCAGGTGCAATGAGGACAGGCTGTGTGTTGATCGGACTGGCGCTTTTCGGAGGGCTGGCCGTGGCGGCGGAAGACGATCCCTATCTGTGGCTCGAGGAGATCGACTCGAAGCGGTCGCTGGCTTGGGTTGAGCGGCACAACGCCAGAACCCTTAAGCGACTCACGGGCGATGAGCGCTATGAGGCGATCTATGAGGACACCCTCGACGACCTGGCGCGCTCCGACCGGCTGCCCGCCATCCGCGTGATCGGCGATGACGTCTACGACCTGTTCCAGGATGCGGATCACCCTCGGGGCCTCTGGCGGCGCATGGCTCTCGACGGTTTTATTGCCGGCAAGGCCGGTTGGGAAACGGTGCTCGATGTCGATGCCCTGGATGCAAAGGAAAAGCGCAGTTGGGTCTTCCGCGATGCCGCCTGCCACCCGCCGGAGAACCGGCGGTGCATGCTGCTGCTGTCGCCCGGCGGCTCCGATGCCGCCGAATGGCGCGAGTTCGACCTGGCGAAAAGGTCTTTCGTGACGGACGGGTTCGCGTTGCCCGAAGCCAAGACCTGGGTGAGTTGGGCGGATGAAGACACTCTGCTGGTGTCGATGGCCTCGGGCGGCGATTCGCAGACCCTGGCCGGCTACGGGCGCCAGGTGCGCGCCTGGCGGCGCGGCGACGCCTACGACGAAGCGCCGGTGATCTTCGAGGTCGATGCCGACCACATGATGGCCCAGCCGCGGCTCGTCAACGATGCGGGATCCACGTTCACCCTGCTGGCGGATGCGGTGACCATATTCCAGTCCGATTACTACCGCCTCGGCGACGACGGCCGACCTGCGCGGCTGCACCTGCCCGCCCAGTTCCAGTTGAGCACCGTGCACAAGGGCTGGGTCATCGGCCTGTTGCAGCAGGACTGGCAGGGCGCGCAGGCCACTTATCCCCAGGGCGCCCTGGTGGGCTTCCGCATGACGGACCTGGCGCAAAGCCCGAAAGAGGCGGCCGTGCTGTTTGCGCCGGACAGCTCGCAGGCCGTGCAGTCGCTGTTGGGCACCGGGGTCATCGCCACGGACGACGCGGTTTACTTCAGCATCCTCGACGATGTGGCCGGCAGGTTGGTGCGCCTGTCGTACAACGACGGGCAGTGGCGGGAACGGCCCATCCCGCTGCCCGACAACGGCACCACCTCCCCGGTGGCGGCGGCGGCCGCAAGCGACGCGGTGATCGTAAGGTTCGAGAGTTTCACCCAACCACCGTCGCTCTATGCAAGCGTTGCGGGCGGCCCCGCGCGGGTGGTCGACAGCCTCGAGGCCAAATTCGACGCCCACGGGCTGGTCACCGAACAGCACTTCGCCACCAGCAACGACGGCACCCGGGTGCCCTATTTCATCGTGCGGCCGAAAGCCCTGGTCGCCGACGGCAAGGCGCCCCTCCTCCTGGGCGCCTATGGCGGGTTCAACCTGGCGATGACGCCGGGCTACATGGGTTTCCTATTCGGCGCAGGGGCGCCGTTCAAGACCATTATCGGGGCCGGAGGCAGTTACGTGCTGGCCAACATACGCGGGGGCGGCGAATATGGGCCCGGCTGGCATCTCGCCGGCGTGCTGGAAAACCGCCAGCGGGTCTACGACGACTTTCACGCCGTGGCCCGGGACCTCATCGACCGAAAATTCACGTCCGCGGAAAAACTCGCCATCGTCGGCGCATCCAACAGCGGCCTGTTGATGGGCGTGGCCATGACGCAGCAGCCGCAACGCTACCGGGCGGTGCTCTGCGGCGTGCCCATCCTCGACATGCGCCGCTATCACCGCATGCTCGCCGGCGCGTCCTGGATGGGCGAGTACGGCGATCCGGACGACCCCGCCATGTGGGAAGTGATGAAGTCCTATTCGCCGTATCACAACCTGAGCGCCGAGGAGTCCTATCCCGAAGTCTTCTTCTTCGGCTCCACCGGGGACGACCGGGTGCATCCCGGCCACGCGCGCAAGATGGGCGCGAAGATGGATACCATGGGGCACCCGTTCCTCTTCTTCGAGAACACCGAAGGCGGGCACGGCGCCGCGGCGGACCCCATCCAGCAGGCCAGGCTGCAGGCCCTGCAGGCGGTCTACCTGCTGCAGGAGCTGGACATCTGAGGGGCGCCTCGCAGAACGCTCCGGCACTCCGTAGGCAGGTTCGACCCCGGCGAAATCGCCCCCCCTGCACCAAAGCTCCCGATTGCGTCTTGAGGGTGTCAAGCAGGGGTCGCGTCATAGATCTGGTCTGATCGGGGTGCATGAGAGATGACAGTTTTCGCGAAAGCCGTATCGGCGGCCATGCTGTTGAACGCGACCATCGCGCAACAGGTCCAGTCGGCCAATCCGCATCCAATGTTGCCGGCGTACGAGCGGGCGGCGGCGGTCCAGGCGCACATCGAAGACAGGTGGGTGCTCAACCAGACCGTTCATGCCCGATGGATCGATGAATCGAGGTTCTGGTACGAGCGCCAGACACCCGAGGGCGGCGAGTACACACTGGCGGATGCGCACCTTCGCAACAAACGCCCTGCTTTCGACCACAGCGCCCTGGCGGCATCCCTTGCGGAAGCCACCGGCCAGGAGATCGACGCCGTTGCACTCCCGATTACCGGCGTCGATATCGACACTGCAGCCGTGACCTTCACGGCCTTTGGCCGTTTCTGGAAATACGCGGAGGGCGAGCTTCACGAACTGGAAGCCAATCCCAACGATCCGGCTCTGCTGGTTTCCCCCGACGGCTCCCGGGCGGTTTATTCGAAAGACCATAATCTCTGGCTGAAGAAACTCGCATCGGGCGAGGAAAAAGCGCTCACCACCGACGGCGAACGCTACTACGCGTATGCCGCCAATCCCGACGCCACGGGCCGGCCGGCGATCAAACCGGAAGCTGTCTGGTCACCGGACTCGCGGTACCTGTTCACCGCGCAGACCGACGACAGGCAGGTGAAATCGCTGCCCGTGATCGACTTCGCCCCCGCCGACGGCAGCATTCGGCCGCGGGTCATCGACTACCGCCAGGCATTGCCGGGCGATGAACACGTGACCCGGTTCCGCATGACCGTCATCGACACCGAAACCGGAAAGCAGACACCCATCCATTACCCCGACCTGGCCGCGGTGCGCATGAACGACACCCCCTTCGGCGGCAACCGGGCCTGGTGGTCCGCAGACTCACGGGCGGTTTACTTCGTGGACATCCTGCGCGGCGAGCGGGAAGCCCGGGTGGTGACCGCAGCACGCGACACCGGGCAGACCCGGGTGGTGTTCCGGGAGAACACGGAAACCTACCTGGAGCTCGGCTCCAATGTGTACATGCCGACCTTCATCGTTCCCCTGCCCGAAAGCGGCGAGTTCGTCTGGTATTCGGAAAAATCGGGCTGGGGGCACCTGTATCTGCACGATGCCGGAACGGGCGAGGAAAAGCGCGCCCTGACGGGTGGCGACTGGCTGGTTAGAGACGTCCTCGGGGTAGACCGGCACGGACGTGAACTCTTCCTCGCCATCGGCGGACGCCGGCCCGATGCCAACCCCTACTTCCGCGAAGTCGCCCGCGTCAACCTGGACACAGCCGAACTCACCCTGCTGAGTTCCGGCGACGACGACCGCCTGGTGCTCTCGCCGGGCGACTTTTCGCTGCTCATCCTCACCGTCTTCGGCCAAGACCCCGGCGCGGTTTCCGGGCTGTCTCCCGGCGCCGCCTACTACGTCGAGACCCGCCAGCGCCCCGACCGGCCCAATGTTTCCGCGCTCATGTCGGCGGACGGCGAGGAACGGATGCTCCTCGAAGAGGGAACGCCCAATGCCCTGCCCGACGGGCAGCGCTGGCCGGAACCCTTCTCAGTTACCGGCGCCGACGGCGAAACGCAGATTCTCGGCCTGATGCTCAAGCCACAGGAATTCGATGAGCAGAAGTCCTGGCCGGTGATCGACTACATCTACGGAGGGCCCCAGGTCAGCAACGTTCCCAAGGCGGGATTCGGAACCGCCGCTTCCCTGAGCCTCGATTCGGCCGCCTCCCTGGCGGAACTGGGGTTCGTCGTGGTCATTTTGGACGGACGCGGCACCACGGAACGCTCGCGCGCCTTTCACGAGGCGTCCTACGGCCGGCTGCAGACCGCGAGCAACCTGGAGGACCACATCGCCGGCATCAGGCAGCTTGCCGAGCGGTTCGGTTACCTGGACCTGAAGCGCGTCGGCATTACCGGCGTCTCCGGCGGCGGCTACATGGCAGCCCGCGGGATGCTGAAATACCCGGATTTCTTCAAGGTGGGCGTATCCATCGCCGGCAACCACGACCAGCGGCTGTTCTGGCACAGCTGGGGGGAGCGCTACCAGGGCCTGCCCGCGGGTGACAACTACCTCGAACAGGCGAACCTCACCCATGCGGAAAACCTCCAGGGCAAGCTGCTGTTCATACACGGCATGCTGGACTACGGCGTACACCCGGGCGGCCTGTTTCAGCTCACCCAGGCGCTGATGGACGCCAACAAGACGTTCGACCTGGTCCTGATGCCCCAGGCCGGCCATGCACTGCCGGGCTATGGGATGGTGCGCATGTGGGACTATTTCGTGCGCCATCTCGCCGGCATGGAACCGCCAACCGGGTTCAGCGCCAAGTCGTCCTCCGACTACATGATGGACAGGGTCAAGGCCTTGCAGGCGGCCGCCATTGCCCAGCCCGAGGCCCCGCAGGCGGAAGGCGCAAATGCGGACAAATGGGGCCCCGCGGTGCGGGTCACGCTGGAAACGGATGCGGGCAACATCGAACTGGCCGTCTATCCCGAGGCCGCCCCCGCCTCAACCGGCAGTTTCCTCGACCACCTTGACCAGGGGCTGTTCGACGGCGGCGCCTTCTACCGCGTGGTGCGCAGGAACAACGACAACGGCTCGCCCGTCATCGAGGTGATTCAGGGCGGCCTGACCGACGCCGCGCAGGCATTGCCCCCGGTTCCCCACGAGACCACCGGGGAGACCGGCATCCGCCACCTCGACGGCACGCTCTCGCTCGGCAGGACGGACCCCGGGAGCGCCAGCGGCGGGGCGTTTTTCATCACCATCGGCGACCAGCCAAGCCTGGACTTCGGCGGCACGCGCAACGGGGACGGCCTGGGCTTCGCCGCCTTCGGCCGGGTAACGTCGGGCATGGATGCGGTGCACGGGATTCACCAGATGGAATCCACCGCACCCACGGACAATGCCTATCTGCGGGGACAGTTGCTGAGTGAACCGGTGACCATTCGCAAGGCGTACCGTCAACCCTGATAAAACGGCAGGAATCTCCCTGGCGACCTTCGATAGAACGGCCCAGCGCCGTGTCAACGGCCCGGACGCCCTCGTCGGGGTCATCCCGCCCTGCTGTCGAGTTGTGTGAGTCATGCCGGCGCGTCCAACGAAGGAACAACCGCCGGTATCGGGTCTTGCAGTCTTTGTTGCTCGAGCGTCATGAGAAGATACCGTTCTTTGCGCGCCGGCCTTGGATGCAAACAAGTGTCTGACAAATCGCAATCCGTACACCGTTTCTGGTTCATGCTCGGGCTGATCGTTGCCGGTGAAGCCGTTTTCCTTTTGCCCTATTACCCGACTCGTTTTTTCCGGCCGACGGTTCTTGAAATATTCGAGCTGACGAATACCGAGCTGGGCGCCGCCCAGGGAATCTACGGAATCATGGCGGTGTTCGGCTATTTTCTCGGGGGGCCGCTGGCAGATCGGTTTCCCGCTCGAAACCTGCTTGCGTCGTCACTGTGGACGACCGCGGCCGGCGGCTTGTACATGGCAACGTTTCCGGATTTTCGCGGCGCTCTCGCGCTGTGGGGATTTTTCGGCCTGACCACCATTCTCCTGTTCTGGGCTGCGCTCATTCGCGCCACGCGCGAATGGGGCGGCCGCACCACCCAAGGCCGCGCCTACGGCCTGCTCGATGGCGGGCGCGGCTTGCTGGGCGCACTTTCGACATCGATCGCGGTCTGGATGTTCGGGCTGGCATTTCCGGATGGCTATGCCGCGGCCAGCTTCGCGGAGAAGCAGGAAGCGCTTCGCGTCGTGATATACGGTTATACGGCCGTGACGGCAGCGACCGGTGCGTTTGTCTGGTTCGTGGTCAATGAAGGCCGCGCGCCCGTCGAACCCGGCCTCACTGCATGGAAACCACAAACCGAAGGCGTGGTGACGCAAATCGTTCGCGTCATGCGCATCCGGGCAGTCTGGTTGCAGGCGATCGTCATCTTATGCGCATACGTCGGTTACAAGGGATTCGAGAACTACTCGCTGTTCGCGGTTCAGGGCTACGGTGTCGATGCGGTCAGGGCGGCAGAGATCGTTGCGCTCGCCGCCTGGACGCGTGTTATTGCCCCGTTGGCGTTCGGTATGCTCGGCGACAGGTACTTTGCATCTCGAATGTCTGTATTGGCATTCGTCCTCTTGCTCGCATCACATCTCTTTTTTGCGTTGACCACACCGGTTCCGTCTTTCGTGTGGATCCTGTTCGGCAATGTCCTGGTTGGCGCCGCAGCAATTTACGGATTGCGCGGTCTGTATTTCGCTTTGCTCGAGGAGGCCAGAGTGCCGGCCGCCGTAACCGGCACCACGATCGGCATTGTGTCGGTCGTGGGGTTTACCCCGGATATTTTCGTTGCCTATCTGGGAGGAATGCTCCTCGACCGCTCGCCGGGGCTTCTCGGACACCAGCACTATTTCATGTTTCTTGCGTGTTTCGCCGCGGCCGGCGTAGTGGCCAGCATTGTGTTGATGCGTCTGTTGCATCCGTTCGCCAGCCGTGACGTGCGTCTGCGAGGTTGACGCGCATCCGGCGCCGGCATATACGAAGCAACGGCGGCCGGGCGAACGACGCCCCGTCCCGGAGATCTTCAAGCTGAAGGGAGGACAAGCAACATGGAGCTGGGCATCGGCGGAAAATCCGCGATCGTTTGCGCCGCCGGTACCGATCTTGGCCGGGCGGCAGCTCTGGCCCTGGCCGGGGAACATGTCGAGGTCACCATAACCGAGGCGAACGACGCCAGGGCCGGCGAGGTCGGCGCACAGATTCAGGCCGCGACAGGCGCTTCGGTGACGACGGTGGTTTGCGACATCACGACGCCCGACGGCCGGGCTGCCGCGCTTGCCGCCTGTCCTGCGCCTGACATCCTGATCAACCACGCGCCCGGCCCGCCGATGGGCGACTTTCGCGACTGGTCGCACCAGCAGTGGCTGAACGCCGTGGAAGCGAACATGCTCACGGCCATCGAGCTGATCAAGGCTACCCTCGACGCGATGATCGAACGCGGTTTCGGCCGAATCGTCAATATCACGAGCCAGTCGGTGCGGGCGCCGATGGCGAATCTCGACCTGTCCAACGCGGCGAGGAGCGGGCTCACCGGTTTCGTCGCGGGTATCGCCCGCTATCCGCGCGCTACGGATGTGACCATCAACAATCTGTTGCCGGGCACCTTCGAGACCGCGCCGCTGAAAACCTACATCGAGACCAATGCCCGCAACGAAGGCATCGACGCGCAGACCTTCACGGTTCGCCTATTGGGCGACAATCCTCTTCAGCGCCTTGGCAAACCCGAGGAATTCGGCGCGCTGTGCGCATTCATCTGCAGCCGGCAAGCGGGATACATCAACGGCCAGAACATCCTGATCGACGGCGGCAACTTCCCAGGTGCCCTGTAGCAGCAGGGCCCATGCGCCGCGGAGCATCGGGGCCAGCCAATGGAGCGCGGTTCGCGGCCGGGCAACGGATGTTTGTTGGCGACGTGAAACCGAAGTATTGTGCAGCACAATTTCTGTGTAGCACAGCACAATGAGCACAAACATCACGATTCGAGTGGGCCAGCAACTCGCCCACGAAGCCAAGGTGCTGGCTGCACGGCGGGGCACCTCGCTGAGCCGCCTGGTCGCGGAGCAGCTACGACTGCTGCTGAAGGCGGACCATCGCTTCGATGCCGCCCGCCGACGTGCCTTGAAACGCCTGAAGCGCGGTTATGACCTGAGTTGGGCTCCCCTTGAGGACCGTGGCGAACTCTATGACCGTCAAGACTTTCGTTGACACCAACATCCTGGTTTACGCCCACGACCACACGGCGGGGTCGAAGCACGAAGTTGCGCAGAAACGGCTGGAAGAGCTGGTGGCCGCTACCGGATTTCCTTCTGGGACTCCCTGATTGTTCATGCCGCCAACGTCTCGGAAGCCGGAATTCTGTTGTCCGAAGACCTGAATTCCGGCCAACGCTACGGGGGCGTACTGGTTGAGAACCCGTTCGACTGAAGAACCGGTGGCGGTGGCACCGGCGGGCCATCGGTCAGCCGGACGGGCTGACGCCCGGTCCGGCGCTAACCCGGTTCTCCCGCGCGTGGAACGGCCGGCAGTTCCAGGTAGGACCCGCCGGGGCCGCCCCTGTGCACGCCGACCGTCGGGACGATGTTGTCCTCGGCGTCGGGCCGGTTCCGCGGCGACAGTTCGGGGTGCAGGTCGTAGTCCGGCCAGTCGGCCGCCGTGATCGACAGGCGCACGCGGTGGCCCGCCCTGAACAGCCACGATGTAGGATGCAGCGACGTCGTCACCCGGACGACCGCGCCGTCGGCGAAGACGCCGACGGTGTAATCGGCTTCCCGGAAGCCGTGCCACGGCAGATCCGGCTTGACGTCGATGCCCGGGTTGCCGGGAATCTGGAGATCGTTGTCGACGAGGCGGTCGAAACCGGCGCGGTGCTGGTGCTCGGTGACAAGGACGGCGTTGCCTTGCGGATCGATGTCTTCCAAGTAGAAGAAGAGGTCTCCGTGATCGGCGGTGGAGGAAACGGCAACGCTGACGATGGGGTGGCCGGTCACCTCCATGTCCGCGGTGAGCGGCGCGCTGGTGTAGGTGAGCGCCTGTTCGTCTTTCTCGGTGCGCAAGGGAATGTCGTCCGGGAAGCCGAACATCTGCTGGCGCGAACGGCCGAAGGAACTGGCGTTGAACGGGGGTTTGCCCTTCATCGCATTGGCCACCGAAATCTGACGCGCGTCGATCGGCGGCCCGAAGGTGCCGTCGTGGGTGAAGTCGGCGGCGTAGTCATCGCGCCCGGGCTCGCCGGGCTCCCGCGCCAGGGTGTTGGCGCCGGCAAGGTAGAACCGTGTGGGCACGGCCCGTTCCAGCGGCCAGGACGGTTCCGCGCGCCAGCCCTCGTTCTGGACGAAGATGTACACCGGCGGTTCCTCGTCGATGCCGTTGCGCTTCCCTTTCAGCCAGCGGTCGAACCAGCGCAGCGCCTCGCCCAGGTAGGTCTCCGTGTAGACGTTCTCCCGCTTAGGGTCGGCGCCGATTCGCTCGGAAGCTGGGGGAGAGATGCCCTGGTGGTACATCGGCCAGGCGGAGATGCGGGACGGGTTGGTGTTCTCGAGCGTGGCGTAGACCTCGAACGAACTGCGCGTGAACGCATCCCACCAGCCGGCAAAGTGGTAGATCGCCACCCCGGATTCGATGATGGCGGGCAGCATCCCCCAGGTGACCTCGGCGGAAATCAGGCCATCGGACGCGCGCGGGCTGTCGAAGAAGCGCTGCGAGCGTATGCCGGTCACCGCATCGTAGTTGCCGGGCGCCCCGTCCGGATGGGCGATGTGTTCCATGGTGGCATTGAAGTAGGCGTGTTCCGTGCGCTCGACGCCATCGGGATAGCGCGGCGGGTTCACCGGATCGACCGGCCAGGAATAGTCGTCGGTGAACCAGGTGTCGCCGTCCGCATCCAGGGGAATCTCGTCGGTGAGTTCGCCGTCGCCGTCCTCGTCGAGCACCGGTGTCACCGGGGGTATGGGAAAGGTCTCGAAGGAGTTGTTGTGGTTGATGAAGTCCGTCATCGCCGTCCACATTTCCGCGAAGGCGTAGGCGAAGATGCCACCGGGCTGCAGCAGCAGCGCGCCCCACCCGGTGTGGAACGGGACGATGGCCTTGAGCGCCTCGGGCTGCGCCGCCGCCACGGCCAACTGCGACCAGCCCTCGTAGGAACCGCCGATCATGCCCACATTGCCGTCGCTCCACGGCTGCGCGGCGATCCAGTCGACGATTGCGCCGCCGTCCTCGACGAATCGCCGGGTCATCAGGTCATTCCAGCCGAAGGACGCGCCGGTGCCGCGCATGTCGGCGGCCACATAGGCGTAGCCGCGCGCCAGGAAAAATTCCCACGGGATTAGCGCCACCTCGCCGGTTTCGGGATCGATGGACGTCCGGTGGTACGGCGTATAGCGGAAAACCACCGGAAAGGCCGCCGGCGCTTCGCCCTCGCCGGTAAAACCGGTCGGCAGCACCACGTCGACGGCCAGGCGCACGCCGTCGGCTGCCGTCACGAAGTGCGACGAGCGCTCGTGGCCCGTCCACTCGACCGGGCTCGTGCCCTCCAGGGACAGGGGGCTGGTCCGCACCGCCGGCGACGCCGGGCCGGCCTCCACTGCGACCGGGTCCGGGCCGGTCGCCACTTCGTCCCCCGGCGTGTCCCCTGCACCGCAGGCAGCCAGCAGCGGTAGGCAAAGTGCGAACCTGGCCGCCTGACCGACGGCGCAATTGGGGGATTTCACGGATTTCCACATGGCTTCTGCCCTCCCGTCACTATGCGGGCCCGCAGTTGAACTGATTGAATCGAAGACGGTGTGCGCGCATCGACGCAGGTCTTCGGTTCGACCGGGTCAGCAGCGGACCCAATGGCGTCTCCAAATCGTACGACGCTATTCCTCGTTGAACCTGGCGAGCTTCTTGAACGCGCCGAGCACCTCGCCACCGAAGCGGTCATCGATCTCCCGGCCGACGCTGGGCGGTACGCAGACATCGTCGCGCGCATCCACGGCGCCCGTGATCACGGTGAGCAGCACGGCATCTTCCTCGCCGGCATTGCTGAAACCCCGATAGGCGCCGGGTGGGCAGGAGAACGTATCCCACTTGCCCAGCGTCACCTTCTCCTCCCCCGCGGGGCCGATCCGGAACTCGATGGTGCCGTCGAGCACCACGAAGGTCTCGTAGGTGTTGTCGTGGGCGTGCAGGCAGGGACCCTGCCCCGGCGGCATGATCGAGACGTTCATGGTGGTGCCCGCGGCGCCGTAGATCGCCGCGGTCTGGCCGAAGGGATTCCTGGTTTTCTCGATGATGATCGGACGCAAGTCCCGGGCGAAGATGACGTCCATGGCGTCCTGTGGCACCCAGTCGAGTTCGGCCGCCGTGGACATCGGCTTGAGGTCCGTGAACCGCGCCACCCGGCTCTGAATCTCCTCGGCGGTCATGCTTCTCTTCGCTTCCATGCTTTCACTTTCCTCCTTGTTCGTTCACATCCAGCGCCCCGGCAACCGGCCAGCCCGGATCCGCCTTCAAATCAATCAAACGGGAACGCAAGCCGTTGTTTCCGCGGCCCGCGCACTCCCGGAACCCAATTCATCCCCACAGGCGACCGGTGGCAATGGCCGCACCGGCCGCCATGGTTTTCATCTTCGCCCACACCACGTCCGGCGCCACCATGGTGTAGCCCGCGAAGGTGGAGAACCCGCAGTCGGTGTTGGCGATCACCCGCTCCCGGTCGCCGATCACGTCCACCCAGTGGCACAGGCGGTTGGCCACCACCTCCGGATGCTCCAGCATGTTCGTGGTGACGTCGATCACCCCCGGGAACATGACCATGTCATCGGGTAGCGGCATCTCGCGAAACAGGTCCACCTCGTGGGCGTGCCGCGGGTTCGCGCAGGCCAGCGACAGGCCGCCCACCTCGGCCTTGTAGATGACGGGCAGGATCGCTTCCAGGTCGACATCGTCGCAGTGCGGCCCGTCCCAGTTGCCCCAGCAGACGTGAAGGCGCACCCTGTCCCTGGGTATGTTCTCCAGCGCTTCGTTCAGCGCGGCCACGTGCACTTCCATACGGTCCTGGAATTCCTCCAGGGGCCGGTCGACAAACAGGATCTGCCGCTCGAGCGCCAGGTCCGGGGCATCGAGCTGCAGGATATGGCCCCGGGAGACGATGTATTCGTATTCGCGCCGCAGTTCCCGGGCCAGGGCGAAGACGTAGTCCTCGTCGCACGCATAGGCCGGGTTGTCCGGATTGCGCAGCAGCGTGGTGGCCAGGATGCCCGGCGTGACGGCCGTGACGAAGGTGCCCGTGAAATCGCCGCTCGCTTCCGCCTCGGCCTCGAGGGCGTCCGCGAACAGGTCGAGTTCCTCCCGGGCCTGGGTCAGCTCCGGGTCGTAGCGCACTTCGTCCACGCATTCCGGGGTCGCCCACACGGATGCGGACTTGCCGGCGTTGGACTGCCCGGCCGAACGGCTGACCACCAGTTCCGCATAGCCCGGGAACTTGGCGAAATCCGTGACCGTGCCGCGTTTGGCCTCCCCACCGAAGCCGGTCATCCGGTCCTTGGCATAAAAGGAGAAACCGATGCGCGGCAGCTCGCCATCCCCGGCGATGTCGATGCCGGCCGCCGCCTGCTCGCGCACCGCTTCCCGGAGCCCTTTGAGCACCTCTGAGCGGAACTCGCCGCGGTCGACGTTTTCGCCGGCCTCCATCCTGCCCAGCATGTCGAGCAGCGCCGGCGACCGCGGCAGGCTGCCGACATGGGTGGCCAGTATGCGATCGTTGCTGTAGTGCATGGTTAACCCGCCCCGCTTCGACCCGCTTGCCGGATCAGATCGATGTAGTTGTCGAAGTAGGTCATCTTGATGTCGATGGCGCGCACGGGGAATTCAGGCCTTCAACAGCGCCCTGAAGCGCGTATGCGCATAGCGACGGGCAGTGTTGCCCCCCACCTCGTGAAACGACAGGAGCGCCATGCGCCCCCAGACGCCCGAGAAGAATTCTTCGGGCAATCCCTCCGGAGCGAACAGGTTGTCCCGAATTGCCGAATAGGTGAGTGTCGGTGCTGCCTCGCCCGCCGGGCCGGCATAGAGCTTGAGCACCCGTTCCTGTTCCTCGCTGGAGGGCAGGAAATGCGAGGTCACCTCGAGTTCGCCGGCGCCTTTGCCGGCGCGCACTTCCAGGCGCGACTCGAAGGCCTCGTAGTCGCCTGCGTAGTGGCTCATGGGCAGGGTGGTCGCCGCTTCGGAGTAAGGCGGCTGCACGGTCAGCCCGAGGTGCTCCCGCAACACGGTGGTGACCAGTGTGTCGTGCATGGGGCTCGACCCCGGCCCCGTGCCGAAACTCGCGATCGCCAGGTCGTACTCCGGAAATACGGTCAGCCCGGCGGTGCCTCCCGGCGACCCGCCGCCGTGCCACCAGGCGGTGGTTCCGCCGATGGGCGGCAGGAACCAGCCGAGGCCTACCGGCGGCGCATTGGGCGTCTTCAGATCGAAGGTGGAGGTGCGCATCGCGCGGCACAGTTCGGCGGAAAGCAGGCGCTTGCCGTTGGGCGCCACGCCGTCGGCCAGGTGCGTGCGCGCAAAGGCGATGAGGTCGCCGACGGTGACGATCGGCGTCGCCCCGGCCGGAGCCGCCGACACCGGCAGCATGAACAGGCCGGCAGCCTCCATTTCGCCCCCGGTCCCGGGATAGGCGCCGAGCGCCGTGCGGTGCAGGATCGCCTGAGTGGCCGACGTGACGGAACGATCCATGCCGATGGGCGCGAAGATCTCCTCCTCGAGCGTGCGGTTGAAACTCTTCCCGGAAAGGGTCTCGATGATGCGCCCGGCGATGGTGAAGCCCGGATTCGTGTAGTGCAGCAGTTCGTTGGGGGCAAAGAGCGTGCCGGTCCTGGCCAGCGCATCGATGTAGGATTGCACCGCGTTCGGGCCGAACTCTCGGGCCGGCATGAGCGTGTCCGCATCGATGCCGTTGGTGTGGTTGACGAGCTGCATCACCCGGATGCGCTCCGCCGCCCCCTTCCCGGCGAGGCGAAAGTTTGGGAGGTAACGGGTAATGGGCGCGTCGAGATCGACCCGTCCGGCTTCCACGTATTTCAGCAGCAGGGTCGTGGTCAGCACCTTGGTGATGGAACCGAGCAGCCAGGCCGTATCCGTGGTCATGGGATCGCCCGTGTTGAGATTGCGCACGCCGTGCGCGTACATCCACTCCGACCCGTCCTGGTAGATGCCGGCCACATAGCCCGGCGAACCGAGTCGCCCGGCAAGCTCCGGAATCAGGCCGGAAAGCCGTTCACCGATGCCGGCAAGCGACGACCCGCCACCTTGCTGAGCAACGGCAGTCGCGGTCCGGTCCGTCAGAGCAATGGCAGGTGCGGCGGCCAGCGCGGCCGCACCGGTAACGAAATGTCGGCGTCGCATGCGAACGTCTCCCGGAAAGATCTAGTCTCAGGAGACGCAAACAGCCGGTATCGACCCTAACCTGTATTGTTGGTCAGCTTGCCGCGAGCCGGGAGTCGTCGCAGTCAAATCAACTCAGGCCCCTATCGGCCAATGCTCTACCAACACTTCCTGCATCGGAAATTCATCGACGTTTGCCGTGGCAAGCGCGGCTCCGACGCCTTCCGCCGCGGCTGCGATCAAGCAATCGGCGTGGTGAAGCGTCACCCCCCGCTCGGCATGTGTCCTACGCCAGATTCCCGCCTGCATGCCTTGCGCGACGCCTGTCGGCAGAGACGATTCGACCTTTCCTCGATGGCGGACTCCGGGGTAGCGGCGGGCGATTACCGCGTGACATCATTTCGTAATTCCGTCCGCACCGGACGTGATCGGGGACATGCGATGGGGATGCTGATAGATGGCCAATGGGTGCAGGACTCCTTCGACACCCGTACCCGCAAGGGAGCATTCGTGCGGACGAACTCCCAGTTCCGCAACTGGATCACCCCCGACGGCGCCCCCGGCTCCACCGGCGAGGGCGGCTTTCCGGCTGAAACGGGGCGCTATCACCTCTATATCGGCCATGCCTGTCCCTGGGCGCACCGCACACACATCTTCCTGAAACTCAAGGGACTGGAGAGCATGATCTCCAAGTCGGTGGTGCACTGGTTCATGGGTGAGCAGGGATGGACCTTCGCACCCGGCGACGGCGTGATTGCGGACAGTGTCAACCACGCCCACGCACTGCATGAAGTCTACAAGGCCGCCAGCCCCGAATTCACCGGGCGGGTAACCATCCCTGTTCTGTGGGACAAGGCGCGGGGAACGATCGTCAACAACGAGTCGTCCGAGATCATCCGCATGTTCAACAGTGCCTTCGACGGCATTGGCGCGGCCCCGGGAGATTACTATCCGAAGGCCCTAAGGCAAGAGATCGATGCGGTCAATCGGCGTGTCTACGACACCCTGAACAACGGCGTCTACAAGTCGGGTTTCGCCATGACCCAGGAGGCCTACGAGGCGGCCGTCTATCCCCTGTTCGACACGTTCGACTGGCTGGAAGGGCTGCTCGAAGGCAACAGCTTCCTGGTCGGGGATACTCTGACCGAGGTGGACTGGCGGCTGTTCCCCACCCTGGTGCGTTTCGATGCGGTCTACCACGGGCACTTCAAATGCAATATCCGTCGCCTCGTCGACTATCCCAACCTCTGGGCCCACACCCAGCGTTTGTATTCGACGCCCGGCATCGCGGAAACCGTGTTTCTCGACCACATCAAGCGGCATTACTACGGCAGTCACGCCATCATCAATCCTACCCGCGTGGTGCCGGCGGGGCCGGACCTTTCCTTTTCATAGACGCGACTACCGGCAACACCTGATCTCACACTGAAACCGATCGGGCTGATCCTCGTTGAGTTTCGCGAGCGTCGTCAACGCACCGGCCACCTCGCCACCGAAGCGAACGTCGATCTTGCGGCCTCCGTGGCGCAACGGGCCAATCCGGCCGAGGACATGCGGGGCATCGAGTCGGTATCCTTCGTGATGAAGGTAGGATCATCCGGGATAACAGGGGAACTTTGCGATGAACGCGGAAACTGTGAGCGGTGACAATTCGGCGCGGGCCAGGAAACTGCTTGCCGATGCCATCGTCTGGGACAACCATGCCTGCATGCCGGTGCGCCCCGGCGATGTCGAATTCCTCGACCAGCTTGAACGTCACCGGCAGAGCGGCGCTTCGTTCGTGAGCCTGAACGTTTCCTTCGACCAGTTTCCCTGGCACTTCGGGTTCAAGATGCTGGCCACGTTCCGGAGCTGGATCAAGCAGCATCCCGAGCGGTACCTGCTGGTGGATAAGGTGAGCGACATCCACACCGCCAAGCGGGAGGGAAAGCTGGGCGTCGCGTTCGACCTCGAGGGCGCCGTGGCCGTGGACGACCTGCCGGAGCTGGTGGAACCGTACTACGCCCTCGGCGTGCGCTGGATGCTGATCGCCTACAACCTCAACAACCGCCTCGGCGGCGGCTGCCAGGACGACGACCCCGGCCTCACCGGGTTCGGGCGGCGCGTGATCGACGAGATGACGCGGGTCGGCATGGTTCTCTGTTGCAGCCACACCGGTTACCGGACCGCCCGGGAAGCCATCGAGTATTCGAGCAACCCGGTAATCTTCTCGCACTCCAACCCGCGCGCGCTCTGGGACCACGAGCGCAACATCCCGGACGACCTGATCGTGGCCTGCGCCGACAGCGGCGGCGTCGTCAACATCAACGGCATCGGCGTCTTTCTCGGCGACAACGACAATTCCACGGAGGCCATCGTGCGCCATATCGACTATGTCGCCTCCCTGGTGGGGCCGGCGCACGTCGGACTGGGTCTCGATTTCGTGTTCGATGCATCGGAACTGGACGATCTGGTGGAAAACAACCCGGATTTGTTTCCGCCCGAGAAAGGCTACGGAAAGGGCTTGCGCATGGTGGAGCCGGAACGGATTCCCGAGATCGCTGAGCGGCTTGTGCGGCTCGGCTGGGACGACAACGCGCTACGCGGCCTGCTCGGCGTCAACAACTTGCGGGTCGCGGAACAGGTCTGGCGTTGATCGCTCAGCTTTTCGGGCGCCGGACACGATTCCGCAAAACGGCGAGCCGAAATCAGCGGGGAGTCGTCCTGAGTATCGCTTTGAATGCTGATTGACGCCGACAATCACCTGGGCCTGGTGGCGCTGCTGTTTTCGATCGTGGGCGTGTGCTGCTGGGCGGAGCGCTTTTCCTGGGCGAGCCGTGTCTCCGCCCCGGTTCTGATCATCCTCGCAGCGCTCGTACTTTCCAATCTCGGGCTGATTCCCCGGGAGGCCCCGAGCTACTCTTTCGTTACCGAGTACTTCGTGATGGCGTCCATCCCGCTGTTGCTGTTCAAGGCGGACCTGCGCCTGATCGTCGCGGAGACCGGGCGCCTGCTGTTCGCTTTCCTGATCGCCGCCGGGGGGACGGTACTGGGTGTCATCACGGCTTTCGTCCTGGTGCCCGTGGGCGATGTGGCTGCCCAGGCGGCCGCGGTGATCACCGGAGGCTATACCGGGGGCGGCATGAACTTCGTCGCGGTCTCCAAGGTTGTGGGGCTGGAGGATCCGACCCGCTTCGCTGTGGTGCTCGGGGCGGAAGCGAGTGTCGGCCTGTCGTACCTGATCCTGCTGTCGCTGATGCCCGCCTTTGCCTGGTTTGCGCGCTGGGATGCATCGAAAGCGCCCGCGGACGCGCCGGTCGCCCGGACGGATCCGCCATCGGCCGCCGACGGTCCCGATCTGACCCACATGGGGCTGGCGCTCGGCCTGAGCCTTGCGGTCTGCGCCATCGGCGTCAGCCTGGCGAACCTGGTCGGGCAGTCGCGTTTCTCGATTCTCGCGATCACGCTTGTCGCCATCGCGGCGGCCAACCTGGCGCGCCGGCCGATGCAGGCGCTGAAGGGCGACTTTTCGCTGGGGATGCTGCTGCTCTACGTGTTTTTCGGCGTGTTCGGCGCCGGCGTCGACCTGGTCTCCATGCTGCGCCAGGCGCCCCTGCTCATGCTCTTCGCCCTGGTGATCATTGCGGTGCACGCTGCCGTCGCCTTCGGCCTCGGCCGCCTGTTCGGCTTCAGTGCGCGGGAGGTGGCCATTGCCTCCAACGCCTGCGTGCTCGGCCCTCCCACCGCAGCCGCGCTCGCGGCGCGCTCCGGCTGGCATGAACTGGTCACGCCGGGAATCCTCTGCGGGATTTTCGGATACCTGATCGGCAATTTCCTCGGCGCCGGGGTGTTCGAAGTGTTGCGTTGAGGGCCTCGGCGCGCCCTGCGTCCTTTCCTGAATATCGCCCCCGGAGCCCGTATCGCCATGCACCGCCGCGACCTGCTCGTTACCACCCTCGCCGGAACCGGCGCCCTGGCCTTCGCGCCCCGCCCTGCCGCACGGGGCAAGCGCGACTGGGCGGCCATGGCCCGCCAGGACCTCAAGCCCATACAGGCCAACCTCGCCAACGTCCATGCCACCGGCAGCCGGACGATGGCTTCCAGCGACCACCCCTATGCCACGGAAGCCGCCCTGTGGGCGCTCGAACGGGGCGGTTCGGCGGCGGATGCGTACATGACTGCGGCTATCGCCCAATGCGTGCTGGAACCCACCATGACCACCTTGGGCGGCGGCTTCGGCATGGCGTTCTGGGAGGCGGAAACGGGGCAGCTTGCCCAGGGCGGCGGTTTCTTCGCCTTTCCGAGCGGCGCGCCGGCCGGCGAACCCTACGACGAGCGAAAGTCGTGGACAGCCTGGGGCGCCATGGTGCCCGGATTCGTGCGGGGCCTTCAGACCTGCCATGAGACCTGGGGCAAGCTGCCCTGGAAAGACCTCTTCGAGCCGGCCATCGTGTTCGCGGAAGAGGGTTTCGTCATCGACCACATGTTGTGGGGCTACGCCAAGGCAACCCGCAAGATGATCGGCCGCTTCCCTGGCCCGGGCCGCGATGCCTGGTTCCGGGACGGCTACATGCTCGGCGTCGGCGATATCCTCAGGCAGCCAGCGCTGGCGGCCACACTGAAAGCGCTGCGCGACGAAGGGCCGGACTATTTCTACACCGGCCCCTTCGCCCGGGACCTCGCGGCCGAAGTGCAGCGCCGCGGCGGCGGGATCACGGCCGACGACCTGAAGGATTTCGACCAGGCCTACGTCTCGCCGCCCTGGAAACCCGGCGCCGCCGGCGGCACGCCCTACCGCGGATTCGAGGTGGCCCCCGTTTCCGGCGCCCTCTTCCAGCTCGGCCTGCGCGTCTACGAAGCTGCTGACCTGAAGGACATGGGGCGCCCGACGGAATCCGTCGAGGCCCTGCACACCCAGGTTCGCCTCGCCCAGGAACTCTGGATTCGCGGCCGCGACCTCACCCCGGAAACCCAGGAGCGGTTCGTCTCCGCAGACCACGCCGCCGAGGTGCTCGAGGCAATCCGTACCGGGCCGCCGCGCCCGTTCCGGGGTTTTTCCGCAGCAACCTGCGCACTGACCATTGTCGATGCCGAGGGCAACATAGCCGCCGGCACCCATTCCAGTTCCTCGGAGCCCTTCGGCACCGGCATCAACGTCGGCGGCGTCATCCTCAACCGCGCCACCTTCATCCGCAAGTTCACCGACATGCCCAAGGGATTCTCCACCCTGCTCTGGCTGTTCCGGGACGGACAGCCGGCACTGGTCATGGCCACACCCAGCCGTTCGCTCATGGAGTGCCTGCTGCAGGGGGCGGCGAACGCCGTGGAATACGGGATGTCTCTGGCCGAGACGGTATCGGCGCCCCGCTTCGGCCATCCGCACCCGGGCATGACCGCCATCGAGATCGAGGGAGATTTCAGCGAGCAATTGCTGACCGCCCTGGCCGCCAAGGGCCACGACCTGTATCGCGTGACCCCGAAGGACATGAACATGGGCAGCATCCACGGCGTGCGCCTGTCCGCAGAGGGCCCCATAGAGGGAGTCGCCGACCCCCGGCGCCGCGGCCTTGCCAAGGGCGCCTGACTTGTGTAGCTCGTTTCATAGCATGAAAATCGAACAAAGGATTCTGCACTCGATAAACCCGTGGGAGGGGCAAAGATGCGCACTCCAAAATCTGCCACGTGCGTAATCCTGGCCCTGGCGGCCACATTGGCCATCGGATCGATGGGCGCCGCCAACGCCCAGGAAGGAAACGCCGATGACGACCAGGCAACCTACCTGGAAGAAATCATCGTCACGGCGTCGAAACGCGAACAGTCGGTGCAGGACGTTTCGGTCAGCATCACCTCGATCACCGGGGATACGATGACGCGCTTCGGCATCCGCGACTTCAACGACTACATCAACCTGGTGCCCGGCCTGTCCACCAGCCAGCGCAGCGCCGCGTCCGAACTCGGCCCGCGCGAGGTGGGCCTGCGCGGCGTGCAGACCATCAGCGGGGCTTTCCTGGTGGGCCAGAACACGGTCGGTTTCTACATCGACGAAACGCCGGTGACCATGAGCAACCCCCGCCTGGTGGACCTGGAACGCATCGAGGTGCTGCGCGGGCCCCAAGGCACCCTGTACGGGGCCGCCTCCCTCGCCGGCGCCATAAAGATCGTCACGCGGAAACCCGATTTCGAGCAGTTCGACGGGCATGTCATGGCAAGCGTCAGCGACACGGAGTTCGGCGGCGGCAACTTCGATGTGGAAGCCATGCTGAACATCCCGGTTTCCGATCGCCTCGCCCTGCGCGTGTCGGCGTACCGGGAGGAGAACGACGGCTACATCGACATTCACGAGATCGATCTCTTCGCAAACCCCACGGGCAATCTCGTCAAGAAGGACGCCAACAGCGAAACCGTGACGGGAGGACGGCTGGCGCTTTCGCTGCTCGCCACCGACAGCCTGACGATTTCCGCATCGGTGATGCACGACAACACCAAGCAGGACGCCACCAACTACCTGCACCCGAGGTCGCCCGGCGATACCGGAACGCTCACGGCCGTCGGCCAGTTGTACCGGGGCTTCGGTATCGGCGCGCCATACCTCGCCACCCTCGACGGCGACCGTGACGACTACGACGACCCGATCTTTCTCGGCCGCGGGCTCGACAACATCTACACCAAGTTCACCCTGTCGAACCTGACGTTCGACTGGCAGATCAACGACAGCTTCCGGGCCCTGTCCAACACCTCCTACTACGTCGACGAGATGACCATGCGCCTGGACGTCACGGAGGCGTTCGGCCTCCTGGTGAGCGACGCCAACGGCCTCCCCGCGCCCCGCTACATGCCCGGCGACTACTCCCCCGAGAACGAGGAGATTACCCACGAGACGCGGCTGCAGACCACCTGGGACAGGAAGGCCAACTTCACCGTCGGCGTCTTCTACACGAACCGCAGGGAGGACTACAACACCCGGTTCTTCGCCGGCGAGAACACCACGGTCTCTTTCCCGGCCTTCGGCCTGCTGCTGCCCAACTCCCCCGACGGCTACATATTCTGGAGCACCTCGTTTCGCGACCGGGACGAGTTCGCCCTCTTCGGAGAGGCGACCTACGACTTCACCGACCAGTGGCGCGCGGTCGTCGGCATGCGGGCCTTCTGGCACGATTTCGAACTCTGGGACCACTTTCGGGGCAATCCGCTGTTCATCTCGGGCGGCGATACCATGCTCGAGGGCGGCAACAAGGACGACGGCGTCGTGCCGAACTTCAAGCTGGAGTACCGGCCCACCGACAACGCCCTGATCTATGCCTCGGCCGCCGAGGGTTTCCGCATGGGCGGCGCCAACTTTCCGCTGCCGGACTCGCCGGCCTGCCGGGCCGAAGTGCAGGCGCGCATCGGCACCCCGAGAACCCCTGATCGATACCTTTCGGATTCCCTCTGGACCTACGAACTGGGCTGGAAACAGACGTTCGCCCAGGGGCGGGTGACCACCGCGCTGGCGTGGTTCTACACCGACTGGCAGGACACGCAGGTGGGCGTAAACCCGCTCTGCCAGTTGAACGGCTCGGTGATCAACCTGGGTTCGGTGGAGTCGCAGGGCGTCGAGTTCGAAATGAGCGCTGCGCTCAGCGAATACCTGGTGCTCGCCATGAACCTGACTTACATCGATGCACAGATCGGCGAGGACTACGTTCCCGAGGGTTCCGACCCGTCGCTGGCGCCGCTTGCCAGGAAGGGCGGCCCCATGCCCGACGTCCCCATGTGGATGGGCAGCGTTCTCGCGGACTTCTCCATGCCGATCAATCCCGGCACCGAATTCTTCGTCCGCGGCGACTACAGCTACCGCTCCGAGCAGGCGGGCAGCGCCTTCGCCTCCGCCGGCGCCGCCGGCACCCAGAACGGGTACGGCGAGCTGAACGCGCGCCTGGGCATCGCCTGGAACCAGTGGGAGTTCACCCTGTTCGGCGACAACCTGACCGGGGAGCTGCCCTCCATCGAGGGCGTTCCGGGATCGTTCACCCTGGTCGGCTTCCGGGAGACGGACATCACCATCCGCCCGTTCACCTGGGGCCTGTCGGTGCGCATGAATTTCAGCGGCGAGGGGCGCTGACGACCGGCACCCCCGTTCAGCGGACACAGACCGGCCATTGGCACAGGGCGAGCAGCAAACTCTCACATTGCCGGGGAACATTCGACCTGACGACGCCGAGACGGAAGCTTGAGGCCTGCGTGTAGTGCCGGCTACGGCTCGGCCCGCATCACGTGCCTTGCGAAGAAGGCAGACAGCTTGCGGATGAAATAGTCCTCCGCCACCCCGGTATAACCGTGCCCCTCTTCGGGGAGCACGACCTGTTCGTGGTCGATGCCCGCGTCGATCAGCGCGCGGCTCATGCGCATGAATTCCGGGAAGGTCGCGAAGTCCGCAAGGCCGCCGACGAGCATCAGCCTGCCCTTGACCTGGGGCGCCAGGCGGTAGGGTGAGGCGAAATCATAAGCCTCCCTGGCCCTCTCCGGCAGATCGAGGTAGGGCTCGTAGAGGAGCGACGAATAGGGATTGAAGCCCGGCGCGCTCGATACGGCGGCGCGGTACAGGTCCGGTGCCTGAGCCAGGGCCGCGAAAGCGTAGTAGCCGCCCCACGAGTGGCCCCAGATCCCGACCCGGTCGAGGTCCATGAAGGCATGCCGTTCGCCGAGCTGGCGGATGGCCCCGGCGTGGTCCGCTATCTCGTTCCGGCCCCAGTTCCGGTAGATGACATCCTGGAACGCCTTCGAGCGCTCCGGGGTACCGCGCCCGTCGAGAGTGACGACGATGTAGCCGAGTTGCGCCATGGCCCGGGGCAGGTTCTGAGTCCTGGCGAAGCCGGGCGAAAAGCTCCGGTCGGTGGCGACGATCTGCGGGCCGGCGTACAGGTATTCGAGCACGGGGTATTTCCCGGCTGGGTCGAAGTCGTAGGGCCGGTGCATCACACCCCACAGGTCTGTCTCGCCGTCGGCTGCCTTGACACTGAATTCCACGGTCGGCGTCCAGCCCAGCGATTCCAGCGCGGAGATGTCCGCTTCGGCAAGCGTGCGGAGCAAGGCGCCGTCGGCGGCACGCAGATCGGTGCGGGCCGGCTGGCCGGGGCTTGAGTGCGTATCCAGGAAATAACCGAGTGACGGCGAGAACTGCACCGCATGCTGACCCTCGCCCTCCGTCAGGCGCTGCACGCCGCCGCCATCCAGAGATACCCGGTACAGGTGCGTATCGTAGACCCGGGGGCTCTCCCCGTGGGCCGTGAAGTACACCCAGCCCTCGGCCTGATCGATCCTCTCCACTTCGAGCACGGGAAATTCGCCCCTGGTCAACTGGCGCTGCAGCCGGCCACGGTTGTCGTAGAGGTACAGGTGGTTCCAGCCGTCCCGGGTCGATTCCCACACGAATCCGTCGCCGTTCGGCAACGCGGTGAATCCCGTGTTGCCAAAGGAAACCACATCGTGCTGGATCTTGACGAAGGTGTCCGCCGTCTCGGTGAACAGGGTGCGCACCGACCCGTCCCCGGCATCCGCTGCCATAATGTCCACGGTCTTGAAATCGCGGGAAAAACGGGCGAACAGCGCTTCGGATGAGTCGGGCAACCAACCGAGCAGATTGAAATAGAAGTTCTCCGTATCGACATCCACCGCGACCCGCTCGCCGGACAGCACCCGCAGGATGAACGGCCGCACGTGATCGAGGTGGCCCCCCGCCGCTGCAAAGGGCCGCATGACGATGCGCTCGACGGTCTCCATGTAGTGGAGTTCCGCCTTCCTGGGCAGCTTCGAGCGGTCGGTGCGGGTCGCCCAGAGCTTCAGGCTGTCCGGCGACCAGGGCGTGAACGGCACGTACCTGATGGTAATGCCCGGCCCCAGGGTGAGACGCGTGCTTTCCACGTCCCACGCATCGTCAAAGGTGCCGTCGGCCGTGAGGTTCCGGGTACTGCCGTCCGACGCCGAACGCAAGGCCACGTTTTCGTCAATCAACGTCGCGTACCACTTGCCGTCCGGAGACAGCACCTCCGGAGAAGGCATGGGAATGCTGAAATATCCGCGGCGCGGGAAGGTTCCCGGGCGCACGGCCATGGCAGGCGTCGCGCCGGGCGCCGGCAGTCGCTCGACGGTGTAGGCCGACATGTCCAGCGCGTAGGTGTTCCCTTCCAGGGCGAAGGTGGCCGTGGCGCCGTCTGCAGTCAACTGAAACGTCTCGAACGGAACACCCGCATAGGGCGGTTCGTGCCCGATCGCCGCCGCAATGGCAGCGCGCAGGCGCGGCACATCGAACAGCGCTTCCCTGGCATTCGCCGCCGGGTCCACCCGCCAGACCACCCGGTCGGCCGGCCCGCCCTCCGCGTACCAGAAGGCCGAGCCGTCGGCCAGCCAGTTGGGCTGAACGGAACCGCCTTTCACCACTTCAGCGAAGTTCAGGTATCGCTCGAATACGGCCTGTCGGTTTTCCCCGGCCGCTGCGGCAACCGCACCAGACACCAGCGCGGCAATGCCGATTGCGGCACGCAGACAATTGCTTGCCCTCATGAAGTCAACTCGTGACCGTAGATGCCGGTTCATGATCAATTCTCCCGGTTTGGCGGGTAGCCCCGTCGGGTTTGTGTTCAGTACGCGAAAGCGCGGCCGTTGGTGTACGGGTGGGAGGCTGCCCGCAGTTCGCCGGTTTCCGGATCACGGCTGATGCCGGCCCAAAGGCCCTGGGCATATCGGCGCTCATCAGGCGACAGTTGCTCGATGGGCAAGCCGCTGGCCTTGAGCGCCGCTTCGTCGAATTCGCCCTCCCCGACCCGAACCACCCACCTGAGCGGCTGCTCGGCGGAATCCGCATCGCCCACGGGCAGCGGCAGGAAGAACGCCGGGGCGTCCACCGCTTCCTTGACGTCCATGCCGAAGTGGATGACGTTGAACAGCGACTGGAAGGTCTGCTGGTGCAGGCCCATGGCCATCGAGGCGAAGGCCACGACCGGTCGCCCGGCCTGGGTGAGGATGCCCAATTCGATGGGGTCCGGCACCCTGCCGCCCGGGCCTGCGGCTGCCACCATGGCCTTCTGGTTGACGGCCGGGTCGCCGATGGAAACCCCGTCGACGATGATGGCCGTGGCGCCCCAGACCATGCAGTTGATGGTGTGGGTGACGGCGGTCATGTTGCCCCAGCGGTCGGCCGCGATTACCGTATCCGAGTGGGACGGGCCGGTTTCGGCGTACTGGGCGAGTTTCACGCCGGATTCCATGCGCTCCCAGAGCGCGGCGGCGGTCTCCGGGCGAATCCGGCTGCCGTGACTGAGGTCGAGGCCCGGGAAGAGCTGTTCCCCCACGCCCTCCGGCAGCCTCGCCAGAAAACTGTTGAAGCTGAGGTCTGAAGCGCGGCGCAGGGATTCGCCGTTCGCCGACCAGTGGCCGAGTTCGCGGATGCCTGCCGCCTCGCCGAGGTGCAGCGCCTCGATCATGTTGACGCCGCCGTACGACGGCAGGCCGTTGGCGTGGATCCTGAAACCGCCCACATCGGCCTCGAGGGGTTCCGCCCAGATCACCTCGTAGGCAGCGAGATCCTCGAGGGTCATCAGGCCCCCGTCAGCCTGCACCGCCGCCACCGCCCGCTCGGCCCAGGGCCCCGTGTACATGTAGTCGGCGCCCTGCTCCGCGATGGCCGCCAGGGTGCGCGCCAGGGCTTCCTGCCTGAACGGCTGCCCTTCCTCGATCCAGGAGCCGTCCGGATTCGTGAAGATCGCCTTCGATTCCGGCAGCCGGGAGAGGCTGTGCTTGCGCGGTTCGAGGTAGCCGGCGAGCGTGCTGTTGAACGGTATGCCCGCCTCCGCCACGTGAATCGCCGGCGCGAACAGGTCCTTGAAAGGGAGCTTGCCGTAACGGTCATGGGCGGCCTCCAGGCCCCGCATGAATCCGCCCACCAGGGCCGTGCGCCCGCTCGGCTCGTCGCTGCCGTACATCTCCTCGTCGGAGCCCATGCCCATGGTTCCGGGAATGGACATCGGGTCGTGCTCGCCGCGCACGGCGTTCCAGCCGGCGTTCAGGGTGACGATCCCGTCGCTGGCCGCATCGTAGTGCACCATGGAAAGGATGCCGAAATAGCTGACAACCGCACCCGCGCCCAAGGCGATCTGGGTGAGCGAGGTGGTCATCGCCGCGTCCACCGACGACCCGCCCTGCCGCAACGCCTCCAGCCCCGCCCGGTGGGCGTGCGGGTGGTAGCTGCCGGTAACCGCGCCGCGGCTGCCCCGGGCCAGGGGATTGCCGGGGTGCTGGATTTCCTCCATCGCGAGGTATTCTTCCCATTCGCCCGGAGGCCAGCCGGCGGGCGACAAATCGACGGCCACCGCATCGGGCGCTGCCACAATCGCTGCATCGGCCGCCGCTTCGGGCTCGCTCCTCTCCTCCGTGCAGCCGGCCGCCAGAATTGCGAAAAGGGAAGCGATCACCAAGCGGACAAGCCGGGTCCGGCGCATGCGCCAGCCGCCAACCATGCACTGCGGTGCCGCCAAGGGCGCCAATCCTCCCGTTCCGCAGCCCGGGTTGTCGAATGTGTCGGGACTACGCGTGCTCACTGCTTTCTCCTCCAGCCGGCCTGGCATTGCACCAGGCCGCCAATCGAATCCTCAAATCCTGCTCGCGTATCCCCGGTTACCTTCATGCTGCCAAGTCAACCGCACACCTCGGCGAACACGCGCAGGAAGTTCTCGCCGAGAATGCCCCGCACCGCCTCGTCCGAATAGCCCCGCGCGACCAGGCCGCGGGTGAAGTTGACGAAATCCCGGGCATCGTCGTACCCGACGAGGTGCTGGCGGATGCTGATGCCGTGTTCCGGACGGAACCCCAGCTCTTCGACATTGAGCCCGATGGTCTCTTCGGCGATCCCGTGGGTGAGCATGAACGGCCAGTCGGTGCCGATGCCGACGTGCTCCCAGCCGACCACGCCGGCGATGTAGTCGATGTGATCGAGCATGACGTCCACGGTGGCGTTGTCCCGGGGCGGCGCCAGGAAGAAAGGCACCGCGTAAACGCCGATCAGCCCGCCGGTTTCCGCGATGGCCTTCAACTCCTCGTCGGACTTGGCCCGGTCGTGCATGTAGACACCCTCGGCGCTCGTATGGTTGGCGGTGACCGGCGCCTTCGAGAACGCGCAGGCATCCAGGGTCGTGCGCCTGCCGCAATGGGAGGTGTCGATGATGAGCCCGATGTCGTTCATCTTCTCGACGACCTCGATGCCGTAATTGCTGAGGCCCGCGTTGGTCCGGTCGGTGCAGCCGGCGCCAACGAAATCCTGGCGGTTGTACGTCAGCATCACCGAGCGCGTGCCGAGCGCCCTGGCCTGGTCGAACATCCCCAAATCCCGGGGCAGGCCTTCCATTCCCGGCTGCGCGAAACCGTAGGTGACGTAGTCGCCCGCCTCCTGGGCGCTACGGAAATCCGCGGCCGTTCCGGCGAAGTCCATCCAGGGAATGGACCCGACCTGTTCGTTCAGGCGCTCGAGGGGCTCGAGGGCGCGTTCGTGCACGCCGCCCATGGCGAAGCTGGCGGCGCTGTGGCCCTTGCAGAAGACCTGCAGCGCATCGGACGCCCCGGCGGCCGTCAACTCATAGGGCAGTTCCATGCCGTCAAGGAAGCGCTGCCAGGGGTTCATTTCCGCCGGCAGGCGCTCCTCGACCACATCCGCCGGCAGCCGGTCGTAGAGCGCCGGCCCCCCCGGCCCCATGCTGCACATGTCGATGCTGATGCTGGAGCGGTGCAGCTCCGCAGCACGCTGCTCCTGTTCCGCGCTCAGGCCGAACTCGTAGTCTCCGGACACGTCTATTCTCCTCGGAATGAAGCCGCAATGACTGCCGATCGGACCGGTGTACGAATCCCGGCGAACCGGTTTCGCAGCAGGCCCTCCGACCGAGCGCCAGGGGCTGGAACTTTCGAATGCGCCGGCACCATGCCGGCAATCACAGGCGGGATTCCCGCAACTCGGCCAGGGCGCTGGAGATGTACTTTTCCACCATGCTCACCGAGACACCCATTCGTACGGCGATGTCCGCATAGGAGCACCCCTCCACGCGGTGGCACAGGAACGCGCTGGCCGCCTTTTCGCTGACCCGGGCCAGGGCACGGTCGAGCCGCTCGAGCTGCTCGATCTGCTCCGTCCAGAGCGACGGATCGTGCTCCTCGGCATCCTTGAAGTCACCGCCGAAACCGTCGAGGGAATCCATCTGGTCGAGCTTGCGCACGGCGCGTCGGCGCCAGCGGTCACGGAGCAGGTTGGCCGCGGCGGAGAACAGGAATCCCTTGCAGTTTGTCGGCGGAGCCCGGTCCACCTGGCGGATCAGCCGAATGTACAGTTCCTGCAGCATGTCATCGGCTTCGGTCTCGCTGACCGTGCGCTGAAAGAAACTGCGCAACTGGCGGTGATAGGTCGTGTAGCTGTCGGCAACATAGTCGTTGCGCCGCGATGGCGCAACGGAGGCAGCGGTCGCCAAGCTATTCACATTGCCCTCCCCGTGAGCCCTGTGACACTCAAACCATACACCAATGTACGGAAACAGTACAAGACTGTATGGATTGGGGCCTGGAACCCATGCTTCCGTCAACAGCGGCTGACGGAATCGACGCCCTCGGTACAGATAAAATGCTGTAAACGGGCGCGAACCTGACGCGCCCGGCAACCTTTTTCGCGACTCCGGAGGTCCCACGGCCCGGGGGTGCGAGCTGTCGTTACACAACGTGGATTGTGGAAACGGGCGGGTCCTGCGTCTTAGCGCAATGCGGGCAACAGGGTGTGAAGAGTGGCGAAGGAACAACTAAGCAGCCTCGACCGGCGGCTCGGCGTTGGCGAACACATAACGCGGCGGGATTTTATCGGCTCGACGCTTGTCGGCGCCGGCGCCACCCTGCTGTCGGGTTGCGCCCCGCTCGCCACCGTCCCGCAACCGGTCCAGGCCACGGGGTTTCACCCTTGGGACGGCTACGGTGGCGTCGGCGACTACGCCACCAGCAACGGCAACACGCAAGCCGTGATGGACGCCGCGCACGTGCTGCGCGACGGAACCCAGGCTCGCGCGCTCGCCTCGGCTGCAGCTACGGGCGAAGCATTCGACCTTGTCGTGGTGGGCGGCGGATTCGCGGGGCTCGCGGCGGCGTTCCAGTTTCACGCCACCCGTGAAGGGGGGACCTGCCTCATTCTCGACAATCACCCCGTGTTCGGCGGCGAGGCGAAGGAAAACGAGTTCTCCGTCGGCGGCTACCGGCTGTTCGGGCCCCAGGGTTCCAACGGTTTCATGCCGCCGGTGGGGCGCACCACCCTGTCCGACGATGTGTGGCGCGCGGTGGGCATGCCGATGGAATACGAGTTCGCCGACGCTGAGGAAACCTTCGGCCTGCGCCTTGCTCACGACAGTTACGATGCCATGTTCTGGGGCGAACCGAACCTGGATGTCGGTCACTTCTTCCGCAACGCAAACGGCGGCCGGTGGGTGAATAACATCTGGGAAGACGGCCTGGCCCGCACGCCCTGGTCGGAACGCCGGCGCGCCGACATGCTCCGCGCCATGACCGGCAAGGAGACCGCACACGCAATGGAAGGCCTCGGCCCCTGGCTGGATTCAATGTCCTACAGGCATTACCTGGAACGCGAACTCGAGCTGCATCCCGGCGTTGCGGACTGGGTCGACCCGGTTCTGGCCATCTCCAACTACGGTTTCGGGAGCGATGTCATCTCGGCCTATGCCGGCTATCTGCTGCAGTTGCCCGGCATGAAGGGGTATTTCGTGGCCGACACCTTCGACTTCACGCAGATCAAGATCATGAGCTTTCCGGGCGGTAACACCACCTACGCCCGGTACATTGCCAAATACCTGATTCCGGACGCCATTCCCGGGGAAGAGCTCGAGAACATCGCCCACGGGCGCATCGATTTCCCCGCTCTCGACCGGGCCGGTGCACCCACGCGGCTGAGACTGGGCGCCACCGCCATCGACGTGCGGCACGAAGGCGACGCCGTCCGCGTGACCTACCTGCGCAACGGGCGCGCCGAACAGGTGCGCGCACGCACCGTGGTGATTTCCGCGAGCGGCCAGATGGCGCGCAGGATCGTCGCCGACATGCCCGAGCGGATAAGCGCCAACTACGCGCAGTTCCATCACGGCGCCGTGCTCGTCGCCAACGTCGCTCTCAACAACTGGCAGTTCCTGCACAAGCTCGGGATCGGCGCGGGGCGCTGGTACGACGGCTTCGGGTTCATCGGCAGCATCCGCGCACCGATGAAGGTCGGCGGGCAGACCGCCCCGTATCACCCCGACCTGCCGATGGTGATGACCTTCTATGTGCCGTTCTACACGCCCGGCCTGGACATCGACACCCAGGGCCGCATCGGCCGCGCGCAGTTGCTCGGCAGGTCCTACCTCGATTACGAACGCGAGATCCGCGCGCATATGAACGACCTTTTCGGCTCAGCCGGGTTCGATGCCCGGCGCGACATCGCGGGAATCATCCTCAACCGCTGGGGGCACGCCTACATCGGACCGCAGCCGGGCTTCTATTTCGGCGGCGAGAATGGCGAGGGCCTGACGGCGCCCATGAAGAAGGGCCACGGCCGCATCTTCTACGGCCATTCCGAGCTTGGCTGGCGGATGAACTACCGGAACGCCATAGCGGAAGGCGGCCGAGCCGGCGAGCAGGCCGCCGAAGCGCTTTCCTGACGCCGCCGGACCAGCATCCGGGGCATCAACGCCCATCAACCACCAGGCTGCGGGCTGTGCTTGTGGAACCACCCGAGCAGCGTCGTCATCTTCGACATCGCATGGCTCGGCCGCGCCACGATGCCGTGCGGCTCTTCCGGAACCCGCACCAGAACCGTCTCCACGCCCTGCAGCTTGAGCGCCTTGTAGTACTGCTCCGATTCCGACATCGGTGTACGCCAGTCTTCCTCGCCGGTCATGATGAGGGTGGGCGTGGTCACGTTTTCGGACACCTTGAGCAGCGAGCGCACCTCGTAGTTGTCACGGTGGCGCCAGGGCAAGCCGGGCACCCAGTAGTTCAGGAACTTTTCGGACAGGTCGGCGGTGAAGATGAAGCTCTCCCAGTTGATTACCGGGTAGAACGCCACCGCCGCGCGGAAGCGCTCTGTATTGCCGATCATCCAGGCGGTCAGCACGCCGCCGCCGCTGCCGCCGGTAACGTATAGCTGGTTCTCGTCGATGAAGCCCATGCCGATCACGTGGTCCACCGCCGAATTGAGGTCGTGGAAATCGTCGCCCGGGTAGGCGTGGTGGATGAGGTTCCCGAATTCCTCGCCGTAGCTGATGCTGCCCCGGGGATTGGTGTAGAGCACCACGTAACCGGCGGCGGCCATGAGCTGCTTTTCCGTGTCGAAGACATCGCCGTAGTCCGCGAAGGGCCCGCCGTGCATCTCCAGGATCAGCGGGTATTTCCGGGAGGCGTCGAACCCGGGAGGCTTGATGATCCAGCCATGCACTCCGCGGCCGTCCTTCGATGACTTCCAGCGCAACTCCTCCACCTGGCCGAGTTCCCGCCCGGCGAACAGGTCGTCGTTCAGTCCGGTCAGCATCCGCCCGGCGCGGCCGGGGTCGGCGACCGCCACATCGCCCGGCATGGCGGGGCCCGGCACCGTGTAGGCAAGCCTGCCGCGGTCGCTGATCGACCATAGTGTGTTGCGGCTGATATAGCCCATCTCGCCGGCGCCGATGTCGTCGGCGGCGATGCGGCGGCTGCCGTCCAGGGAGAAATGCACGAGCCGCGCATTGCCCTCGTCGTGCACGGCCGCATAGATGCCGCGGCCGTCGGGCGCCCATTGCGGGCCGCCCTCGCCACGGCGAGCGGCGGACTGCACGTGCCGGTCGTAGGTTCCGGTCAGGTTCCTGACGTTGGAGCCGTCGCGGTCCGCCACGTACAGGTCGTTCTGCTGGTGCCCCTGGCGCCGGTCGTCGTAACCCACATAGGCGATGTGCCGGCCGTCCGCCGACACCGTTACGGCCGCATCGGGCCCGTCGCGGTCGATGAGCCGCCGGGCCGAGCCGTCTTCCAGCGAGACCTCGTGGATGTCCGGATTCCCCGCACCGAACATCTCCCGGCCTTCGGCGAGATCCGCCGAGACGATGAACGACTCGCCCTCCGGCGCCCAGACGAAGTTGCCGACGCCGAACTGGCGCTCGCCCTGCGTCACCTGGCGCGGTGTGCCGCCGTCGGCCGCGACGACGAAGATGTGCATGTAACCGGGCGGCACCTCGCCGACGTGGTCGAAGCGGAACGCCAGCTTGTCGGTGTATTTCGGCGGCGGCGCCCACTCGGCGCCCTCCGGCGGCGGCGGCATCTCGCCGAAGACCAGCGGCGGTTCCGGCACCAGGCGCGTGAAGGCGATGCGGCTGCCGTCCGGCGACCAAGCGATATTGCCGGGCGGGTGGGCGCCGCTGGTGATGGCCGCGGTGTCGCCCGTATCCATCCAGCGCACGTGGATCTGCCCGCTGCCGCTCTCGTCCGAAAGGTAGGCCAGGCGGCTCCCGTCCGGCGACCAGCGGGGAGAGCTGACACTGTGCTTGCCGGCGCTCAGCGGCCGGTTGCCGGTTCCGTCCGCGTCGATGATCCAGAGATTCCGGTAGCGGCGGTCGGTCATCACGTCGTTGAAATGACGCACGTACACCACCTGCTCGCCGTTCGGCGATATCTGCGCATCGGTGGCGTACTCCAGTTCGAAGAGGTCCATCGGTTCCAGCGGCTGCGCCGCCTGGGCCCCGCCGGCGAGAACGAGCAGTGCCAGGGATATTCGGATCATGCAGTTACTCCTACTATAGATTCGACATGCCGTCGCTCACCGCCGGCTCATGGTCCAGTCCACATGCTGTTCCAGCACCGGCAGGGGCATGGCGCCGCCGCCGAGCACGGCGGCGTGGAACATTCGGATGTCGAACCCGTCGCCCAGCTTCGCCTCCTGGGCGGCGCGCAGCTCCCGGATCTTCTCCAGGCCGAGCTTGTAGGCCAGCGCCTGGGCCGGCATGTCGGTGGAGTAGCGCAGGGTTTCCGTGGCGGTTTCCTCCTCGCTCGAGAAGGTGTTCGCGAGCATGTAGGCAATCGCCTTTTCCCGCGGCCAGCCGAAATGGTTCATGCCGGTATCCACCACCAGGCGGTTTGCGATGAAGGCATCGAAGAGCAGCCAGCCGTAGCGCTCGTAGGGGTCGTCCAGAATGCCCATCTCCAGGGCGAGGCTCGCCGCGTAGTTGGCCCAGCCCTCGGTGAAGGCGGCGTAGAAGAGGCTCGAGAGGTTGCGCAGTTCGGTACTCGCCTCGGTCTCGCGCTGCAGGGCGATATGGAAGTGGTGGCCTGGAACCAGCTCGTGGAAGATGAGCGGGCCGGTCCAGACCATGGGGCGGCTCTCGAGCTTGGAGCCGTTGTAGCGGTAGTTGCCGCGCGGGCTTGCCGCGTTGGGCGGCTGGTAGTAGCCGAAGGTCATGCCCGGTTCCGCCGCCGGGTCGAGGCGCTTGACGCCGTAGGGCGCCTCGGGCAGCACCGAGAAGTAGTCCGGGATGCGGGGCTCGATCTCGCGGATGTAGGCCATGTAGCGTTCTTCCGCCTGTGCGGGCGTTTCCGCGTAGAAGCGGGGATCCCGGCGCATCTGCTCGTGAAACTCCTCCGCCGTGCCCTCGAACCCCAGTTCGTAGCGGATCGCCTGCATCTGCCGCTGGATGTCCGCCATGTGGGCGAGGCCGCGCTCGTGGATGTCTTCGGGGTCGAGGTCCATGGTGGTCTCCTGGCGGATGGCGAACCGGTAGGCCGCCTCGCCGCCCGGGTACTGGCCCAGGCCCACCGCCTCGGGCGCGCGCTCCAGATAGCCGTCGCCCATGTAATCGAGCAGCGCATCGACGGCCGCAATCACCTGTTCGGAGACGGCCGTCTCAATGCCTGCGTTCAGCGCCGCCCGCTGCTCGTCGGTCAGCGCGGAAAGCCGCTCCGGGGCGACCGCCGCCAGGCTGCCGATGCCCTCGCGCAACGCTTCGTACACCTTCCTGGCCCCCGGGACCGCGGGCTTCGGCAACAGGATGCCCCGTTCTTCCTGGCCCTTGAGCCGTGCGAGGTCATCGTTCACATAGCGGGCTATATCCCGCAGCAGGCCCAGGTAGCCTTCGCCGTCCGCCTCCGTTGCGATGCCGTATGTCACAAGCGCCGAAGGAAGCATGGAACTGAAGACGGAGCCCGCGGCATAGGGCGTGACGTTGAACTTGTGCCAGAAGTGTTGCGGGTATTCGGTGGCGTCCTGCAGCACGCTCACCAGAATCGCGTACGTGATCCCGTCGTCGTGGCTGAGTTGCGACGCATCGATCGAACGCAGTTCATCCAGCGCCTCGCGAGCCTTCTCCGCCTGCGCCTCGACGTAGGCGAAGCCGTTGTCCCCCAGCGACTCGACGCGCCGTCCCTTGAGCAGTTGCAGATAGGGCGATGCGTCCTCCAGGTCGGCCATGACCCGGTCCGCCATTGCCAGCACCGCAGCCGATGCATCCTTGCCGGGGGCCGCGGCCCCGGTCCCGGACGGCCCCGCCTCCGTCGCCGCCTGCGGCCCGGCATCCGGCGCATCGCCCGGCTCCGCGCAACCAGTCAGGAAAACAGCCCCCACCATGGCCAACGCAAACAGCGCATGGCCTCGAAGCGTTTCAGTCATCGTTTCTCCAGTCGATATCGGTGAGCGGTGCTCGTCCGTCCACACTACCCGGGCCGGGAACTGCCGCAGGGCAGCCCCGACACGGGAGACGCGTCAGAACGGGGGGACGCAAAACCGGCCGAGAAACCCCAACCGGCCGGCCGCAATCAGAAGTTCAGGCGCAGGTTCAGCCCCACCGTGCGCGGCCGCAGGCGTGTCGCCACGTCCTCGAACCCGGGCTGGATTCCGCCACCGGTGACCTGGCCGTCTTCATCGAACAGGTTGTCCACGAACGCGTAGACGCCCCAGTGCCCACCCTCGACGCCCACTCGTGCGGAGCCCTGGGTGATCTTGTCGCCTTCGGTGGTTACCGAGCCGAAGTTCAGGCTGCGTTCCGTGGTGTGGTCCATGCGCAGGTAGGCGGTGCCCTGCAGGCCGCTCGTTCCCAGGCTCCTGCGGTACGACGCCGAGGCGGATACCGTCCACTCGGGGAACAACTGCACCCGCTGCCCGTCGGCGACAACGACGCCGCCCACATCGGTTACGGTCTCGCCGTATTTGGAGTCGCTGTAACTCCCGTTCAGCGTCAATTCAAGGCCCTCCACAGGTGCGGCGGTGATGCCGAAATCGATGCCCTTGGCCTTGACCTTGCCGGCGTTGGTGATGGCGCCGAGCGCCGCGGGAATCACGCTGATCACCGTCTGCAGGTTGTCCCAGTCGATGAGGTAGGCCGCCGTTTCGATGACCAGGCGCCCGTCCGCCAGCCGGGCCTTGGCGCCGATCTCGTAACTCCAGGCCTTCTCGGGTTCGGCCCCGTTGCCGATATCGAGGCCTATCTGTTCGGCGATGAACAACGAAATGCCCGGCTGCAGGAAGCCGCTGCGGAAGCCCTTGGCGGCGTTGGCGTAGATCAGCCAGTTCTCGTTCGGCCGCCAGCCCAGGTTGAATTTCGGGTTGGTGGTGGAGTAGCTCTCCTCAAACTCGACGGTCTCGATGATGGGCATGAAGGTCGTCAGGTCGAAGCCGGCAATCACCGTGTCGCTCCGGTCGCGGGTATCGTCGAAATAGCGCAGGCCCACCGTCGCATCCAGGGTATCGGTGATCGAGTAGGTGACTTCGCTGAACACCGCCCAGGATTCGCCGCTCGTGTCCTGGGTGGACGGCGGAAACGGCGGCACTTCGAAGGCGACCGCGGTGCCGAGGTCCCGGTAGTAGACGCCCGCGGTGACATGCCAGGGGCCCAGGTCGTTGGTGCTGACCCGCAACTCCTGGGCGATGGTGTCCGCCGTGCGGATGACGTCGAACGCTCCCACCCCGACCTGTTCGGAATCGAACCACGAGGTCGAACTGACGATGTCGAACCATTGCGTACCGATCGTGAGAATCGCGCTGGCCAGTTCGTATTCCTGGTCGAATGTATTCAGTACGCCCGGCGCGATGGGATTGCGTGAGTTGCCGTCGTCGTCGGCGTCATTCAGGGCGCCGAGGGCATTGTCGTAGCTGGCGACCCCCAGCACGAGATTGACGTTCTCGGTCGGTGCGAAGCGGAACTTGGCGCGCAGTGTCTCGACCTCCCGGTCGTTCACGTTCTCCTCCCCGGACAGCGGCTCGTTGAGCCAGCCGTCGTAGGTTTCCGTGGTGGCCACGAGGCGCATGGCCAGGCGGTCGTCGAGCAGCGGCACGTTCACGGCCGTCTTTACACCGTAGTTGTCGCCGCCGCCCCGGCTGCCGGAACCGAACACGTCCACCTTGCCCTGAAACTCGTTGAAGACCGGATCGTTGGTGATGATGCGCACCGTGCCGCCCAGCGAACTGGCGCCGTACAGCGTGCCCTGGGGACCGCGCAGCACCTCGATGCGGTCGAGATCGAAGGTGCGCACGTCGGGAACCTGGGACAGGCCGAGAAAGCCGAACGGCACCTCGTCGAGGTAATAGCCCACCGCCCCGTCGCCGTAGAGGGAGGACATGCCGCGGATGTAGATCTGGGTATCGCCGGTACCGGTGTCGACGATGGTCGTGCCCGGTGCGCCGAGCAGGAAGTCGGCGAGCTGGTGCGCGCCGATATCCTCGAGAAAGTCCCCGTCGAACGCGCTCACCGCGACCGGCGCCTGCAGCAGCGACTGTTCCCGGCGCAGCGCGGTGACGATGACCTCCTCGAGGCTGGTGACGGGCCGGCTCTCAGCGGCTTCCGCGCCCTCCTCGGCGAGAGCCGCTGGCATGGACACGGCGAGCGGCAACGCCGCCAACGCCGTCAGCAGAACGATCTTCCGTAAACGCATCTGATTTCCCCTTATCACGGTTCACAACTACACATACAGACGCGCACAACACTCAAACCCTCAATCCGCGGGACTGGAAGAGCCGGTAACGCTATCATCGAGACATCCCAGACAGGAGACGATGGTGCAGGCAATGTGGAACCGGGCCGTTCTGGCCGACAGCGACGACACTGTCGTCATCGAGGGCAATCATTACTTTCCGGCGGACGCGCTGAATCGGGAGCACTTCCGGGAGAGCGATACAACGTCGTTCTGTCCCTGGAAAGGGACGGCAAACTACTATCACGTAGTGGTCGACGGCGAAATCAACCGCGATGCGGCCTGGGTCTACCGGATGCCCAAGGAAGCCGCGCGGGCGATTGCCGGCCGAATCGCGTTCTGGAACGGCGTGCAGGTGATCTGACCAATCGCCCGAGGCGCCCAGCGTCGGCGCGCGCAATGGCGGATTCGCCTTCCGGCCAATGACGGTTGTAAGCTATGCGCCCGTCGCCCTACTGACGGACCTGCCCTTGACGCCTTCGTTCCCTGTTTTGCCTTTTGTGGTCGAACAGTATTTCCCCGCTCCCGAGGGACGCCGCCGATGACCGCCCAGGCGCGCGATGCCGCCATCGTCGGCGTTTACGAATACCCGTCCCGGGACGTCGAGGGAACGGTAAGCCCGCTGCAGATCAAGGCCGCCAGCGCGGCCCGGGCCCTGGAGGACGCGGGCCTTTCCTGGAACGACGTCGATGCCATCTACGATGCCGGCGAAGGCGGCGGCATGGGCGGACTGAACGTCGCCGAGTACTTCGGGCTCAAGCCGCGGGTCATCGACACCACCAACGTCGGGGGATCGTCCTACGAATACCACGCAGCCCATGCGAAACGCGATATCGCCCGGGGTAAGGCGAGGGTGGCGCTGTTGACCTATGGGTCTACGGCACACAGCAATGTCCGTCGCATCGGCGTCGGCGGCAGGGGCTTGGGCCGCGACCATCCCGCCGACAACATGGACCCGTTCGCCGGCGCGACCCTGGTCGCCCATTACGCCATGGTGGCGAACCGTCACATGCACGACTACGGCACCACCGGCGAGCAACTCGCGGAGATCGGGGTGGCCACGCGCTGTCACGCCATGCGCAATCCCGAAGCCGTCCAGGCGATGGAGGACCTGGAGTTTCTCGACATCCGGGAGACGACCGTGGACGACGTGGTCAACTCCCGCATGATCGCCGACCCGCTGCACCTGCTCGACTGCTGCATGATCTCCGACGGCGGCGGCGCAGTAGTGATCGCCGCGCCGGAGGTGGCCCGGGACTGCCGCAAGCCCCCCGTCTGGCTGCTCGGAGCCGGAGAGGCAACGCGTTACCCCGAGAACGGCGGCGACATCACGACCACCGCTGCGGCGCAGTCCGGCCCGGACGCCTTCGGGGAGGCGGGTGTCACACCGGAGGAGATCGATGTGGCGATGATCTACGACTCCTTCAGCATCACCGTGCTCGCCATCCTGGAGGATCTCGGCTTTTGCCCGAAAGGCGACGGCGGGCGCTGGGTCGAGGGCGGCCGCCTGCGTTTCGACCGCCCGGCCGACGGCCCCGCGCTGAACACCGACGGCGGCGGGCTCTCGTCGAATCACCCGGGCATGCGCGGCATCTTCCTGCTCATCGAGGCGGCGCGCCAGTTGCGGGGGGAATCCTGCTCCCAGGTGAACGGGGCCAGGCTCGCCGTCGCGCACGGCAATGGCGGAATACTCGGCAGCCGGCACTGCGCCGGCACCGTTATCCTCGGGAGGGACTGACCGTGAGCGAGCCCAAACGCCCATTGCCCCACCTCCACGATCCTGACACCCGCCCGTTCTGGCTGGCGACCCGGGAGAAAGTCATCACCTACCAGCAGTGCAACGCCTGCGGCACGGTCGTCTTCTATCCGCGAGGGCACTGTACCGGATGCCTTGACGGCCAGCTCGTCTGGAAGGATTCGGCCGGCCTCGGCACGGTCTACACCTACAGCGTCGTGCGCCAGAGCTACCACCCGTTCTTCCGGGGTCTCGTCCCATACGCGGTTGCCTGGGTCGATCTCGACGAAGGCCCGCGGCTGCTCTCCAACATTGTCGGCATCGAGGACCCGCTGCGCGACCTCGGCATCGGCATGCGCGTCCGCGTCCGCTGGGAGGAGCACGAGGAGCTCTCCATCCCGTTGTTCGAACCGGCCACCTCCTGAACCGGCCGCCGGTCCCAGGCGGCGTACTGCCCATGGAGCAAGGCGGTATCCGGCCCGTCCGCCAGCGGTGTCCGCCAATGCGGCAGCTCACGGAGATCCGCGTAGCAGGGCCGTGGGCAGAATCGAACGGGGTGCCTTTCCGGGATGCAGATCCGCCACGAGCATGCCGGCTGTGGTCCGGCGGGCGGGGCTGCGTCCAAGGGCTGGATGAAAGGTGGGCGCGGCTTGGCCGGAGACGGGCACTGCCGGGCTCGAATCGAGCCTGAGGAGACAGAAATGACCACAGCCGTTCAACACGCAAAAGCAAGCGTCCTTCTGGCCCTGGCGCTGGCCCTGGCCCTGGCCCTCTGCAGTTTTTCTTCGTTTGCCGACGAGCAGGCAGAGACGATGGGGTCCCTGGACATGCCGGATGAACAGATGGCCCGCTTCAGCCCAGACAGCAAAATGCCCACCCGGGGCACGGTGGATTCCGTGCGCCTGGTGCGTGCCGACGGGTGGGCGTGGGACCACGAGGTTCGGGTTTACCTGCCGCCCAGCTACCATGTTACCGATGGGAAGTATCCGACACTCTGGATTACCGACAACAACCTTGAACTGATACAGGGGGCATTGATCGGCGATGCGCTCGGCTTTTCGCCAGAGTTGATCGTGGTGGCGGTGGGCGCCCCCACCGATGTCAACCCGGCGGAGTTTCAGCGTCGCCGCAGCTACGACTTCATCCCGGACAAATCGCTGATGGGGCCGATGTTTGCGCCGATGCCTGCGGAGTCGATCGGTGGCGCGCCCGGTTTCCTCGACTTTCTGGTCAACCAACTGCGCCCGATGCTGGCCGGGGAGTACCGCATGGATCTGGACGATCAGGGCTACGCGGGTCACTCCGGCGGCGGTCAATTCGGTCTGTATGTCCTGCTCAACAAGCCCGAGAGTTTCGACAAGTACATCATCAGCAGCCCCGCCGCCTACCAGCCCTGGCTCGACATGGAAGAACGCTGGCATGAGAAGAACAAGGACCTGAAAGCCAGGGTGTTCCTCAGTGCCGGCGAAGGTGAGGCCGCGCATCCGCTCTGGTCTGGGGCGCAAATAGTCTCCACGGTGGCGACCATGGCCGAGCGCCTCACCGTGCGCCGCTATCCCTCGCTGGAACTGACGGTCAGGATCTTCCCGGGCGAGGATCACCTGACCGTGATGCCGATCGCCTACACCCGGGGTATTCGCGTTCTCTGGGGAAACTGATACTGGCGACCATCCGGCGCCATCCGGCCAGTTCAACATCCGCGATGGCGGACTGGCCGTTTTCTGCCGGGCCCGCGCATCGCACGCGCTGGCCGCTCAATCCGTGGGTCGCTTTTCCCCATCCGCCGGTAGAGAAGTCGTTCCCTGCGGTCAGGAAGGCGGCAATGCGTCCAAGGGCTCATGGCCGAGGTAACCACCCAGGGAGCCCTCATCCAGCCGAAGATGCCGGTATCCGGCGGATACCGGAACTACGTGCTGTTCACGCTGGCAGTGGTGGCCTTCTTCAATTACCTCGACCGCATGGTGCTGTCGATGCTGGTGGAGCCCATCAAGGCGGACCTCGGCTTCAGCGACGGACAGCTCGGGCTGTTGACGGGCTTCGCCTTCGCGCTTTTCTACGCCACCTTCGGCATTCCCGTCGCGAGACTGGCCGACACCCGGTCACGGGTAACGATCCTGTCTGTCTGCATGGCCCTGTGGAGCGCCATGACCGCCGCCTGCGGGCTGGCGCAGAATTTCCTGCACATGCTGCTCGCGCGCGTGGGCGTCGGTGTCGGCGAAGCCGGCTGCGTACCGTCCGGCCACAGCCTGCTGACCGACTACGTGCCCGTGGAGCAGCGTGCGCTGGCGCTGGGCATCTTCCAGACCGGCGGTGCCGTGGGCATCATGGCCGGCCTGATCGCCGCCGGCTGGCTGGCCGATCAGTACGGATGGCGCGTCACATTCCTCATCGTCGGCATCCCGGGTGTAGCGCTGGCGCTGGTTGCCGGGCTTACTGTCAGGGACCCGCCCCGGGGCAATTTCTCCGCCGCACCGGAGCCAGAGGCACAGTCGTTCAAGCAGGCCGTTGCAAGCCTCTTTCGCCGCAGAACCTTCATACACATCGTCGTCGCCTATTCCCTGGGACTGTTCGGCGTCTACGGCATCGCCCAGTGGATTCCCGCCTTCTTCGTGCGGGTGCACGGGATGACGCTCACCGAGGTGGGCTGGGGTGTGGGTATTGCGAGCGGATTCGGCGGAGCCCTCGGTACCTTTCTCGGTGCCGTGCTCGCGCCGCGCTACATCGCCCGGGAACGCCGCTGGGAAGTGTGGTGGCCCGCCTGGGCGTACCTGTTTTGCATACCCGTTTATGCGGTCGCCTTCGTCACCGACAACGCCATGGTCGCCTTTGCGCTGGTGTTCGTCAGTTCGCTGGTGGCGGGTTCGAGCATCGCCCCGGGCATGGCCAGCGTGCAGTCGGTGGCTGAACCGCACCAGCGCGCCACGGCGGTGGCCATCGTGATGTTCTGCTCCGCCATCCTGGGCCAGGGGCTCGGGCCGACGGCCATCGGTTTCACGTCGGACTACCTGACGCCGTCCCTCGGCAGCGATGGGCTGCGCTGGGCGCTGGTAATGTCGCTGGCGCTGTTCGCATGGGCCTGGGTGCACTTCATGATCGCGGCGCGAACGGTGAACCGCGACCGCATATCCTGAACCGGGGTTCGCGTGTTTCCCACCCCGATCCGAGGCGGCACGCCGTCTTGCTGAATCGCCCGGCCCGATTCTTTGCTACTTCGCAGACCATCTCGCACGTCAGAACGCGCGATCTCTCACAGCCTGACAACGGCCATTCTGATATGCTCGATCCTCTTTCGAGCGAGTGGTGACGGTCGAGGCATAGTCGCATGAGCGCGATAAACAAGGAGGTCTACGATGCCTTCATATCCGCCGGTGTTGCAGACGAACAGGCGACTGCGGCCGCGCGAACCTTTCCATCGAGCGCCGAATTGGCAACCAGGAGCGATATCGCGGAACTCCGTGCAGAGTTCAAGAGCGAAATCTCGGAACTCCGTGCAGACACCCGCAGCGGCCTGAAAGATCTTGAATTGCGCATGACCATCCGGTTTTTCGCTTCGATCGGTATGGTCGTTGCCGGGATAAAGGCGCTCGATTTTCTGATCGGCTGACGCCGCCGGCCCTGAGCGGCACCGCCCCGGTCGTCCTGACCCGGGGATTCCGGAGTACCGATTGCGCGGTCAGCCGCAGACCGCCTCGAATACCCGCATGAAGTTCTCGCCAAGGATGCCGGCACGTAGTGGATGTCCCGCTCGGCCATTTTATTCATCGGAGTCCCGCTCACCGTCTCTCATCCGGTAGGCGGGGGGCTTCTGGCCGTGCAGGTGTTCGACGAAATAGTTCCACATGCGGCGCAGGAAGTGGCCGCCCTCCAGACTGTGGGCGCGGTTCGGTGCATAGACCATGTCGAAATCCTTGTCGAGTTCGATCAGCCGGTGCACCAGTTGCAGCGTGGTGGCGGGCAGGACGTTCTCGTCGAGTTCGCCCAGCATGATGAGCAGCTTGCCCTTCAGGTTTTCCGCCTGGACCAGGCCGTCGTTGTCGCGGTAGTTCACCGGCGTTTCCGTGGGGTCGTCGTAGTAGCGGGTCTCGTTGGCGTAGCGGGCGCGGCCGTGGAACGCCTCCCAGTGGTAGTCCGGGTACATGTTGTGCAGCGAGGCCACGCCGACGTTGGAGATGCCGACCTTGAAGAAGTCCGGGAACTCGAACATGGCGCGGAAGGCCGTGAAGCCGCCGTAGGAGGAGCCGTGGACGCCGACCCGGTCGATATCCATCCAGGGGCGTTCCGCGGCAAGCTGGCGGATGGCGGCCACATGGTCGTCGAGGCCGATGAGGTTGAGGTTCTTCCAGGAGTGGTGGGAAAACTCGCGCGAGCGGTAGGCCGTACCCCGGGCATCGATGACCACCACGACGAAGCCGAGTTCGGTGAGCGACATCTGCGGCGTCTTGCCCGGGACGGGTTTCAGCACCTGGTTGAAGTTGCGCGGCACCACCGCGGTCAGGGGACTCGCGTACTGGGAATCGATCACCGGGTAGCTGGCCTCGGGGTCGAAGTCCACGGGCTTGTACAGCAGGCCGTACAGGTCGGTGGCGCCGTCGGCGGCCTTGACCACCACCTCTTCCGGGTCCCGCCAGCCGGATTCGTAGAGGGCCGTGGCGTCCGCCGCCTCGAATTCCGCCACGAGGCCGGCGTCGGCTGTCCGACGAATGACGCTCCTGGTCGGTTCCGTGGGCCGGGAGTAGCTGTACGCCACATAGGCGCCGCCCGGCGACACCACGGGCTGGCCGGAGGCGCCGTCGAAGGCGAGCACGTCGTTGTAGGGCGAGGCGATGAGGTGATCGCCGTGTTCCGGGGAGAGGAGGCGCAGCCCCTTTCCGTCGAAGCCGACCCGGTAGAGGTAGCGGTAGTAGGGATTGCCGGGTTCCCGGCCGCTGCCGGTGAAGTAGATCAGCCGGCGTTCCTCATCGACCTCGACGATGTCCCGCACCAGCCAGTCGCCGCCGGTGATGCGGTTTTTCAGGGCGCCGGTGACGCCGTCGTAGAGGTACAGGTGCCCCCAGCCGTCGCGCATGGAAAACCAGATGACTTCGGCGCCGTCGCCCACCACCTCGACATTCGGCGGGTTGTAGGAGGTGGAGTTGGTGTCGAAGCGGGGCGTGGCCTGTTCCTCGATCACCACCCGGGGCTTGCCGGTGGCCAGGTCGATCTCGAACAGGACGGCGCCGCTCAGGTTGTCCGCCCAGGCCAGGGCCCGCAGCAGGGCGCCGTCTTCGCTCCACCAGACCTTGCGCAGGGCCGTCATGTCCTGGTGCAGGTGGAACAGCCTGTCGTAGGGCAGGTCGAGGAACACCTGGGTGCGGCCGGCCACATCGATGACGGACCAGGTAAGGAGGGCCGGCTTCTCGCCCGCCAGCGGAATTCGCGGCAGGTAGTATTTCGGCCGGTGGGTGCCGTCGTCAGGGGCCGTTTCCACGAACGGGTAGACTGCCACATGCCGGTCATCCAGACGGGTGACGAGCACCCTCTTCGAGTCCGGCGACCACCTGGTCTCCATCGGCACCTGGCGCTCGCCGGTACGGAGCCGGGGAATGTATGAGGCCTTCCAGTTGCCGTAGTAGAGGCCGTAGCCGTTGTTCGGTTCGCCATCGCCGGTGAGCGCAACCCGTTCCCCGGTCTCCAGGTCAAGCAGGTGGAGATTCGCCGCCTCGGTATACACCGCCAGCCGCTCGTCGGGGGAGACGAGCAGGCCGGCTTCCCGCACGCGTTCTTCCGCCGGAGCGCAGCCGACGGGTTCGGTGAGGGTACAGCGCACGGGCCGTTCGTCGATGGCGAACGCGATGGCGCCGCGGCCGTCCTCGAAGCTGAAATCGGTGAACGGCAACCTGCTCGCATCGATCCTGGCTCCGGCCTCGGGTTCATTACCGATTTCGGGTTCATTGCCGGCGTCGGTGGCGTCAGCTTCGGCGGTGTCCGCATCCGCGCCGGCGTTGGCCAGGCCCGACGCCGCCAGTGCCGCGGCAACGGCGGCGTGATCGAATGCGGACCGTTTCTCCCCGGTGGCCGCATCCACCTCGGTGAACTCATGCCCCTGTCCCGTCTCCCGCAGGTACCAGAACCGGTCTTCCTCGCCGATCCAGTGCACCTCGGGCAGCAGATTCTTCACCCGGGGATTGGTGGTTGCGTCATAGGGAAGCACCCAGCGTTCCGCCCGCGCATAGTCGTCTGCCGTGATTCCCGCCAAGGCGCCCGCCGACGTGCCGAGCGAAGCCGCTATGGCGAGGAGTTTGCGCAAAATGGAGGCCACGTCCTGCTCCCATGTTCCGAGCCGATGGTTATCATCAATGGACGCACCCGCCCGCTGCTGCCTCAGCCGCAACTGCACAACGGGAAAGGGTCCCCTTGACGACCCAATAGTCTATTCACGAGCAGGTGCGGCCCGCATCGCCCGGCAGTCCCGGTAGCAGGCACCGAAGTCCGCGCGTTCCGGCACCGGTCATTGCCTGTTGCGGACAATTCGCCGTCGCGGCGTCTCCATGCACGGAATACCAGCAAGGAATGAATCCGATGTCAGATCATCGCAACACGGCCCGGTGCGTCGGGCTGCTTCTTGCCACTGCGCTTTGCGTGTCTGCCGCCTCCCGGGCCGGCGACCTGCCGGAACCGGTGTACACCGAGTGGAGCTGGGAGAAGGAGATCTTCGTGCCCATGCGCGACGGTACCCGGCTCTCCACCGACGTGCTGCTGCCCAAGGGCGCGGAAGGGAAACTGCCCACCGTGCTGGTACGCACCCCCTACCACAAGGAAAGAACCCATTGGGCGCTGTTCGGCCCGTTCGACACCCTGTTCCTACAGCAGGGCTACGCCGTGGTGATCATGAACGAGCGCGGCCGGCACTTTTCCGAGGGCTACTTCGAGGACTACCTCGAAGGCGCGCGCAACGATGGTTACGACTCCGTCGAGTGGATCGTCAACCAGCCCTGGTCGAACGGCAAGGTCGGCACGTTCGGGTGCTCGTCCTCCGGCGAACACCAGTGGGCGATGGCCTCGACCAACCACCCCGGCCACGCCGCCATGCTGCCCCTGGCCTCCGGCACCGCCGTGGGCAACGTGCCCGGCAACGACACCCGCGGGGCCATCTACCGCGGCGGCATCCCGATGGTGGGCCTGTGGGCCTGGTGGTACCACGACATGGCGACCAGCGAACGGCTGCTGCTGCCGCCCGACACCACCCAGGAACAGCGCATCCGGCTGCGCAACAGTTTCACCCTGCAGCCCATCACGCACTTCATGAACATGGAGGACGGCACGATCAACACCTCCGGAACCAAGAACGCCATCGAGACCACCCTCGACATGCTGCCCAGCCGGGACGTCATCCGCACCCTGGGCGGCGCCCTGACCCCGTTCGACAAGTACGTCACCTGGGGCCCCGCCGATGCGCGCTGGGACGAGGTGGAGCAGATCGGCGCCGGCGACGAGCCGCGCGTGCCGGCCCTGCACCACAACACCTGGCACGATGTGGGCGTGGGCGAGATGATCCGCCTGTTCGAATACCTGCAGTCGATGGATACGCCGAACCAGTACCTGATCATCGGTTCCGGCCCGCACTGCGCCGCGCTGGACGAGGCAAGATCGTCGATGGCAGACCTGCGCTTCGGCGACCTGCACGTGGGCGACGCCCGTTACAACGGCAGCGACCGGGGCTATACGAAGCTGTTCCTCGACTGGTACGACCACTGGCTGAAGGGCGAGGACAACGGCATCACCGGCATGCCCAAGGTGCAGCTTCACGTGAAAGGCAAGGGCTGGATCGGCGGCGATGCCTGGCCCCTCGAGGAAACGCGGTTCACCACCTACTACCTGGACAGCGACGGCCGCGCCGAAGCCCGACTGGCGAGCGGCGTATTGTCGACCGAGGAGCCGGGCGGCGCGGCGATGGATACCTGGGTCTACGATCCCTCGCTGCCGGTGCCTTCACGGGGCGGCGGCTGCTGCGGCGACGCCATGGCCCTGGACCAGAGCGACCTGGAGATGCGCTCCGACGTGCTCACCTATACGACGCCGGTGCTCGAGGAGGGCCTGACCATCGCCGGCCCGGTCGACGTGGTGCTCTACGTCTCCTCCTCGGCCAAGGACACCGACTTCATGGTCAAGCTGGTGGATGTCTACCCGGACGGCACCGCCATCAACCTCATGGACGACGCCATCCGCGCCCGCTACCGGGATGGCTTCGACGAACAGGTGTTCATGGAGCCCGGCGGCGTCTACCAGGTGCGCCTCACCAACCTGGTCACCGCCAACCACTTCCCCGCCGGGCACCGCATCCGCATCGAGGTGGCCTCGAGCAACTTCCCGGTGCTGGAGCGCAACCTGAACACGGGCGGCAACAACTACGACGAGACCGAGTGGGTGGTGGCCGAGAACAGCGTGCACCACACGCCCGAGCATCCGTCGCATATCGTGCTGCCGGTGTTGCCGGAGTAGCGGAGGAACTGCATCGGAAACGAATCGCGCAGGCATCACGCAACCGGCTCCCGCGCGACGCCGATGTGGGCCTGCCGCGCGCCATGGCGCAGGGCGAGTCATGAGATCCTGCCAAGGTCACGCAGAACCCTGCCGATTCCCGTCCCGGCGAACCGGCAAGGATTATTCGGCCTGCATGAAAAACGCCCCGAAGAAGGAACTGAGTTCCGGATTGCCGCCAATCTCCAGGTAGGCCTGGCGGAACTCGTCGCGGGTGATGGCCGGGTTGCCGTCCAGGAAGGAGGAGACGGCGGCCGTGTCCGTGCCGTGCTCGCGCAGCGCGCGGGCGCCTTCGATGAAGGCCTCGCTGTCCCAGTCG
>CAZWZH010000102.1:0-8646 GCA_964638775.1 uncultured Pseudomonadales bacterium
CGAAGAAAGCCAACTCGCATTCCCCTTCGGTACCGAAGTCGAGTTCGAGGAGGCCCGCGTCCCCTCGCTCCTGCCCTTCCTTGAACACGTATAGCTCGCGAGCCGGTTCCGCGAGCACACGCCGAAGTTCGTCGTCGCTCAACTCAAGGCGCGAGAACCAGAGCCAGTCCTCCCCGACGCGCCGGAACAGGGTTCGGTAGGAGTCAGGGTCGATGGAGTCAACCTTCTTGAGCGCCCAGGTTGCCTCGGCATGGCCGCCCCGCGGTTGCGGCCGCTCGAACATCTCCAGCGAGGTGACGACCGAAGCCACCTTGCCATCCGGAACATCGGTATAGCCATCGGAAATACTCATTCGACCCTCTTCCTTGGAACAGATCTGGAACAAACGCCGGCACTGGGCAGCGAGTTCGCATGCGGGGCTTCCCGTTCGGCGCACGGCCACGTCATCCAGCGTAACGCAATGCTCTCGGACGAGCTAAACGCGCCGAACGGGAAGCCCCGCATGCGAACTCTTCCCCGAATCCCGGCGCTGTTCCTTCCGCGTCAGCGCCTCGGCGGGACAACCTGCCCAGACAAACCATATGCGGAGTTTTTCTCTTTTTTTTCGCGGATAGTGGTATATTTTCGCGCTCATGCTATCGAAAAGCGTAGTTTTCAGGGTTTGAGGAAACATTTCTTGCCAAATCCCGAATCGCCATGAACGCGCCCGGCATGGACAACCCGTTGTTGACCACCGATCTCCTGGTGGTGGGCTCCGGCGCCGGCGCGCTGACGGCCGCGGTTACAGCGGCAGATCTCGGCCTGGACACCCTGGTGATCGAGAAGGGAAACCTCTGGGGGGGCACCTCCGCCACCTCCGGCGGCACGCTCTGGATTCCCTGCACCCGGCACATGGCCGAGGCCGGAGTGCAGGATTCGCCGGAAGAGGCCTTCGCCTACCTGCGCGCCCTGGTTGACGAGGAGGTGCCGGAGTCGAAACTGCGCGCCTACATCGCCGGCGCCAGCAAGATGCTGCACTTCCTGGAAGACCGCTGCGGAGCCCGGTTCCGTTCCGTGAAATACGCCGACTATCACATGGACCTGCGGGGCGCCCAGGAGCATCGGTCCCACGAACCCTTTCCCTTGTACGCGGGCCGCCTCGGGCCCGACTACGCCACCCTGCAACCGATGCATCCGGGCGCCCAGGCATTCGGCCGCGTGAACTGGACCATCGTCGAGGCGCGGCCCATGATCACCAGGCGCCCGGGCTGGGCCTGGAATACCTTCAAGGTCATGGCCCGGTACTACCTCGACCTGCCCCAGCGCTACCGCACCGCCCGGGACCGGCGCCTGACCGCCGGCAATGCCCTGCTGGGCCAGTTGCGCATGGCGCTGAACGATCGGAACGTGCCGCTGATGCTGGGGGTTGCGCTCGAGGAACTGGTCGCCGAAGGGGGGCGCGTAACCGGAGCCCTGGTGAATCGGTCGGGCCAGCGCCGCCACATCAAGGCCCGGCGCGGCGTCGTCCTCGCGGCCGGGGGCTTCGAGCGGAACCAGGCCATGCGCGAAGCGAACCTCAAGACCGACGGGGTCACCTCCGCACAGTGGAGCGGCTCCCAGGGCAACAATACCGGCGATGCCATCCTGGCCGCGGAGCGCATCGGCGCGCGCCTCGAGTTCATGGACTGCGCCTGGTGGGCGCCGGCCTTCCGGCTGCCGGACGAGGACCGCGCCCGGCCCATGTTCGTCGAGCGATCGCTGCCCGGCTCCATGATCGTCAATCAGCAGGGCCGGCGGTACATGAACGAGGCTGCCTCCTACCACGTGGCCGGCGGCGAGATGATGCGCCTGCACTCGGATGCGTGCTCCACCATTCCGTCGTGGTTCCTGTTCGATGCGCGCTACCGCCGCGAGTACGCCGTGGGCCCGCTGCTGCCCGGCCCGCCCGCCATGGACAAGGCGGTCAGGCAGGGCATGCGCGATGTCATGGAGCGCGGCCAAACGGTCAAGGAACTGGCTGAAGCAATTGAAGTGCCGGCCGCCGTGCTTGAGGAAACCTTCGCGCGCTTCAACGATTTCGCCGCCAGGGGCGAAGACCCCGACTTCCAGCGCGGCGTGAACGGCTACGACCGCTACTACGGCGACCCGCGCAGCGAACCGAACCCCTGCCTGGCGCCGCTCGAGAAGCCCCCCTTCTACGCGGTGAAGATCTTCCCCGGCGACATCGGCACCAAGGGCGGCGTGCTCACCGACGAGAACGGCCGCGCGCTCGACGCGGACAACCAGCCGATCCGGGGCCTGTACGCCGTCGGCAACAGCAGCGCGTCGGTCATGGGGCGCACCTATCCGGGGGCCGGCACGACGCTGGGCCCGGCAATGACTTTCGGATACCTCGCCGCACATCACCTGGCGCAGCAACAGCCATAGGACACCTCATGGAAACGAAGTCTTCCCCCTACGCTCTGACCGGTAAAGTCGCTTTGGTCACGGGCGCCGCCCGGGGCATTGGCCGGGCCATCGCGCAAGCCTTCGTCGCGGCGGACGTGGCGCACGTGGTGTGCGCGGACATCCTGGAAGATACCCTGGCCGGGATCGAGCAGACCCCGCAACTCGGCACCGCGGTGCTCGACGTCACCGACCGGGACCGCTGGAAAAGCGTTGTCGACGCAACCCTGGAGTCGCAGGGCCGTATCGACATACTGGTCAACAACGCGGGGATTCTGGCCTACGGTACCGTGGCGGAAACCGACCCCGACGAGTTCCGGCGCTTGCTCGAAGTGAACGTGATCGGCGTTCTGCTCGGCATGCAGGCGGTGATTCCCCACATGAAAGCCCGCGGACGAGGCTCGATCGTCAATACCTCCTCCGCCTCGGGCATTCTGCCGAACAATTTCGTCGGCGCCTACAGCGCCAGCAAGTTCGCCGTCCGGGGATTGAGCCGTTCGGCCGCGATGGAACTCGGGCTGCACGGCATCAGGGTCAACTCGCTCCATCCCGGCGGCGTGAATACGCTAATGACCAACCCGATGGGCCAAACCAGGGAGGAAGTCGACAAGGGCTACGCGTTCGCGTCGCTGCAACGGGCGGCCAGCACCGAGGAAATCGCCCACGGCGTGACCTACCTGGCCTCCGATGCCGCTTCCTACTGCAGCGGCACCGAACTGGTGATCGACGGCGGCATGACCACCGGCATGTACTTCCGCGGACTGCCCGGCTCGCCGGAGAATCCCTGAGCAACGGCGCTCGGGTTCTATCGCGCCACGTGCTCCGCTGCGCGCAAGCCGGAAAAGACGCAGTCGGCGACGGACAGGCCGCTCATGTACAGATGGGAAGGTATGCCCACAGCCGTTCGACCGGCGGCGTACAGCCCCGGCACCCCGGCGCCCTCCTCGTTCACCACCTGGCCGGTCGCCTCGTTCACCCTGAGCCCGCCCATGGTGAGCACCGTGCAGGGCAGCAGTTTCGCGCCCAGGGATACATCGATGACATGCAGGGGAAATCTGAGTTTGTGCACGTCTTCCGGGGGTTTGCCGAACGGGTCCGCTTCCAGGCCGTCAGCCGCCCGGCCGGTCTGGGCGAGCGTCTTCGCCAGTACCTCCGGATCGAACCCGACCGCACTGCACAGGCTTGCCAGGTTCCGGTACTTCCGTTTGCCGAACAACATGTTGATCGCGGCGAGTTGCCATTGAAAAGGCAGCACTTTGGAGGGCCAGATCTGCCGCCAGGCGTTGCTGACGAGGTGGTTGTCGAGCAGCAGCCAGCCGCGGCCTCCGGCCCGGGCGACCATCGCATCGCCGATGGTCGCGCCATAGCAGCATTCGTTGACGAAGCGCCGGCCCTGCCCGTCGACCACGATGCCCTGCGACCAGGCCAGCGGCGGGTTGATGAACCGCCAGGCCGTGGCGCGATCCATATGGGCCACCGCTCCGCCCGCCGTCTGGCCAAGACGGATGCCGGAGCCGTCGTCGCCCGGCGTACCCAGGGGAACACCTTCAGAGAACGCCGGGCAATGGTGATCGACCATGGGCCTGTTGAATACGAATCCGCCGGCGGACAGGCACAGGCCTCGGATGGCGCGATAGCGCAGGGTCACCCGGCTGGTTGCCTCGATCTCCGCCGCCCGGGCGAAGTACCTCCCCGCCCGCGCGTGTGCCGAGCGGGCGCCGGGAAGGAAGAACGGATACATCGCCACCAGCCGGTTGCCCTTGCGCAGGCAATCCGCGTGCTCACGGCGGGCATCGCTGCCATGCGGAAGCTGCCGTGCTTCCACACCCAGAACCGCACCCGATTCATCGACGATCAGCCGATGCGCTTCCGTCTTCGTCTCGAGTGAAACGCCGAGTTCCAGGCAACGCGCCTTGAGCGGGTTGTAGATGCTGCCGCCGAGGTCCACGGCGCTGCGGCCTTTCCGGACAACCCCACGGTGACCGCGTGCCGCCGGCACAGCATGCCTGGTGTATTCGGGGAGCAGCGAGTTGTCGGAGTGGTACAGGAAGTAATCGACGTTGGGGTAAGAGGTTTTCTCCTTCCAGACCGGCCCGCCAAAGCGCACGCCGTGGCCCATCAGCCAGTCCAGGTCCGCTGCGCTGGTCTCGCAGAACCGCATGAGGGTCTCGTCGCTGACGACGCCGCCCGTCTCCAGCCTGAGATAGGCGAACATGTTTTCCGGCGAGTCGTCCTCGCCTAGCGCCTTCTGCACCGAAGTGCCGCCGCCGGCATAGAGCACACCGCCGCTTGCCAGGGTGGCGCCACCGCCTTCGGCCTTGTCCAGGGCGATTACCGAAAGGCCGAGTTCAGCGCAGCGCAGCGCGGTGGTGGCCCCCGCTCCGCCGAAGCCGACGACCAGCACATCCGCCTGCCGGTGCCAATCGACCGATGCGGGCCCGGCGACCACCATCGGTTCGCCCACCGCGGAATGCCAGTTGTCATCTCCCGGACGCATTCATCTACTGCCCGCAACTATCGAAATTCGTATTCTCGCTACGGATTTTTGCGCTTTTGGAAAGCGTATCGGCCATTCTGTTGCAATATGCGCGTTAAGTCATTAGGTTTTACCGCATCCCGAACCTGCATGGCCCCGCTTCGGAATCGAACGATAATGTCAGCATCCGTCGCACTGGTGACCGGCGCCACCCGCGGCGCCGGCAAGGGCATCGCCTTGGGGCTGGCGAGCCGGGGCATGACCGTCTACGTCACCGGGCGCTCGAAAAGCGAGGCAAGCGCGACCCTCAAGGGCGAGGTGCTTCGCGGCACGCTCGACGAGACCGTGGCCGCCATCGAGGCCGCAGGCGGCAAAGGCATCGGCATCCGGTGCGATCACTCCGACGACGACGCAACCCGTGCAGTTTTTGCGCAGATCGAATCCGAGCAGAACCGGCTGGACATTCTGGTCAACAACGCCGCCCACATTCACGACAACCTGATCGACCCCGGCGGCTTCTGGGAGAAACCCCTGGAACTCGCCGGAATTCTGGACGTCGGCCTGCGCTCGGCCTATGTCGCAAGCTACTACGCAGCCCCCATCATGGTCCGCCAGGGCTCGGGGCTCATCACCTTCACCTCCTCTTTCGGCGGTGTCTGCTACATGCACGGACCGGCCTACGGGGCACAGAAAGCGGGTTACGACAAATTCGCCGCGGACATGGCGGTAGACCTGGAAAACACCGGCGTGGCCGTTGTATCCCTGTGGCTCGGCCCGCTCCTCACCGAGCGCACCGAGGTGGTGCTGCGCCATCGGGGCGAGCAGTACGACGATTTCATGGCCATGGCCGAAACGCCGCAGTTCAACGGGCGAGTCATCCACGCCCTGGCCAACGATCCGAAGCTCGGAGAAAAATCCGGGCAGACCCTGGTAACCGCCGAACTGGCGCTCGAATACGGCCTCACGGACGAGGGTGGCAAACAGCCACCCTCCTATCGCGAACATCTCGGTGAGCCGCGTGTCCCGCATCCTGCGCGCGTGATCTGACTTTTGGACTTGCTGTTCACGGACTGGGTTGTCGAGTGAGTCTGGAACGCACCCCGGCGCCGAGTTCCTACCGATCTTGGGCGGCGCCGGGTCAGCAAGCATGAAAGACGTATCAAATCGAAAGATCGATCCTTTCGCCCCCTGGGTGCTGCGCGGCCTGGAGTTACGCAATCGCTTCATCAAGGCGGCAACCTACGAAGGCCATTGCCCCGGAGGGCGGCCGGACCGGGAAGGGCTCGCCGCTTTCCACGAAGCCTTCGCACGGGGCGGCGCCGGGCTGTGCACCGTCTCCTACGGCTCCGTGGAACCGGGCGGGCGCACTTTCGACAACCAGATGTGTCTACAGGACGATATCCTGGACGATCTCAGGTACGTCACCGGCAAGATCCACGCTCACGGTGCCAAGGCCGCCATCCAGCTCGCGCACTGCGGCGGCATGTCGAAATGGAGCGGCTGGATCGGGCGCCGCGCACGGGGGCCGAGCGCCGCCTTCAACAGCCTGGGCGCTTTCGTCGGCACCCCGCTGACGAGAGCGTTCAAGGTACGCGAACTCAGGCAACTGGCGGAAGACTACAAGTCGGCAGCGGTGCGCGCCGTAGATGCGGGATTCGACGCCCTGGTGCTGAGCGGCGGGTTCACTTCAAGGAACGCCATGTACCTGTTTCGCGGCCCCACCTTCGTCGAGGAACTCATCAAGGCGCAGCGCCGCAAGATCGACAAGCTGGTATACAGCATGGCGCGGCCTTCCCTGCGCTCGCTACCCTTCGAAGAACTCTATTTTCTGAAGCACGCCCGCAAGGTGCGCGCCGAGGTCGGCCTGCCCCTGATCTGCGTCGGCGGCGTGCAGAGCCTCGCCTCGGTGCACCGGGCCCTGGAAGACGTCTACGACGCCGTGCAACTCGGCCGCGCCCTCATCCACGACCCCGCACTGGTCAATCACTACCGGGAGGGCACCAAAACCGAATCCGGCTGTACCGTGTGCAACCTGTGCGTTGCCGAAATGGACCGCGACGGCGTGAAATGCGTGCTCAACGACGACCTGCCGGCCCGGGTCCGGCCGGCATGGCGTTGATTGCGAATCTGAGGTGCAACCGGCTTGGTCGAGACATTCAGGCCGGAACAGTCTGTTCAAGTTTGTCTCATAGGCTTGGACTTATGGAACATTCATCAATAATATGTTCCTTACTCCATTTCTGGCGGGACTTACGACAAAACACGTGTCTGGAGGGACGAAATGACCGATGCCGCTCCCCAGGGTAATCCGGGCGACATACTCAACTGGCCGATGCTGAAGATCGTCTATCGCACCGATCCGGACGCCATCGCGAAACTGCTGCCGCCAGGCATCGAGCCGGGTGAAGATCCGAAAGTATTTCTCACCTTCTACAGTTTCCCGGTTCTCAACGAACCGGAACTCGGGCTGGTGATGACCGCGGCGGCGGATTTCGACGGCATTCAGGGCGAGTATGCGCTGGGTTACGCCATCGACCAGGAAGCCGCCGTCTACGTGAGCCGCGAGCACTGGGGGCAGCCGAAGTATCTCGCCGACATCCGCTATTTCCGCATGATGAACCACGTGGAGGCGGCGGTGCGGCACGCGGGTCACACCTTCGCCGAGTTCAGCGGCGACATATCGGGCACCGATGAGGCCGGGGAGGAATTCGAGACCAACGAATGGTGGATAAAGGTTGCCCGCAGCGTGACCATGGCCCCGAACAGCTACGACTACCCGCCCCACGTGGTGCGCGTCTACGCCAGGTACCGGACCGCGTTCCGGCAGAGCCTGTCGGGCGAACTCGTCTTGAGGGACGCCCCCTTCGACCCCCTGGCCCAGCGCCTGCCGATGCGCGAGCAGGTCGATGCCTATCTCTGGACGCCACAGTTCCTCGCCCGTGAGATCACCCTGGCCGGTGAGTTGGACCCGGACGGCTTCTGGCCGTACGCCAACACCATCGGCGGTACGCGATTTCCGATGGAGGCGTGAGGGTGCAGGATTTCACCGGCAAGCTTGCCGTCATCACCGGCGGCGCCAGCGGCGTCGGGCGCTCTCTGGCATTTGCGCTGGGCTCGGAAGGGGCGCGCGTGCTGATCGCGGACGTGGACGAACAGGGGCTCGAGAAGGCGGCGGCGCAGCTCACCGCAAAAGGTGTCGACGCCCACTGCCAGCGGTGCGATGTGAGCCGGCCGGACGATCTCGATGCACTGGCGGCCAAAGCGTTTGACGACCTCGGCGGCGCGCACCTGGTGTTCGCCAACGCCGGCATCTCCGCCGGTGAGGCGGGCAACCTCTGGGAGTATTCGTCCCAGGACTGGCAGTGGACCTTCAACGTCAACTTCTGGGGTGTCATCCACAGCATCAACGCCTTCATGCCGCGGCTTGTGGCACAGGGGGAAGAAGCGCACCTGGCCATTACCGGTTCGGGGAACGGGGCCTTCATCGTCTATCCCGACCAGCCGGTGTACACAGCCACCAAGGCCGCCATTCAGGCCGTGACCGAGGCGCTCCACATCCAGACCAGGAACCAGGACAGCCCGGTAAAGATCCACGCGCTGTTTCCGGGGCCCCACATCGTGGACACGGGCATCTTCAACTCCGACCGGGTGCGCCCGTCCGAGTTCGAGAAGCCCGAAGGTTCGCCGGAGACGGGCATCAACTCGGCCGAAGACCTGCGCAAGCTCATGGAGTTCATGGGCCAGAA
>CAZWZH010000103.1:0-14027 GCA_964638775.1 uncultured Pseudomonadales bacterium
TCGTCGTTGGCCGAATCAGTAAACATCGGTTCCGGGGGGTACGATCAGTTCGAAGTCGGCGGATTGTATCACCGAGGCATCTCCGAACCCGTGGAAACGGATGGCGGTGCTCTGGCCCAAGTGGTCGTGAATCCTGATGCCCAGAAGCCCGGCGCCGCCGAAGTGCAGGACGATCTCGTCGAACAGCGCATCCCCGGCGCGCGGACGCACGCTGAACCGCTCTCCATCCAGCCGGTTGACATCGTAGTCGTCGCCGAGCATCGCCGTCCCCCGGGTGAGCAACGCCAGGGGCGTGTCCTCGAGCACGTCCTCCAGGGGCCGGATCGTCACCTGCTCCAGGTCCGGGTCGTAGAGCGCCAGTTCGTCGTCCGAGGCAATGAGCACCTGGGAATAGGGCTCCGTCACTTCCCACCGGAACCTGGGCGGCAGGAGCCGTACATGGCCGGACGATTCCTCGATCAACTCGCCTCCGGCGCCTTCGATGCGCTGGGTGAAGTCCGCGGCGAGATGCTCAAGTTCCGTGAGGCGTAGACTCAGGTCGCTTCGGGCATCCGCCCAACCATGCACGCAGACGCAGCTAGCGGCGATCAGGAACCAGGACTTCACGGCTGCCGTTGCTGTTCATGCTCGAGACGACGCCCGCCTCCTCCATGGCTTCGATCAGGCGGGCCGCGCGGTTGTAGCCGATACGCAGCTTGCGCTGCACGGATGAAATCGACGGGCGCCGGGACTCGATGACAAACTGCACCGCCTCGTCGTAGAGCGGGTCGTCGTGCTCGGCGGAACCGGTATTGCCCTCGATCTGCAGGAAGGGTTCGTCGCCGCAGAGGAGGACGTCGTCCGCATAGTCGGGAGAACCTCTCTTTCTCCAATCGGAGGCGACCCGGTTCACCTCCCCGTCGGAGACGAAGGCGCCGTGCACGCGAACGGGCACGCTGGTGCCGGGCGGGAGAAACAGCATGTCGCCGTAGCCGAGAAGCTGTTCCGCCCCGCCCTGGTCGAGGACGGTGCGGGAATCGACCTTCGAGGAAACCTGGTAGCTCATGCGCGCGGGAATGTTTGCCTTGATGAGCCCGGTGATCACGTCGACCGACGGGCGCTGGGTGGCGAGCACCAGGTGAATGCCGGCGGCCCGCGCCTTCTGGGCGATGCGTGCGATCAGTTGTTCCACCTTCTTGCCGACGATCATCATCATGTCGGCGAACTCGTCGATGACGACCACAATGTAAGGCAGCGCCGTCAAGGCCGGGTGTGCTTCGTCCGCCGGATCGCCTTCGGCTTCCCACAGCGGGTCCGGAATCGGTTTCCCGAGTTTTTCGGCTTCCAGCACCTTGCGATTGAATCCGGCCAGGTTGCGCACGCCGATCGCGGCCATGAGCTGATAGCGCCGTTCCATTTCGGCGACGCACCAGTTGAGCGCGTGGGCCGCCTGTTTCATGTCTGTCACCACGGGCGTCAACAGGTGCGGGATGCCCTCATAGCTGGACAGCTCCAGCATCTTCGGGTCCACCAGGATGAGGCGCACCACCTCCGGGGGAGATTTGTACAGAATGCTCAGCAACATGGCGTTAACGCCCACCGGTTCGGGCAAGTCGGTGGGCGTTAACGCCATGTTGCTGAGCATTCTGTACAAATCTCCCCCGGAGGTGGTGCCCGCGATCAGAAGGTGCGGCATGCGGGTGATGTCGGCGAGAACGGGCGCGCCGGCGATGTCCTTGCCGAGCACCAGCGACAGCGGCGACTTGGCCGACTCGTACTGCTCCGAGCCGAGCAGATCTTTCAGGCGCACGATCTCCCGGTGCTCGTTCGGAATCTCGATGCCGACCACGGACTTGCCCGGAATGATCTCCACGATGCGCACGCTGATCACGGCAAGTGAGCGCGCCAGGTCCTTGGCCAGCGAAGAGATTTTCTGGACCTTCACGCCCGCTGCCGGCTGGATCTCGAAGCGCGTCACCACCGGGCCCGGCAGCACGGAGACGACCTCGGCGTCCACACCGAAATCCTTGAGCTTGAGTTCGAGCATGCGCGAGATCGCTTCCAGCGCCTCGTTGGAATAGCCCCGGGCATCGTCGGGCCTGTCGTCGTCGAGCAGGTCCATCGGCGGCATTTCGCCACCCGGCCCGCCGTCGAACAGCGGTTGCTGCCGGGGCGGCTCGGGCGGCAGGGGTTCGATCTGCGGCGTTTTGCGGGTTCGGCGGCGCGCTGTCTCCCGGGAGAGCTTCCTGCGCCTGGTACTTACGCGCGATTGCGCCGATTTCCTGGCGGCGCGCCGGTTGCGCGAAGACTCAAGGCGACGGTCGACAATCGCCACCAGCGCCGTTGCAAACCCGTGCAGATGCCGCCCGGTCGCTTCCGCCACATCCAGCCAGGAAAAGCCGATCGCGGCCTGGGCGCCGGCGAGCAAGCCGGCCACGCAAACCAGGGTAAGGCCGATGGGCCCGAGGTACGGCACGCCGGCCTGGGCGAACCAGAGCCCCAGAACGCCTCCGGACCCCCCGGGCAACGTCGTATCGGGCAGCGCATGCAGTTGAATCAGTACGCAGGCGCACAGCGTGATGCCCACCCAGCCCAGGCCGCGCACCGTAACGGCCACCCAGGCCGGCGCGGCGCCCGGGGGCTTGAGCAGCCTCAGCCCGGCAAGGGCGAGCGCCAGCGGAATGCCGTAGGCGACCAGTCCGAACAAGGTGAGCACAAGATCGGAGACGTAAGCGCCGCTTCTGCCCACCCAGTTGCGTACCTGGCCGCTGTCGCCGCTGAAACCGAACGACGGATCCTGGGGAGAGTAAGACGCGACGGCGAGGAACACGTACAGCGCAAGAGCGGCGATGCCGATCAGGCCGATTTCTCGAAAGGGAACGCGATAGGTCGCCAAATGACGGATTCCTGTTAACGGGGCGACGCCCGCAGCCGGCTACTAACCACAGCCAATTATAAGGGGGTTTGGGCGGCGACGCGCGGTGGTATCATGATTGCTTTGCGCCAGCAGGACGCCTCCAACGTGCGCCCCGACAAGCAGAAAGTCGTCGACGAGGTATGGGACGACGCCCGTATCCGCGGTTTTCTGGACAAGGCGCCCCTCGGTGAGGGCGTCGATCCCGACTTCAGCGCCCTGCTCTACGCCTACCGCAGCATGCGGCCGGAAGATTTCAGGGTCTTCATTGACTACTTCACCCAGGCCGGCCGCGACCTCCATGCCCGGGGAGAAACCGGCGAGACCCTTGCGGAAGTGATTGCGCGACACCGCCGGGCCGAACCGTTCACACGCATTCTTGCGGATGCCGCCGGGCAACAACGTGCATGAATCGCCCGGCCTGCCCGCCTGTTCGCGCATGAGGTCGTCAACCCTGTCAGTTCCGCCCACGTCCATCGCCGATCGCCCGGGCCGGGGCAACCTCCGGTCAACCTCATGACAATCGCAGTTCTCGATCACCTGTCGACGTTTCCCGACCCAAATGGCGCGGAGGATGCGATCGGAGGGCTGCTCGCGATCGGTGGCGACCTGTCCGAGGCACGACTGCTCGAAGCCTATCGGGCGGGCGTGTTCCCCTGGTTCGAGAACGACAGCGAGCCGGTCCTGTGGTGGAGTCCGGACCCTCGGGCCGTACTTGAGCCGGCGGCGATGCGAGTCAATCGCACCCTCGCGAAAAGGCTGCGCAACGCGGGGTTCGAAATCTCGTTCGACCGGGCCTTTGCCCGGGTAATAGCAGCCTGTGCGACGATCCCCCGCGGCGCCAGTGGCGCCCGCGGAACCTGGATCACCCCGAACATGGAACGCGCCTACCGTGATCTGCACGCGTCCGGCTACGCCCACTCGGTGGAAGTCTGGCTGGACGGCGACCTGGCCGGCGGCCTTTACGGGCTGTCGCTGGGTGAGATTTTCTTCGGCGAGTCGATGTTCAGCCGTGTCCGGGATGCATCCAAGGTGGCCTTGTATCATCTGTGCCGGCGGCTTGAGCAGTGGCGGTTCCGCTTGCTCGATTGCCAGCTTCCCAACGCACACCTGGCCACGCTGGGCGTCCAATCGATACCGCGCCGCGAATTCCTGGCGATGCTTGCGAACAACGACGAATCGAGAACGCGCCGGGGCACCTGGCCCGCGGCGGCAAACTGATGCAGGGCGAAGTCGGCGACAAGCGCTGCCTGGTCACGCCGCAGCACCCGTGCAGCTACCTGCCCCGCCGCCAGGCGCGCACGCTGTTCTATGATCCGCGCGAAACGGTGACCGGGGAAACCTACCGGCTGCTCACCGAGAACGGCTTTCGCCGCAGCGGCAGCCACATGTACCGGCCCCATTGCCTGACCTGCAGCGCCTGCATCCCGGTGCGGATTCCCGCCGAAACGTTCAAGGCCAGGCGCAAGCAGAAGCGCGTGCTCGCGCGCAACCGGGACGTGGAGGTGCGGGTGGAAGACGCGGTCTTCCGCCAGCGTTATTTCCGCCTGTACGCCGACTACCTGGCCGCCCGGCACATGGACGGAGACATGTATCCCACCTCGCCGGACCAGTTCCGGTCGTTCCTGCTGTGCCACTGGTCCAACACGTTCTTTCTCAACACCTATCTCGACGACGAACTGATTGCCGTTGCGGTAACCGACTACAATGCGGGCGGCCTGTCGGCGATCTACACGTTTTTCGACCCCCGCCATTCCGCCCGCAGCCCCGGCGTGCTCTCCATCCTCAACCAGATCGACCTCTGCCGGCAGTTGCGATTGCCCCACCTGTACCTCGGCTACTGGATCCGCGACTCCGCCAAGATGCGCTACAAGACCGAGTACCGGCCGGTCGAACTCCTGGTGAACGATCGCTGGGTCCCGTTCAGCTAGCCGTTGATTCTTGCAGCCGTCGCCGTCAGAATGCCCCGGCCTTGAGGACATGGGCTCCATGGCGAAGGAAGAACAGATCGAGATGGAGGGTACGGTCATCGACACCCTTCCGAACACCATGTTCCGCGTGGAACTGGACAACGGCCATGTCGTCACTGCGCACATCTCCGGCAAGATGCGCAAGAACTACATCCGCATACTCACCGGCGACAAGGTCAAGGTGGAACTTACCCCCTACGATCTGACGAAGGGCCGCATCACCTTCCGCAAGTGATCCTTGCAATGCCGGAACCCTGTGTGCTGACGCGCAGGGGACACCTGTCATTTGCTGGGAGAGAGTGGGTGTGCGGTGCGGGCATCCAGCACCTTTAAGGCACCCCTGTACCCTGGAATTTCAGCACAACGCGTCCGCCTGGCGTGCCGGATGCCCGCACCGCATACCCACTCTCGGGGCCGGAACGAAGGACCTGTTCGGCGCCAGCCAGGCTCAGGTTGTGACCGGCTCCTCGATCTTCAGGGTCAGGTCGCCGTCCTCGACGGTGACATGAACCACCCCGCCGCCCTTCGACAGCGGCCCGAACAGCACTTCCTCGGCGAGTTCGCGCTTGATTTTCTCCTGAATCAGCCGCTGCATCGGGCGTGCGCCCATCTTGTCGTCGAAGCCTTCCCTGGCCAGCCAGTCCCGCGCGTCCTCGTCGACCTCGAGGGTGACCCGCTTGTTATCGAGCTGGGCCTGCAGTTCGGTGAGGAACTTGTCCACAATGGATTTGACCACGTCCATGGGCAGCGAATTGAACTGGACGATGGTATCGAGGCGGTTGCGGAATTCGGGCGCGAACATCTTGCGGATCGCTTCCATGCCGTCTGAACTGTGGTCCTGCTCGGAGAAACCGATGGACGGGCGCGCCATGTCCTTGGCGCCGGCATTGGTGGTCATGATCAGCACGACGTTGCGGAAATCCGCCTTGCGGCCGTTGTTGTCGGTCAGGGTGCCGTGATCCATCACCTGCAGCAGCAGGTTGAACACCTCGGGGTGGGCCTTCTCGATCTCGTCAAGCAGCACCACGCTGTGCGGGTGCTTGGTCACCGCCTCGGTCAACAGGCCCCCCTGGTCGAAGCCGATGTATCCCGGCGGCGCGCCGATGAGGCGGGAGACCGTGTGCCGCTCCATGTACTCCGACATGTCGTAGCGCAACAGTTCCACCCCCATGATGATGGCGAGCTGGCGGCAGACCTCGGTTTTGCCGACGCCGGTGGGGCCCGCGAACAGGAACGAGCCCACCGGCTTTTCCCCTGCCTTGAGCCCGGCGCGGGACAGCTTGATGGACGATGCGAGCTGATCGATGGCTTCGTCCTGCCCGAACACCACCATCTTGAGCTTGCCGTCGAGATCCTTGAGCGCCTCCTTGTCGGAGGACGAAACCTGGTTGGAGGGAATGCGCGCGATCTTGGCGACGACCCGTTCCACGTCGCCGGCGCCGATGCTCTTCTTGCGCCGTTTGGCGGGAAGAAGCTGCTGGGCGGCGCCCGCTTCGTCGATGACATCGATGGCCTTGTCGGGCATGTACCGGTCGGTAATGTACTTGGCGGCCAGCTCCGAGGCGGAGCGCAGCGCCTTGTCGGTGAACCGGAGCTGGTAGTGGTCTTCGAACCGCGATTTCAGGCCCTTGAGTATCTGATAGGTGTCGTCGATATCGGGCTCGACGATGTCGATCTTCTGGAAGCGGCGCGAGAGCGCCCGGTCCTTGTCGAAGATGCCGCGGAATTCCTGGTAGGTGGTCGACCCCATGCAGCGGATCAGGCCCGAGGTCAACAGCGGCTTGAGCAGGTTCGAGGCATCCATGACGCCGCCGGACGCGGCGCCGGCGCCGATGATGGTGTGCACCTCATCGATGAACAGGATGGCGCCTTCCGTCTTTTTCAGCTCGGCAAGGACCATCTTGAACCGTTTCTCGAAATCGCCGCGGTACTTGGTGCCGGCGAGCAGGGCGCCGAGGTCGAGCGTATAGATGGTGCTCTCGGCCACGACTTCCGGCACCTGCCGGTCGACGATGCGCTTGGCGAGGCCTTCGGCGATGGCCGTCTTGCCCACCCCCGACTCGCCGACGAGCAGCGGATTGTTCTTGCGGCGGCGGCACAGTACCTGAACCACGCGCTCGAGTTCATCTTCGCGGCCGACCAGCGGGTCGATGCGGCCGGCCTTGGCCTGTTCGTTCAGATTGGTCGTGAAGGTCTCCAGCGCGCTCTGCTTGTCGCCCTCGCCCGACGCTTCTTCGCCCCCGCCACCCTCGGTGGCGGGTTCTTCGCCGGGCACCTTGGAAATGCCGTGGGCAATGTAGTTCACCACGTCGATGCGGTTGATGTTCTGCTGCTTGAGCAGATAGACAGACTGGCTTTCCTGCTCGCTGAATATGGCCACGAGCACGTTGCCGCCGGTGACCTCCTTGCGCCCGGAAGACTGGACGTGGAACACGGCGCGCTGCAGAACGCGCTGGAAGCCGAGGGTGGTCTGGGTGTCGCGGCCCTTGTCGCCGGCGGGAATGAGCGGCGTGGTGGAGTCGATGTACTCCACGAGCTCGGCACGCAGCTTCTCGACATCGCAGCCCACCTTGCGCAGCACCTCGATGGCCACGGAGTTGTCGAGCAGCGCGAGCAACAGGTGCTCCACCGTCATGAACTCGTGGCGTTTCCTTTTGGCTTCGCGGAACGCCTCGTTCAGGGTCGCTTCGAGATCTTTGCTCAACATGTCGCGTATATGTGGGCGTCAGTCGGTCATTTCCACCCGGGAAACGAGCGGATGCTGGTTTTCCTGGGCATACTGGTTCACCTGCTCCGATTTCGTCTCGGCCACATCCCTTGGAAAGATGCCCACCACGGCGCTGCCCTGGGTATGCACTGCGAGCATGACCTGTGTCGCCTTTTCCCGATTCATCGCAAAAAACCGTTGCAGGATATGGACCACGAACTCCATGGGCGTGTAATCGTCGTTGAGCAGTATAACTTTGTACATCGGCGGGCGCTTGAGGGTCGGCTTGGCCTCGGCCTCCACAACCCCTGTTGTGCTGTTTTCGCCGTCAAACGGCTCGCCGTCTTCGCCGTTTCCGTCACTCGCCTGTGCGCGCCAGATAACGCTCATAATCGGGCCCTGAATACTCCATTAGCGTCGCCGCCGTCAACCTTGCGCGCCTGCGTGGGCAATTTGCGGCAAACGGCTTGACTAAAACCCAAAAAGCGCGGAAAGTCCGCGCTCGGGGAAGGGCTATCAATTTGATGTTGCTGGGGGCTCCGGAGGGCTCCCCCTATGGCTAAGGGAAAAGTCAAGTGGTTCAACAACGCCAAGGGCTACGGATTCATCCTGCCGGAATCCGGTGAAGGCGACCTGTTCGTCCACTATTCGTCAATCCACATGGAGGGTTACAAAACCCTCAAAGCCGGCCAGGAGGTGGAGTTCGACACCGTGGCGGGGCCCAAGGGACAGCACGCCATCAATATAAGGCGCCTGGCGGTCGATGATGAGGATGACGCCCCTCCTCCCGCCGAACCGCCGCCGGAGGACACTCCCGAATACGACGATTGACCGGGCGCGCCGGAATGGCGCCGTTGCGGGATTGCCTCAGTTCATTGCCTCGATGACCGCATTGCCGAACGCGGAACAGCTCAGGAGCGTTGCGCCGTTCATCAGCCGCTCGAAATCGTAGGTCACGGTCTTCTTCAGGATGGCGCCTTCCATGCCGGAAACGATGAGGTCGGCCGCCTCGCGCCAGCCCAGGTGGCGCAGCATCATTTCGGCGGAAAGCACCAGCGACCCCGGATTGACCTTGTCGAGCCCCGTGTATTTCGGCGCCGTCCCGTGGGTGGCTTCGAACAGCGCGATCTCATCGCCCATATTGGCCCCCGGGGCGATTCCGATGCCTCCGACCTGGGCGGCGAGCGCATCCGAGATGTAGTCGCCGTTCAGGTTCATCGTGGCCAGCACGTCGTATTCGTCGGGTCGGGTGAGGATCTGTTGCAGCATCGCGTCGGCGATCATGTCCTTGATGACGATCGTCTTGCCGGAACCGGGGTTCTTCAGCCGGTGCCAGGGCCCGCCGTCGAGGGGCTCGGCGCCGAAATCCCGGGCGGCGACCCGGTAACCCCAGTCCTTGAAGGCGCCCTCGGTGAATTTCATGATGTTGCCCTTGTGCACGAACGTGACCGAGGTGCGGTCTTCATCGATGGCGTACTGGATGGCCTTGCGCACCAGCCGCTCGGTGCCCTCCACCGAGATCGGCTTGACGCCGATACCGCAGTGTTGCGGAAAACGGATCTTGTGGACGCCCATTTCGTCGCGCAGGAAGGCGATCACCTTGTCGGCTTCCGCGGAGTCTGCCGCCCACTCCACGCCGGCATAGATGTCTTCGGTGTTCTCCCGGAAAATGACCATGTCCGTCTTGTGCGGGGCAACCACCGGACTGGGAACGCCCTGGAACCACCGCACGGGCCGCAGGCACACAAACAGGTCGAGTTCCTGGCGCAGGGCGACGTTGAGGGAGCGGATGCCGCCGCCCACGGGCGTCGTCATCGGGCCCTTGATGCCGACCAGGAACTCGCGCATTGCCGCAAGCGTTTCCTCCGGCAGCCATTCGTCCTCGCCGTAGAGTTCCACGGACTTCTCGCCGGAGTAGATTTCCATCCAGGATATTTTGCGCCTGCCCCCGTAGGCAATGCGGACCGCCGCATCCACCACCTTGAGCATGACCGGCGTGATGTCGATGCCGATGCCGTCGCCTTCGATATAGGGAATGATGGGATTGTCGGGGACGTTGAGGGAGTTGTCCCCGTTGACGGTGATCTTCTCGCCGGCGGAGGGCACGCGGATGTGCTGATAGGTCATCGAATCTGCTCCTGGCTTCGAGCCCGGTATTCGTGTGAGGTCTGGAAAAGCGCGCGATTATAGCCCAGGGACACATCGGGCGTCAGACGGAACCGCGCCTTGCATCTGCACGCTTGCGAACGCGCTGATCCAGAATTATCCGTTGGAAGGAGCACTATGCTTGCGGCGGCTTTCCGGCGTCGCGGCGCTGTCGCCAGCCTGCGGCCCGGTCGAAGTCCTGCCGAGTGCTTTCGACCCAACGGCTGCCGTCAGGGCCCGTTTCCTTCTTCCAGAAGACCGCATCGGTTTTCAGGAAATCCATGATGAACTCGCAGGCTGAAAACGCTTCGGCCCGATGTCGGGATGCACACAGCACGAGAACGATCTGGTCTTCCGGCCGCAGGCGCCCGACCCGGTGTATCACCCGGGCGCCGCTCAGTTCCCAGCGCTCTTCCGCCCTGGCGACAATCGCTTCGATGCTCGCCTCGGTCATCCCGGGGTAGTGCTCCAATTCCAGGCTGGAGCTCCCGTCGCCGCCCAGGTCGCGTACCAGCCCGATGAAGGCCGCCACCGCGCCCGTGCCGCCGCCCAGGCCAGCCCGCATCCGGCGCCACTCTTCATCGAGGGAGAAGTCTTGCGGCTGGATGCGTACCCGTTCCAGGCTCAACCTCCCGTGACGGGCGGCAGGAAGGCCACCTCGTCGCCCGCCCGCAGATCGACGGCGCCCTCCACCAGTTCCCGGTTTACGGCAATCCGCACGTTTTCGGACACGAGCGCCGCGTATGCTCCCGCGCCCAGCCGTTCCTTCAGCTCGGCCATCAGCCCATCAAGGCCGAAGGCGCGCCCGCGGTCCGCAAGCAACGGGATCCGGTACTCGGAACGGCCCACAGCCTCCTTGAGCGATGCGAAGAACAGCACGCGGATCACGCGCCCGCCCCGTCGCGCTCCCAGACACCGCTCCTACCGCCCTCCTTGCGAAGCAGGCGCACCTGCTCGATCGCCATGCCCCGGTCCATGGACTTGCACATGTCGTAGACGGTGAGTGCGGCGATGCCCGCTGCCGTCAGCGCTTCCATTTCGACGCCGGTGGGCCCGGTTACGCGGCACTCCGCGGTAATGCACAGATGAGCCGGGGGCTCGGCGGTGAATTCGACCGCCACCCAATTCAACGGCAGTGGGTGGCACAAGGGAATGAGGTCGGCACAGCGCTTGGCCGCCTGGATGCCCGCCACCCGTGCGACGGTGAGCACATCGCCCTTGGGCACCCCCTTTTCGAGAATCTCCGCCAGCGTTCCGGGCTGCATGGCCACCCTTGCCTCCGCCACGGCCGTGCGGCGGGTTTCCCCTTTCGCGGAGACATCCACCATGTTGGCTTCACCCTTGGCATCGAGGTGAGAGAGCTTGCCCATGCCCCTGATTATAGCCCCCTCGACAGGTGCCGGACCGGCCCCGGACTCCAGAAGGGGCTACAATACGCAACCCTGTTCCAGACCCCGGGCGCATGGCATGGCGCGCGCATCCATCATCGTCGGCATGTCCGGCGGCGTCGTCTCCTCGGTCGCCGCGCTGCTGCTCAAGCAGCAAGGCCACGCGGTGAGCGGGCTGTTCATGAAGAACTGGGACGAAGACGACGGCACCGAGTACTGCACGGCGCGCGAAGACCTCGAGGATGCCGCCAGGGTGTGCGAGGCGCTGGGCATCGACCTCCATACCGCGAACTTCGCCGCCGAGTACTGGGACAACGTGTTCGAGGAATTCCTGCGGGAATACGCCGCCGGACGCACGCCCAACCCGGATGTTCTGTGCAATCGGGAGATCAAGTTCAAGCAGTTCAAGCGCTACGCCGGGGAACTGGGCGCGGACAGCATCGGAACCGGCCACTACGCGCGCATTTCGCGGCGCGGCGGCGGCATCCGGCTGTTGAAGGGCGTGGACCGCAACAAGGACCAGAGCTACTTTCTCCAGGCCCTGGAACCGGGCCAGCTCGACAACGTCGTGTTCCCGGTCGGCGAACTGGCAAAGCCCGCGGTGCGGGACCTGGCGGCCCGCCACGGCCTGCACAACCACCGCAGGAAGGATTCCACCGGCATCTGCTTCATCGGCGAGCGGCGGTTCCGCGACTTCCTGAGTACCTGGGTACCGCCGGACCCCGGCCCCATCGTCGACGAGACCGGCCGGGTTCTCGGGGAGCATGCGGGGTTGGCCTACTACACCCTCGGGCAACGCCAGGGCCTGGGAATCGGCGGCATCGCCGGCCGCGAGGAAGCGCCCTGGTACGTGCTGGCCAAGGAGATGGAGAGCAATCGGCTGGTGGTCACCCAGAATCCCGCATCGCTTGAGAGCGACTGGCTTTCGGCGGTGGGATTGAACTGGCTGGCCGGCGATGTCCGCCTGCCGCTTCGCTGCACCGCGAAGATCCGTTACCGCCAACCAGACCAGGCGGCAACGGTGACCGGGGGGGCCGACGGCGCCGTGCTGGTGCGGTTTGCACGCCCGCAGCGCGCGGTGACGCCGGGTCAGTACGTCTGCTTCTACGATGGCGAGGTCTGCCTCGGCGGTGGCATTATCGACGCTTACGGCACGTCGCCATGTTGAAGCAGGGCGGCTTCTCCACATCGACGGCCGGGACGGACCCGGCTCCAAACAGCGGAAAGCGGCCATGCAGCTCGATTTGACACCGATTGCCGCCGTCGGCAGCGCCGACGGCCGCTACCGCGGCAAGGTGGCGAAACTCGCGCCCATCGTGAGCGAGTACGGCCTGATGAAATTTCGCGTGCAGGTGGAGTGCGAGTGGTTTGCGGCCCTGGCGGGTCTGGATGGCGTCGGCGAGTTGCCGGCATTGAGCGGCTCCCAGTCAGAGGCGCTACGCGCGATTCACGAGGGTTTCTCTCCGGCGGACGCCGAGCGCATCAAGACACTCGAAGCCGCCACCAATCACGATGTCAAGGCGGTCGAGTACTTTGTCAAGGAACGGGTTTCTTCGATCGGGGGCCTCGCCGGCCGTACCGAGTTCGTCCATTTCGCCTGCACCTCGGAAGACATCAACAATCTTGCCCACGGGCTCATGCTGCGCCACGGGCGGGACGTGCTGCTGACGGACATGCAGCGGGCGATCGAGGCGGTCGATGCGCTGGCCGTCGAAGCCGCCGGGCTGCCCATGCTGGCGCGAACACACGGGCAACCCGCTTCCCCCACCACCCTCACGAAGGAGTTGCGAGTATTCGCGGAGCGCCTCTCCCGCTCGCGCCGCTCGGTCGCCGAGGTGGTGTTACGCGGCAAGATCAACGGGGCGGTAGGCAATTTCAACGCGCACGTCGCAGCCTATCCCGAGGTCGACTGGCCGGCGGTGAGCAACGCCTTTGTCGCCGGGCTCGGCCTTGACCCCAATCCATTGACCACCCAGATCGAGCCGCACGACTATATCGCCGAACTTTTCCACGCCATCATGCGCTTCAACCGGGTGTTGCTGGATTTCGACCGCGACATCTGGGCCTACATCGCCATCGACTATTTCGGCCAGCGGCCGGTGGCGGGCGAGGTGGGCTCCTCGACCATGCCGCACAAGGTCAACCCCATCGACTTCGAGAATTCGGAGGGCAACCTCGGCATCGCCAACGCCCTGCTGTCCCATATGGCCGACAAGCTCCCCGTTTCGCGCTGGCAGCGCGACCTGTCGGATTCCACGGTGTTGCGCAATATCGGCACTGCCCTCGCCCATTGCAGCATCGCCTGCCAGGCCACGCTGAAGGGTGTTTCCCGCCTGTCGATCAACCGCGCCGTCATCGAGGCGGACCTCGACCGCAACTGGGAAGTGCTGGCGGAAGGCGTACAGACGGTGATGCGCAAGCATGGCCTTGAAGAGCCCTACGAACGGCTGAAGGAGGCGACGCGCGGACGCCGTCTCGATGCGGGCTCGTTCAAGGACCTTCTGCGTCGGCTGGATCTCCCACCGGCGGCACTCGAGTCATTGAAGGAACTGACCCCCTCAACCTACACGGGCCTGGCGGACCGGCTGTCGAAGCAGCGCAACTGAAGCGTTCCGTGGGAGTGGCACCGAGAGGGAGTTCCGCAACAGGTAAATTCCTGTTCGGAATATATTAGTATCCTCCCATTCCGCCAATTTCTGTATATATTGCGCCGCTCGAAGTATCCGGGACCAAGCCCCATGTCAATCTACCTCTCCAATTACCTCCAGGAAGTCGACCGCGTCCGGTCTGAAATGTCGGGTCAGCCGAGCTGGCGCGCGATCAACCCCGAATACGTCGTGCGGATGCGCCTGCAGAACCGGTTTCGCACCGGGCTCGAGATCGCGGCCTACACCGCCGACATCATGCGGCGCGACATGGCGGCA
>CAZWZH010000104.1:0-13910 GCA_964638775.1 uncultured Pseudomonadales bacterium
GGGTCGCCTGCTCGGCGTGCTGGAGGAGGGGGTTCATGAGGGGCTCGGGGGGCTCGGGGATGCACAGCTGCAGGAGTGCCGCCCTGCGCGGCAACTCGAGGCCGAGCGTCGCGGCCAGCCTGCCGGATCCGGCCCCGGCGGCGATCAGGACCCGTCCGGCTCGAATGGAGCCCCGATCGGTGGTGACGAGGTAACCGGGCCGAGCGCGCTGCAATTTCAGAACGCGGGTGCCGTGCCGCACGAGAGCTCCGGCGCCGAGCGCCTGATCGCATATCGCGTTCGTCGCCGGCAAGGGATTGATCTTGCCTTCTTTGGCGCAGTAAAGGGCCCCCTGTACGGTGGGGTTGAGACAGGGCGACAGTTGCAGCAGTTCGTCCCGCCCCAACAGCTCGGTCTCGATCCCATGTTGCCGTTCCAGGCTGCTCTTCGCTGCCAGCGCGACCATCTCGTCGCGGCTCTCGGCGATCATGAGCCCTCCGGTGACGCGGTACTCGATGTGCCGCCCCAGGCGTGCGGCAATCTCTCCCCAGTAGTCGATGGCCCTGGGATAGGTGGGCAGCATCCGCAGGTAGTCGCGAACCCGTTCGGGAAACTGCCGTTCCATGCGGCTCTGCATCTGTCCGTGCAGGCTGCCGGCATTGGCTGCCGACCCCGAGTCTTTGTCGGCGTCGACGCACAGGACGCCCACCCCTTCCTCGGCAAGCAACCAGGTTGCGCTCAAGCCGACGATGCCGCCGCCGATCACCAGAACGTCAACGTCCTGCTCGATGGGGTGCAGGTTACCGCTCATTGCCGTCGCTTGCTCCGTCGGAGGCGGATGCGTGACAGTGGTCGGCAAACGGTGTTGCAGCCGTTATTCGGGCCCTTCATCGAATCACAGCCCTTCCGGAATGCTGTAGAAAAAGCCTTGCTGAGTGCGCGCGCCGGGAACGAGGATTCCAACGTCGACGCACCGTTCTGTGATATCATTTTTCTCCAATCGCGGGTAGCGATTACTGGTTTTCTGAGGCTTCTGGAGAGAGAGATGATGAAATCGGTCACGCCCCTTGCTGCGCTCGCAGTGTTCATTCTGACTTTGTCCATTGCACCTTACGAGCCCGCCTTCGGCGAGGAGGCCCAGGCGATCGAAGAAGTGGTGGTCACGGGTTCGCGCATTCGCCGCGACCCCCTGAACGAGCCCACAGCGGTCATGGAACTCGGCCGGGACGACCTGGTCAACTCCGGGTTCACCAACCTGGGCGATGCGCTGCAGAACCTGCCCATCACGGGGTCTGCGCCGAACTCGCAGTTCAACATTCCGGGCAACCAGGGCTTTCCCCAGGACGGGGCGGGCATCGGGGCCGGGTCCGTGCAGCTTTCGCTGCGGAACCTGAAATCGATCCGCACCCTGATACTGGTCGACGGACGGCGCTGGATCGCCGGCGCCTCGGCGTCCGGCGTACCCGGCTACGTGGATCTCAACTCGCTGCCGGACAACATGATCAGCCGCATCGAGATCCTGCAGGACGGCGCCTCGGCGATCTACGGCTCCGATGCAATCGGCGGCGTGGTCAACGTCATCACCGACCGGAACTTCAGTGGCTTCGAGGCGGATGTGCAGACCGGCGAGTACCTGTCGCACAACGACGGCTCCTCGACCTCCGCCGGCATCAAGTTCGGCGGCGGCAACGACCGCTCGCACTTTGTGGTGAGCGCAAGCTACCGGGACGAGGGCGGCATCGAGACGGCCGGCCGCAAGCGCTCGGCGTTTCCGAACCCCAACTCGACGACCTGCGATGTGCCGGGGTCCTATTGTTCGTCCTTCACCCCGCAAGGGCGTTTCATTCTGGGTCCGCAATTCGGTGGCGCCAGCATCACCATAAACGATGGCGTCCTCAATGACGGCGGTGCCAACAAACCGGTGTTCAACCCGGACAACCCGGCTTCCGGCGATTTTCACGCCTTTACCGCCGCCGACCGGTTCAACTACAACGGGCCCGGGTTCAACTTTCTGCGCACCCCGAACGAGCGCGTCAACCTCTTCGCGAGCGCTCGCCATGCGCTTACCGACCGGATTGAAGTGTTCGGCACGTTTTCGTTCACGAACCGGCAGTCGCATACCAAGGCGGCGCCGGAACCGCTGTATCTCGGCAGCGGCGCCGGCAACCCGATTCTCGAGAATTTCTTCGTTCACAGGGACAACCCCTACAACCCGTTCGGCGTCGACCTGTCCATCGCCGACGGGACCATGGTTTTCATGGGGCGGCGGCCGCTGGAGTCGGGGGGCCGGCTGTTCTATCAGGATACGGATACCTATTTCGCAACCATCGGCGCCCAGGGCGAGTTCGACTTCGGCGAGCGCACCATCTTCTGGGAACTGTACGGCAGTTACGGCGAAAACCAGGGGTTCCAGGAGAAGGAGAATTCCCATAACGGCGCCAAGCTGCTGGTGGCCCTGGGCGACCCGGCCGTATGCGCGGCGACGCCCGGCTGCGTGCCTTTCAACTTCTTCGGCGGCCAGGGGCCCGACGGCAACGGCTCCATCACCCGGGAGATGCTCGACTGGGTGACCTACACCCAGCGCGATTTCAGCGAGCAGACGTTGAAGAACTTCGCGTTCAACGTCTCCGGCGAGGTCTTCAGCCTGCCGGCCGGCGACCTGGGATTTGCGGCCGGCGTCGAATACCGGGATCACGACGGCTCGTTCCGCCCGGACCCGGTTGCCGCGAGCGGGGACACCGCCGGCATCCCGTCCGGGCCCACCGCCGGCGATTTCGATGTCACCGAGTACTACGCCGAACTGAGTGCGCCGCTGATCGACAACGGCAGCCAGTACTGGGAAGTGAACGGCGCGGTACGGATTTCCGACTACAGCACCTTCGGCTCCGAGGTCACCTACAAGGCGAGCACCCTGTTCCAGCCCATCGAGCAGCTCTCGCTGCGCGGGTCTTATTCCACGGGGTTCCGGGCGCCCTACATCGGCGAACTGTTCGGCGGCGCGGCCAGGGAAGACTTCACATTCCAGGATCCCTGTTCCGACGTGCTCGGCCTGGTCGGTTCGGCCAACGGCGGCCGCGACGCGCCGGCGCCGGCAAATATACAGAGCAACTGCGCGGCCCTCGGCGTACCCACCGGCTACGTGCAGCCGAACCCGAGCCTGAACGCCATTTCCGCGGGCAACGCGAACCTCGCCCCGGAAACCTCGGACAGCTTCACGGTGGGCGCCGTCTGGAGTTCGGGTTTCGATACCGACTGGATCGCCCGCCTGACAGCGTCGTTCGACTACTACGATCTGCAGATCGACGATGCCGTGCAGGGACGCAACCCGAGCGATGTGCTGGTTGCGTGCGTCAATACGCTCGAGTCCCAGTTCTGCGACCTGACCCCGCGGTCGTCGAACGGTGTGCTCGGCGTCATCGATAACCAGTTGCAGAACCTCGGCGGCATCGATTCCTCCGGTTTCGACGTGGCGGTTTCCTACAGCAGCCCGGACTGGCCGATCGGGCAGGTCGACGTCACCTTCAACGCCACCTTCCTCGGCGAATACGAGGAGACGACCGAGAACATCGACGGTTCGGAGACGGTCTCCGACCTGACGGGCACCCACACCAACGAGACCTTCCAGCGGGCGTTTCCGGACCTGCGCTGGGTCACCACCGTGGACTGGCGGAAGAACCGCTGGAGCGGCACCGTGGCGTTCCGGTGGACCGACTCGATGACGCTCTCCGGCGACAACAAGGTGGACTCCGCCCTGTTCACCGACCTGCGCCTGAGTTACAGCCCAGCCCTGATGGGCGACGGCATCACCGTCACGCTGGGCTTCAACAACGTATTCGACGAGAACCCGCCGATCTGCTTCCCCTGCGGGGTGATCGGCATGAGTCAGGTCGTGCACGACCTGCCGGGGCGTGTCGGGTATCTGCGCATGGCGTACCGGCGCTGATCCCGGGTCGATCAATGCGAAATTGGCTCCGGATTGCAAGCGGGGTATCGAAAGACGGGTATCGAATTTCCTGATACGAACTACGCCAGGCTCGCCTGCACCGCCTAAACCCCGCAATGGCCGCGATGGCTCATGCCCCTGTGGCCTGCCGGGCGCGGTAAGCGCCGATACCCGACCACAGCAGTATGGCTGCCATGGGCCCGACAACCATCGCGACAACCGCCAGCGAATTTGCCACCGCCTTGGGGTCGGCGAAGACAAAATCAGTGGTCGCGGCCACCAGCGTCGGCCCGAGGGCGAGGCCCAGGACATTGGTTGCGACCACGTACAAACCGTTGACGACGCCACGCATGGCATTCGGGGTAACGTGCTGCATCACGGTGGTGATCAGGGCCAGTGGCAGGGTGACGCTGAAGCTGGCGCCGGCAATGGCCGCGAGCGCCTGTGTCGCAGTGTCAACCCGGCTAAGCGCCACAAGACAGGCCGTCGCGCTGAGGGCGCCGATCATGCCTACCCGCAGCGGGGCGCCCCCGTCGCCTCGAGCGCGCAACCAGCGCTCGAGGACCGGCCCGGTCAACACGCCGGCCGAACCGGCAAGCAACGCGACCAGGCCGTACTGACGCCCCGCGGTGGCAAGGTCCATGTCAAAGACGCGCACCAGGATGGTCGGCACCCAGGCCTGCAGGCCGTACAGCATGACAACGATGAAAGGCACGCCGACATGCAGGGCAATGTAGATGCGCCGGTTGCCGTTCAGGTAGCTGACGACCTCCGCCCATGGGGGAACGCCAACGCTGTCCTGCCTGCCGCGTCGCCGTGGTTCCCTTACGGTGGCGAACAGGGCCGCGATCAAGACTCCGGGAAGGCCGACGGCGACAAAGGTGAACTGCCAGGGCGCGAGCGCGCCCAGGAGAGGTACGGCGACGGTGTCCACTTCTGCGGTCCAGTCCAGCACCGCCGAACCCGCAATCATGGCGATTCCCGCGCCTATGTAAGGCCCCATGAGGTACACGCTGATCGGCCGCGCCAGGCGGTCGGGGTGAAAGTAGTCCGCCAGCACGGACCAGGCTGCCGGTGACAGTGCGGCTTCTCCGGCGCCGACGCCCATGCGCGCCACGAGTAGCTGTGAAAAATTCCGCGCCATGCCGCAGGCAATCGTGGTTGCGCTCCATGCCAGGATGCCGGCGATCATGATGCGCACCCGATTGAAGCGGTCGACCATGCGACCGATGGGCACGCTCAGGGAGACGTAGGTCAGCACGAAGGCGAAACCCTGCAGCAGGCTGATCTCGGTATCCGTCAGACCCAGGTCCGCGCGGATCGGCTCCACCAGCAGGTTCAGCACCTGCCGGTCGACGAACGAGAACGTGAAACCGATCAGCAGCACGAACGTGACGTACCAACCACAGGCCGGTGACGGCCAGCGGTCGCCCTCCAATCCGCTCATGGCGGAGCGCCCAGAACGCGCGTTTCGCCGCTGTCGAACGCCAGCACCATCTGTTCGATCTGCCACCCCACACCGGGTTTCAGGCGAACGTGGTCCTGGTAGTTGCCGATCACGAGTCGCATCCGCCGATTCGGCCAGGCGTGCCAGGCTTGGACGTAACTGGTCATCTCGGCGGCGCCACTCACGATTGCGTCTGACTCGGGATTGAACGCCAAGGCCGTAAAAGTCACGACCTGCGTACCGATCAGGTGCTGTGTGGCCTGGTAATCGGCGAGCGCATCGGTGGCGATTTCAGCCCAGGCGCGGGGGCCTTCGCCGGACAGCTCCCGGGAACCGCCGCGTACGGTGATCCTTGCGTTCGGAGCAAAGATGCGGTCGTAGATGGCGAGCCCCTTATCGCGCGCATCTTCGTCCTGCGTGCGTCCGAGGGCATCGGTTGCGACCGCATACCAGCGTCGCAGCAGTTCGATTTCCTGGCGGGCAACGGACAGAAGCTGTCGCTGCTGGGCGTTCTCGGCGAGTTTGTGGTCGTTGAGCATGTCAAAAGATCCCCGGGGTGCCTGGTGTCCTGTGTCACGAGTTCGTTTCCTACAGCGTGCCGCAAAGGGCTGTGGGCAGGCGCCGCCCCTCGGGCACATCGAGCATGTGGCCGGGGGCCGTGACGCAGGGCACAAGATTCGGGGTATGCTCGGCGCGCGTCAAGCCAAGGGGCCGGTGCCCTATGTACAACGTTTTCGCTTATCGCGAGGTCGATGAGACGGCGGCGGTCATACCCAATCGAAGGCCCGCACCGCAGTTCTATCCCCGGTAGCGTCATGTCCGCTTTACGAATCCATCGATGCGCGCTCAATGCGGCACTGCTGTATTTGACTTTCGGTTACGCTTTCGCGGCCGTGGCCGCGCCCCAGGCGATCGATGCGGCCGACACGCCCCGCCACGGTGTAGCGGGCCGCGTGGGTTCGGGCCCGGACACCCTCCCCGACACCGCGCAGGTCGTCGACGAGAAGGGGCAGCGCTTGCGCGTAACACCGCTCAAGGGCCTGGAACGACCCTGGGCATTGGCGTTCCTGCCCGATGGGGCGATGCTGGTGACTGAGCGGCCGGGGCGCCTGCGGCGCGTGAACGCGGACTTTGTGCTCGACCCGCAACCGGTAGCCGGTGTACCCGCGGTGTTGGCGTCGGCCTACAAGGGCCTGATGGACGTGGCGCTGCACCCCGGGTATGCCGACAACCGGTGGGTCTACCTGACGTACTCCAAGCGCCTTCCCGGCGAGACTGATGCCGACTGGGATCAGCTGTACGGCCCCGCGGGAACCGCCGTGCTGGCGCGCGGCCGCTATGACGGTGCACACCGGCTCCGCGATGTCGAGGACCTGTTCATCGCCGATGCCGCGACCAGCGGCGTGAGTGCGGCGCGCATCGCTTTCGGCGCCGACGGCAAGCTGTACATGAGTATCGGTGCGCCCAGCTACCTGCGGGAGGAGGGCGGCACCAACCGCGTCGGCAGCGTGCACGATGCCCAGGATCCGGCCTCGCACGCGGGCAAGATCCTGCGCCTCAACGACGACGGCTCCGCGCCCTCGGACAATCCGTTCATCGACGCGCCGGGCTACCACCCCGAAATCTATGCCCTCGGTGTGCGCAATACCACGGGCATGGTGGTGCACCCCGGCACGGGGGCGCTCTGGGAAGTGGAGCACGGCCCCCTCGGAGGGGATGAGCTCAACATCGTAGAGGCCGGTCGAAACTACGGATGGCCATTGGTCTCCTACGGCCGGGCCTACAGCGGAGAACGTACCGGCGACGGATTCGGGCCTGTGCTCGCCAGCCCGTCGGCGCCGGGCATGGAAGACCCGTTGCTGCACTGGTCGCCCAGCATTTCGCCGGGCGGCCTGGCAATTTACATGGGAGAGCGCTTCAGCGACTGGCATGGCCACGCTTTCGTCGGTGGCCTGCGCGGCGCGCAGCTACACCGGATAACACTGACTCCGGAAGGTTTGCCCCGCGACCGCCAGTCCCTGCTGCTCTCGCTGGGCCAGCGCATCCGGGAGGTTCGCGAGGGCCCGGACGGCCTGCTTTACCTGCTTACCGATCACGATCGTGGCGCGCTTCTGAGGGTCGAGCCGGTCGGAGAGTGACGGCCGGCACAATGGACGCGCCCTTCGCTTCCGGCGTGCCGTTCCCGGTTTGGTCAGCAAGCCGTTACTGCTCGAGCGGTGCTGGAGCCGGATAGTATGGGGTCATAATTTGTGCGCTAGGCGGTCTGGCGTGCTGCATGCGCCCAGAAAGCTATTGACACCTTTGAACCCGCAAACCATAGTATGACCAAGCGTAAAAGCGCACTGATGTGACGCACACGCAAGGGGGGTTCAGCTCGGCAAGTCGACGTCGTTTCGATGGCGATGGGCCGAGGTTTACCGACAGCAGCCAGTGAGCTTTGCAGTTGGCCTGACGTGGGATGTTCGACTGCCCGCCACTGGCCGCACCTGAAGCCAGTTAGGGGGAATTTGTTGATGAATCACCGTCTCAAGCCAATCAGCCAGGCAGTGCAATGCGCCCTGATTACAAGCGTAGCCGCGGGCGCGGGCCTTACCGCCACTGTCGCCAATGCGGAGGAACCTTCCATCGTCGAGGAGATCATCGTCACCGGCTCCCGCCTGCGGCGCGACCGCGATTTCGTCGAGGTAAGCCCGGTGGCCACCATCAGCATGGAAGAGATCCAGAATATCGGTTACCTGACCCTGGAGCAGACCGTGAACCGGATGCCCCAGTTGAAGCCGGATACCACCTCCAGCACGAACCAGTACGGTGGCGCGGCGATGAGCGCCGACCTGCGGGGCCTGGGCCCGTCGCGAACCCTGGTGCTGGTGGACGGCCGCCGCTACATCCCGTCCCAGGACCGCGCCCAGAGGCGCTTGAACTCGGGCATTGTGGACCTCGCCACCATCCCCGACATGCTGCTCGAGTCGGTTGAAATCGTCACGGGCGGCGCCTCCGCCGTCTATGGGTCGGACGCGCTGGCCGGCGTCGTCAACTTCCGCCTGCGCGATGACATCCGGGGCGCCACGGGCCGCTACCAGCGTGGCGATAGCGACCGGGGCGGCGGCGAGACGGAGCGTGCGGATGTCGTGCTCGGCGTCGGCACCGACGACGGCAGCAGCAACATGGCGATCGCGCTTTCCTGGTCCGAGCGCGGCACCATCCTCGGCAACGAGCGGGATTTCTCCGCAATACCGTTGTGGGCCGGTCCGGACGGTACGCACCTGGAGTTCGGAGCCAGTTGGATTCCGGGCACCCGGATCGGGATACAGCCGGCGGACTTCCCGCAGATCAGCGGCGTCGACCTCAGCAATTCAGACGGCCACTGCCCGGGTGCGATCGGCGGGGTGCGCTTCGACACGGGCGGCAGACCGGTGCCGTACTGCTGGGATCTCGACAAGTTCAATTACGCGGGCACCAATTACCTGCTGCGGCCCATAGAACGCTACCAGGTCAGCGCCATCGGCAACCACGAGTTCAACGAGCGGATCGAGGCGTATGCCCAGGCCTTCTACGTCAACTATCAGCAGGACTACCAGATGGCGCCCCTGGCTGTCTCGCCGGCCAGCTTCGGCCAACGGCCGGGCACTGTCGTCATCCCGGATGCGGCCAACAACCCCCTGTTCAGTCCCGAGCTGCAGCGATTCTGGGCGCAGAATGCGAACTACTGGGACAAGGACGGCGACGGCAACTACACGGTCAGCGGGCTCGGCCGGCGCTTCGAGGGATTCGGTCCGCGTCACTTCGATTTCAACATCGACGCGTTCCTCATCACCTCCGGGTTGCGCGGCAGCTTCGACATCGGCGACAACAACTGGACCTGGGATGCGTTCTATCAGTACTCCCAGAACGAGTCGATCCACACACTCGCCGGTGTGCTGTCCAGGTCGGCGCTCACGCTCGGCCTCGATCCCGTGATCAATGCGGACGGCAGTGTGTCCTGCCGCGTTGAGGTCCGCGGTTGCGTGCCCATAAACATCTTCGGCACGGATACGCTGACACCGGAGATGGCCGACTACCTGAAGACGGACAGCGTTACGGAGTACCGGTTCCAGCGGCGGGTTGCGGGCGCCTCGGTCGCCGGCGACCTGTTCGAGTTGCCCGCCGGCTCCGTCGCCACGGCGTTCGGCGCGGAATACCGCAAGGAATCGCAAACCGTCCGGCCGAACGATGCGCTGTTGCGCGGTGACATCTCCACCCCGGCGCCAACGGTCGAAGAGGGTGACTACGACCTCTACGAGCTGTTCGGCGAGACAAGGATACCGGTCCTGAACGACCAGATGGGCCTTGACGGCCTGGCGGTTGAGGGCGCGTTCCGCTACGCCGACTACTCGACCGTTGGTTCCGTGATCACCTGGAGCGCCTCTCTGGACATGGACGTCAACGAGCAGTTGAAAGTCCGGGCCGGGTACAGCACCGCTATTCGCGCGCCCAACCTGGACGAACTGTACAGGCCGATCACCGCCGGCTTCAGGCCGGTGAACGACCCTTGCGCAGCCATACAGAACCCATCGCAAGCCACGAAGGACCTGTGCGTTCAGCAAGGTGTGCCAGCCCAGAACATTGACACGTTCGTCGATACGCGATTGGGATACAGCCTGATCGGTGGCGGCAACCCCGACCTGGCCGAAGAAGAGGCCGATACCCTCACGGTAGGTTTCGTGCTCTCGCCGTCGTTCCTGTCCGGGCTGACCATGTCGGTGGACTACTACCAGATCGAAATGACCAATACGGTCGATCAGGTCGACGGCCAGGGGCTGCTCAACGACTGCTTCACCAACCTGGACAACAGCGCGGTTTCCTGCCAGGCCATCGTCCGGGACCAGCACGGCAACATCGATGAAATCATCGCGCCGCTCCTGAACCTTGCCGAACGCGACGTGAACGGCCTGGACCTCTCGGCCACGTACCGCTTCGAAAACGTGCCCACCTGGATGGCGTTGCCCAACCGGGGCGCGACCCTGGACGTTCAGACGTACTGGTCCTGGCAGTTCACGAACGAGCGTCAGCAGTTGCCGAGCCTTCCCGTGATCGACTGCGCGGGCTATTACGCCGGCACCTGCTCCAGCGGGCCCATTCGTCCATCACCGGGTTTCCGGGGCCTGTTGCGGGTCAACTGGGCCTCGGGCCCGGTGCGCCTGAGCCCGGAGATGAACTACGTCGGCAAAATGAAGCTGCACCCGGATGCGAATCCGAACGAGGTCGGCACGCAGTCGCCCGTGGTCATCGTCAACCTGAACGGCAGTTGGGATTTCTGGGGCAAGACCTCGATCAACTTCGGCATCAACAACTTGTTTGACAAGCAGCCGCCGGTCTGGGCCTACCAGGCTGCCGGCGACCTGAATGTCAACGTCCACCTCTACGACCCCGTGGGCCGCAGCTTCTTCGTGGGCGTATCGACAGGCTTCTGAGTCGATCCGAGAGTAGATGTTACGAGAACTCCGGCCGCACCTGTTCATGAACGGGTGCGGCCGGTAAGCCGTGCAGCATGCTATGGGTAACACACTGCCGGTAACTGTGGGTAGAACGGAGTGTTGACCCCCGAACTGATTCCCGTTACGTCGCGTATTTCATTTTTTCGCCACCCGGCGCTCGGCGAATTGCCGGAAGCGGGCCGTCAATTCACCGACTGACTGAGGAAAAACAAATGCGTTTCAACAAACTGCCGGTCCTGATTTCGGTCGCCACGCTGCTGGCCGCCGGCGCAGTTTCCGGCATGGCACAGGATCGTCTCGACCCGGGATTCGAGGCGCTGGTCGACCGCTACCTGGAGGAAGTGCGCGGCGTCGGTGCTGACCGGGAGCCGGACACGATGAGCGCGGACAGTTTCGCGCGCCGGGTACAGGTATCCCGCGACCTGCTCGGGGAACTCGAGGCGATCGACCGCGACCGGCTCGCCTTCGTGCAGGACATCGACTGGCGCTTCCTGAAGAGCCTGCTCGATACAAACGTCTTAGAAGGCGAGCGCGTGCAGCGCTGGCGCCAGGATCCGAGGGTCTACCTCGACAACAGGGTCGCCTACAAGATCGTGGCCGATCCGAGGCCCGTGCACACCCGGGCGGCCGAAATCGTCGGCGACCTGGAGTTGCTGCGAGTGCGTCTCGGCAATGCCGGGGCCAATCTCGATCAGCACATACCGCGCTGGGTGGAACTGTGCCACGAAATCATCGACGGCTTCGAGCTGGTATTGCACAACGAGCTGCCCCCGTTTGCCGATCGCGTATCGGATGGCGCGCTGCGCGACCGGCTGCTTGCCGCAGGCAACGACGGCATTGCCACACTCGCGGAATACCGCCGTTTCCTCAACGAGGACCTGCCGCAGCGGGAGCCGGGCGATTACGCCGTTGGCGCGGACGTCTTCAATGCGCTGATGGAGAAGAAATACCTCTTTCCCGAGAACAGCATCCACCTGCGCCGGATCGCAAGGGGCGCCCCGGCATTCAGCCGGGTTCCGAACTATCACGACTGGGGCTGGAAACAGTTCAACATCGTCCTGCGCCACCTGGAGGCCAAGGGGCGCAGCATCGATCCGGAAAGCACCTGGCTCGAGATCGTCAAGCGCGAGAAGCAGGACCATTTCTTCGCCGAGCAACTCGTCTACAAGCACCTGGAGGCTTCCCGGGCGACGCGCGACTGGGTGATCGACAATGACCTGGTCACCATTCCCTGGGACGACGACGACGCCATCATGGAAGCGGCGGATCCGAGCCGCTGGGCATCGCAATGGTGGGGTTTCGGCCCGGGCGTGCCCGTCGCGTCCCCCTTCCGCAAGGCGGCCTGGACCATTATCCCGATCAGCCCGGACTGGCCGGAGCACATCGCCGACAGCAACCTCACCGAGAAGGACGCGTCCTTCATGTACGTGATCGCCACCCACGAGGTATACCCGGGGCATCACCTGCAGCGCCTCTACCAGAATACCCTCGACCGGCCGTTGCGGGTCTACGAGAGCAGCTATTCGAACCAGTCCTGGTGTTACTACATCGAGTGGGAGCTGACGCCGGACCCGAAATACGGCTGGTTCCCGGAGGACAAGCAGGATGTCTACGAACTGGAATACCTGCGCGCCAAACTCTGGCGCATGGGCCGGGTGATCATCGATTCCGGCCTGCACACCGGCCGCATGGCTTACGAGGAGGCTGTGGACCTCGAGTCGAACACCATCGGCTTCGTGCGCCGCGGCGCCCAGATCAACATCGACGGCATTGCGTCTCGGGTGGGCACCACCGTGTCCGCCCCGACGCTGGGCTACTTCCAGTGGATGCTGCTGCGTGAAGACTACTTCCAGAAGATGCGCGAACTCGACCAGAAGGGCACGCTGAAGGACTTCCACGACCGGGTCTACAAGATCGGCTTCCTGCCGGTGGTGCTGGTCCGCGAGGAAATGTTCCACGATCTCGAACAGGAGTTCGGGAAGGGGTAGCCCCGATTTGAAAATCAGCGCCTCACACCTTCCCTTCGCCACCTGTCACTGGGCGAGTCACCGGGAATGAGGCGCCGACCCACCAGTGACCGGGAGGAAAACACATGCGCGTAAACAAACTTCTCGTGATGGTTTCCGTCACGACGCTCCTTGCCGCCGGCGCGGTTGCGGGCCTGGGACAGGAACGTCTCGATCCGGGATTCGAGGCGCTGGTCGACCGCTACCTGGAGGAAGTGCGCGGCGTTGGCGCAGACCGCGAGCCCGACACGATGAGCGCGGACAGGTTCGCGCGCCGGGTGCAGGTGTCCCGCGACCTGCTCGTCGAGCTCGAGGCCATCGACCGGGACAGGCTCGCCTTCGTGCAGGACATCGACTGGCGCTTCCTGAAGAGCCTGCTTGAGTCGCAGATCATCGAAGGCGAGCGCGTGCAGCGCTGGCGCCAGGACCCCAAGGTCTACCTCAACAACCGCGACGTCGCCTACAAGATACTCGCCGACCCGAGGCCCGTGGACACCCGGGCGGCCGAACTGGTGGACGACCTCGCATTGCTGCGGGTGCGCCTGCGCAATGCCGAGACCAATCTCGATCAGCACATTGCGCGCTGGGTGGAACTGGCCAACGATTTCGTCGACGGCTTTGCGCTTGTATTGAGTAACGAACTTCCCGGGTTCGCCGAGCGCGTATCGGATGATGCGCTACGCGACCGGCTGCTCACCGCCGGCAGTGAAGGCATTGCCGCACTCGAGGAATATCGCCGTTTCCTCAATGAGGACTTTCCGCAGCGGGAGCAGGGGGATTACGCCATTGGCGCGGACGTCTTCAATGCGCTCATGGAAAAGAAATACCTGTTCCCGGAGAACAGTATCCACCTGCGCCGGATCGCGCGTGGCGCCCCGGGATTCAACCGGGTTCCGAACTACCACGAATGGGGCTGGAAACAGTTCAACATCGTGCTGCGCCACCTGGAGGTCAAGGCGCGAAGGATCGATCCGGACCGCACCTGGCTGGAGATCATCAGGAACGAGAAGGACGAGCACTTCTTCGCCGAACAACTCGTCTACAAGCACCTGGAGGCATCC
>CAZWZH010000105.1:0-23182 GCA_964638775.1 uncultured Pseudomonadales bacterium
CTTCGCGCGTTTGGGGGCGACATGGCTTCGACGCGGGTAACAAAGCAAGAGGTGCATGCCGAGAGGGTAGTGACTCTCGTTAATCAATCGCTGCAACTGTAATAGTTGCCAACGACGAAAACTACGCACTAGCGGCCTAAACGCCCGCTAACGTCGACGATCCCTCTCCTGCGGGGTGAATTCGACGGCAAGGCAGCAGGATCGCGCGGCGGCCTCGCTCGGGGCCAAGGCGTTAAAACCAATCGAGCTCGCCGAAAACACCCTGACCGCCGGGTCGTTCGAGGCTAAATCAATAGACGGAATCTAAGCATGTAGAGCCGATTGCGGCGTGCCAGCGGACGCGGGTTCGACTCCCGCCGCCTCCACCAATTCGTCGGCTCGCTTGAGACGATACCTTTGGCGTGGCGAATCGGAATTCGCTTTGTCGGCATGACCCGAACCGCCCGGTCGACAGTACGTTAGTCATTCATCGAGATAAATCCTGCATGTTGGCTGCCGCCGCGCATTGCGACAGCGGTCTGGGGTATGCTTCCGCGCCCCGCCCGCATCGGGGCGGGTATCGGGAGCAGCGGCAATGGAAATCAGACCCATGGACAACGGCTGCGGCGCCGAGATCGACGGTGTCGACCTGCAGTCCGTTTCCAATGAAGAGGTGGAAGCCATCGCCGATGCACAGGCGGATTTCGGCGTGGTGTTTCTCCGCAACCAGACGCTGACCCCGGATGATCAGTTGGCCGCGGCGCGGCGTTTCGGCCCGATCAACGTAAACCGTTTCTTCACGCCCGTGCCGGGGCATCCGCAGGTGGCCATGGTGCTCAAGGAGCCTCGCCACGAACACAATGTCGGCGGCAGCTGGCACACCGACCACTCCTACGACCAGGCGCCGGCGCTCGGTTCGATGCTGTATGCGCTCGAAGTGCCCGGTACCGGTGGCGACACCCTGTTCGCCAGCATGTACAAGGCCTACGAAGCGCTGTCACCGGGCCTCAGGCGAACCCTGGCAGGGCTCTGCGCCGTGCACTCAAGCCGCCACGTCTTCGGCGAAGGCGCCGCTTACGCCAGGCATGGGGACGACCGCTACCACAACGCCGGGAAAGCCACGCAGGACGCCCTGCATCCGATGGTGATACGGCACCCGCGCACGGGCAGGCCGGCGCTCTACGTGAACCCGGGTTTCACCGTTCGCATCGACGGCTGGACCGATGAAGAGTCGCGCCCGTTACTGGAATACCTCTACGGCGTCGCCGCCCTGGAGGAGCACACCTGCCGGTTCCGCTGGGAGGTTGGCAGCGTCGCGTTCTGGGACAATCGCGCCACCTGGCACTACGCGCTCAACGACTACCCCGGTGAGCGGCGCCTGATGCACAGGGTCACGGTGGAGGGCGAATCCCTGTCCCCTTACCGCGCGGACGGTTGAAACCGCTGCTGGCGGACGTTGCCGGCGGGCGTTGGCGTTTGTCCAAAGAACGCGAAATTCCGCTTCGTTTCGAATCGATGCCGAAGAAACCGGAAAATTGAACATGTAACGGACAATTTTCCGGTAGAATTGGCACCTATGTATACCAGATTTCTTCCAACCCCTAACCAATCGATCCTGCTCTTCGGCCCGCGCGGAACCGGAAAGTCAACCTGGATTCGCGACCGGTTTCCCGACACCATCACCTATGATCTGCTCGACACCCGGGAAACGCTGCGACTGAGCAAGGACCCGCACTCGCTGTACCGTGAGCTTGCGACGTTGTCCCCGGGCGACTGGGCCGTGATCGACGAGGTTCAGAAGGTTCCCCAACTGCTGGACGAGGTGCATCGCCTGATCGAGGGCCATGGGCTGCGTTTCATTCTCTCAGGGTCGAGCGCACGCAAGCTGCGGCGCGGCGGTGTCAATCTGCTGGCGGGCCGGGCCGTCACGACATCGATGTACCCGTTGGTATCGGCCGAACTCCCGTTCGAGATCGACACGGGCCGGGCCCTGCGATTCGGCATGCTGCCGATGGCGGTCACCGCCGAGGCACCGCAGGACTACCTGCGCACCTACGCCGAAACCTACCTCGTTCAGGAGATTCAGGCCGAAGCGCTGACACGCAATCTCGGTGCTTTCGCACGCTTTCTTGAGATTGCGGCGCGCCAGAACGGCCAGGTAACCAATGCCACCGGCATCGCCCGCGACGCCGGCATCAATCGCCGCACCGTACAGAACCATTTCGAGATTCTTACCGATACGCTGCTGGGGTTCTGGCTGCCCGCGTGGAAGCTGAAGTCGGCCACCAAGCAGGTACGGGAGAGCAAGTTCTACTTCTTCGATTCCGGCGTCGCGCGTGCGCTCGGCGGCCGGCTTGCCTATCCCCCGACGCGTGAGGAGATGGGCCCATTGGCGGAAACCTTCGTGCTCAACGAATTGCGCGCCTGGCTCGGGTATTCCGGTACTGACTACGGGCTCTCGTTCTGGCGCAGTTATGACGGCGTCGAGGTGGATGTGCTTTGCGAGACGGTGGAAGGGTTCGTCGCCATCGAGATCAAGGCGGCCGCGCGGTGGGAGAAGCGCTTCAACCGGGGTTTGCACCGGGTCGCGGAAGACATCGGCAGGGAACGGACAAAGTGCTATGGCGTGTACCTCGGCGAACGCGCCGCGCTCTGGGACGACGTTCAGGTGTTGCCCCTGGTCGACTTCCTGAAGCGGTTGTGGGCCGGCGAAGTCATCCGCGTTCCCTGAGCGCTTGCTGCCGGCGCGGCTGCTATCCGAGAATCAGACAGGCGGCCCTTTCGGAAGCGCGGGCCGGGTTGCCGGACGCCCCGATCCGGTTGCCGGGCAAACGGCGGTTTGTGCATGTTTTCCGTTCCGTGTCTCGATCACCTCAATTGATACCATAATGAGCGGCGGTGATGTCGAGCGCCTGCAGCAGGCGGTCGAACAGCACGTCCAGCTCTTCCTTCGTGCAGACCAGCGGCGGCGCGCTGATGATGGTGTCTTTCACCGCGCGCAGCATCAGGCCCGAGTCGACGGCCGCGTCGCGGCAGATCAGCCCCGCGTTGTGCTGTGCCTCCAGACGGGTGCGGGTCGGCGCGTCCCGTACCAGTTCGATGCAGCCCAGCATCCCCAGCGACCGCGCCTCACCCACCACGCGATGGCCTTCCAGTTCTGCCAGGCGCGCCGACCAGTAGGGCGCAATGGTCCGGGCCACGTACTCGTTGGTTGCCAGTTCGTGGTACAGCCCCAGGGTAGCGACACCGGCCGCACAGGCTGCCGGGTGGCCGGACCAGGTGAAACCGTGGGCAAACTCGCCCCCGCCGCCGGTCAGCACGTCGGCGATGCGGTCGCCCACGATCACGCCGGCCAGGGGCTGGTATCCGTTGGTGACCCCCTTGGCGAACGCGACCAGGTCCGGCCGGGTCCCGAAATGCTCGAAACCGAACCAGCGGCCCAGTCGGCCGAAAGCGCAGATCACCTCGTCGCTGATGAACAGCACGTCGCGATCGTCGAGAATCTTCTGTACCGCGGGCCAGTAGGTCTCGGGCGGTACGATCACCCCGCCCGCGCACTGCACCGGCTCGCCGATGAAGGCCGCCACCCGGTGAGCGCCCAGCTCGTCGATCTTCTCGGCGACGGCTTCGGCGGCACGGATTCCGAACTCGTCGGGCGCGAGGTCTCCGCCTTCCCCGAACCAGTAGGGCTGCCGGACGTGGTGCACGTAGGGCAGCGGGTCGAACTGGGCGTGCATGGTGTCCATGCCGCCGAGGCTCGCCGCCGCGATCGTGCTGCCGTGATAGGCGTTTTCCCGGCTCAGGATGATCTTCTTTTCGGGTTTGCCGATCAGGTCGAAGTACCGGTGCACCAGGCGGATGTTCGTGTCGTTGGCTTCGGATCCGGAATTAGTGAGAAAGACGTGGTTGAAACCGGGCGGCGCGATTTCGAGCAGGGCGTTGACGAGCTTGACCGCGGCCTCGTTGGTGCATCCGAAGAAGCTGTTGTAGTACGGCAGGCGCTCGAGCTGCCCGGCGACGGCGTCGACGATCTTCGGCTGGCTGTAACCGAGGTTCGTGCACCACAGCCCCGACATGCCGTCGAGCAGCCGCCTGCCTTCGACATCCTCTATGTAGATTCCCTCACCCTTCGCGTAGACGCGCCCGCCGCTCTTCCGGTAGGCCGCAAGGTCGGTGAAGGGGTGCAGGTACTGTCGCCGGTCGAGGTCCCGCAGGCTGTCGGATGTTGGCATGGCGTCGATTCACCGGGTGCAAAGGCGCGATGGTGACATTTTTTCCGGTAGGTTGCTTTGCGCGAGTGACGGGCCGGTTGCTCCCGCAGCATCGCGACGATGGATTCGCTCACCGGGACGAACTGGAAGGAATGCATTGCACAAGTGTCGCGGCACGCTGGAGGCACAGGCGGCGTTCGCCGGGTTGCCACGGAGGCGCGGCCTTTGAGACGATGCCATGGACACGGAGAGGCTGCATGATCATCAGGCTAACACTCCTGCTCGGGCTCGCGACCGCCGCGCTCTCGTCGGGCGCCGAAGAGGTGGAACCCGGCGAAGAGGCGATTTCGGCGGCGCTCGCGCTCGGCGTGGAAATGCCGCCCGCCGCTCCGCCCCGCGGCGACGAGAGCGAAGGGCCCTTTCCCAGCCTGGTCATCCGGGACGCCACGATAATCGATGGCGCGGGCGCCCCGCCCAGGGGGCCGGTCACCATCGAGATCACCGGCGACCGCATCGTCGGCCTGCACGGCGCCGGCACCGGCGGCTTTCATTCCGACGATGCGGCGACAGGCGGGGAGACCCGCATCATCGACGCCGCGGGAAAATTCGTCGTGCCCGGATTTGTCGACGCCCACGTGCACATGGGCTCCACCAACCACGCTTACTCGGGCAGGCTGACCGCCCCGGAATACGTGCTCAAGCTCTGGCTGGCGCACGGCATCACCACCGTGCGGGATGTGGGCGCCGTGATGGGGCTGAGGTGGACGCTGGAGCACAAGGCGCGGAGCGAACGCAACGAGATCGCGGCGCCCCGCATGATGGTGCACGCCCGGTTCCCCGATCAGCTCGAGTCTCCGGAGGCCGCCCGGGAGTGGATCACGAGCGTGCACCGGACCGGTGCCGACGGCGTCAAGTTCCTGGGCGCGGCGCCCGAACTGATCGAGGCGGCCATCGACGAGGCGAAAGACCTGGGCATGAAGACCGCGTATCACCACGCCCAGCTATCGGTGGTGCGCACCAATGTGCTCGACAGCGCCCGCATGGGCCTCGACAGTATGGAGCACTGGTATGGCCTGCCCGAGGCCATGTTCGACGACCGCCGCGTCCAGCACTACCCCTACGATTACAACTACTACGACGAGCAGCACCGCTTCGGCGAGGCGGGCCGCCTGTGGGTGCAGGCCGCCGAGCCCGGCTCCGAGACCTGGGAGGCGACCATCGCCGAATTGGTGGGCCTCGATTTCACCATCGACCCGACCCTCACCATCTACGAGGCGAACCGCGACCTGATGCGGGCCAAGCTCGCCGAGTGGCACGACGAGTACACCCTGCCGCACATCATGGAGATCTTCGAGGCGAACCCGTTGGTGCACGGCTCCTATTTCTTCGACTGGACCACCGCGGACGAGATCGCCTGGAAGCGCAACTTCCGGCGCTGGATGCGGTTCATCAACGATTACAAGAACGCCGGCGGCCGGGTAACCGTCGGTTCGGATGCCGGGTTCATCTACAAGCTGTACGGGTTCGCTTACGTCCGCGAACTGGAGCTCTTGCAGGAAGCCGGCTTCCACCCGCTCGAGGTGCTGCAATCCGCCACCATCAACGGCGCGGAACTGCTGGGCATCGACGGCGAGACCGGCTCGATTCAGCTCGGCAAGAAGGCCGACCTGGTCGTCGTCGACGACAATCCGCTCGCCAACTTCAAGGTTCTGTACGGCACGGGGCACCAGCGCCTGAACCGGGAGACCGGACAGATGGAACGGGCGGGCGGCATCCGCTACACCATCAAGGACGGCGTGGTCTACGATGCCAAACGGCTGCTCGCCGACGTAAGGGAAATGGTGGCGGCCGCAAAGGCGGAAACGGAATAGGACACCACTCCTTCTCCACGCCATCGCCTGGAGAAACTGCAATCACTCGAACGACAAGGAGGCAACGTGAAACTCGGACTCATGCTCGGCTACTCCGGCCCCAAGATGGCCCTGCCGCTTGCGAAGGTGCAGCTCGCCGAACGGCTGGGCTACGATTCGGTGTGGACTGCTGAGGCCTATGGCTCCGATGCAGTCACGCCCCTCGCCTTCCTGGCAGCCCATACCGAACGCATCCGCCTGGGCACCGCGGTCATCCAGCTCGCCGGGCGAACGCCCGCCAACGCGGCCATGGCCATGGCGACGCTGGATCAGCTCGCCGGCGGCAACCGGGTGATCTGCGGCATCGGCGTCTCCGGCCCGCAGATCGTCGAGGGCTGGTACGGGCAGCCGTGGGGGCGGCCCTACTACCGCCTCAAGGACTACGTCGCCATCATGAAGAAGATCTGGGCCCGGGAAGAGCCGGTGACCCACGACGGCGTCGAGATCAGCCTGCCCTATGAAGGAGACGGGGCGATGGGCGTGGGCAAGCCCCTGAAGTCCATTCTGCACATGAACCCGGACATTCCCGTCTGGCTGGGCACGGGCATGGAATCAACGGTGCGCCTGACAGCCGAGATCGCCGACGGCTGGCTGCCGCTGGGCTATGTTCCGGAAAGCGCCCATCTCTACCAGGACTGGATCGACGAGGGACTGGCGCGGGCCGGCAAGACCCGTGCCGAATTCGAGGCACAGGCCGGCACCCAGGTGATGGTGACCGAGGACTCCGCCGAGGCCGTGCGCGGGGCTCTCGCCCGGCTGAAGCCCAATGTCGCCCTGTACGTCGGGGGCATGGGCCACCGAAACAAGAATTTCCACAAGGAAATGATGGTGCGCCGGGGCTACGGCGACGCCGCGGAGCGCATTCAGGAACTTTACCTGGCCAGGCGCAAGGACGAAGCGGTCGCCGCCGTACCCGACGAGTTCGTCGACCAGGGCGCCCTGATCGGGCCCAGGGAGCGCATCCGCCGCCGCTTCCGCGACTGGGAGGACTGCGGCGTCACCGGCCTGACCATCGGCGGAGACGAAGAAGCCATGCGCTTTGCCGCCGAATGCGCGCGGTTAAACGTTGAACCGTAGCCTTGAAGCGCATATTCGCTCTCGCTCGAGGAAACAACGCCGGATTACGGGAAAGAGTTCGTATACGGGGCTTCCCTTTCGGCGCGTTAAGCTCGTCCGAAAGCCTTACATACAGCAGGATGATGTGGCCGTGCGCCGAAAGGGAAGCCCCGTATACGAACTCGCTGTTCGGTACCGGCGGTTGTTCAATAGAAGGTGCTACGGAAAGTCGGGTGGCGGCGTGAAACCGCCGATCTCTTCGGCCATCAGCCTGGCGAACTCGATCGTCGTGTAGTCCCGGTATTCGCCGCTCACGGCCTGCAGGCCGATGGGCAGGCCGCCCCTGGAAAGGCCGGTGGGAAACACCGTGCTGGGAAGGTGAGCGACCGTGACGGTGCCGGACCAGAAGATCTGCTGGAAGTAGTCCTGGGTTTCGTTGTCGACGGCGATGCGCCGCTCGAGGTATTCGCCGTGATCGTGCGGGAAGGCATCGGTCGCCATCTGCGGGCAGACGAGGATGTCCCAGTCCCGGAAGAACGCCTGCCAGGCCTTGCGTAGTGCGAAACGGCGATTGTTGAACCCGGCCCACTCGCCGTGTTCCTGCACCCCGAAGCGCACGAGGGTGCCCGGAATGCTGTCGTCCGCGGCGCCGGCCGCCCGGGCCAGGCGCAACTCTTCCTTCTCCTCTTCGGTGAGATTGAACGCCATCACGCCCCAGAGCAGGCTGGTGTAGGCCTCGAAGCTTTCCTCCAGGTCGATGTCGGGCAACGCGCGGTCGGAGACGGTGGCGCCCAGACGGGCGAGCCTGTCGCCGATCTGTTGCACCCGGTCCGCCATCTCGGTGCACACGGGGGCGCGCTGGTGGTTGGTGAGAATGGCGACCCGGAAGTCGCTCAGACGGGCCCTTGCCGGCTGCGGCAGATTGAGTTGCCAGCCGTCCCGGTCCGTGCGCCCGGCGCCGGCGACGATATCCATCGACAGCGCCAGGTCCTCGGCGCAACGGGCCATGGGGCCGACCACGGCGATATCCGTGGGTGCGACCATGCCCGGCAGCGCGTGACCCTCGTCGGAAACGATGCCCCAGGTGGGCTTGTGGCCGTAGATGCCGCAGAAGTGGGCCGGGTTGCGAATTGATCCGCCGATGTCGGAACCCGCCTCCAGGGCGGTCAGCCCCGCGGCGAGAGCGGCCGACGACCCGCCCGACGACCCGCCTGGCGTGCGGGCCAGGTCCCAGGGATTGTTGGTGGTGCCGTAAATCTCGTTGAAACTCTGAAAGTCGCCAAGGTTCAGCGGCACGTTGGTCTTGCCGAAAATCACGGCGCCCGCGGCTTTCAGGCGGCGAACGTAGTCGGCGTCCTCGGCCGCGATGTTGTGGCGGAGTTCCGGAACGCCCCAGGTGGTGGGCAGGCCCGTGACGTTGTAGGCCTCCTTGACCGTCATCGGAACGCCGTGCAGCGGCCCGGCATCGCCGCCACGCGCCAGGGCTTTGTCGGCGGCCCGGGCGGCCTCGCGGCCGCGCTCGAAATCACGCACGACGACGGCATTGGTCTGTTCGTCGTAGCGCTCGACGCGATCGATGTACATGTCCGTGAGTTCCAGGGAGCTTGCGTCCCTGTTCCGGACGGCGGCGGCAAGTTCGACCGCTGCGGAAAACGGATCGATCATGATCGAGTCCAGTGCTGGAGAGGGCAGACGAAAATAAGGTGTCTTTGTCCCTCCGGCAAGTCGCTCGGTCAGGGAAGCGTGGGCGGGCCGGTTGAAGTCAAACAACGAAATCGAAGCGTGCGGTCGGCACCGGCGCGTCGTGGTCGAAGCTGACCACGTTGGTGCTCTTGAAGTTCCAGTAGGCGATGTCCCGGCTGTTCCTGGGGTCGTCGGGGAACCACACCTGGGTGGTGAAGGTATCGCCGTCGATCCGGATCTTGACGTGGATGTGGGCCGAGCGGAAATCGATGGTGCCGATCAGCGACAGGGAGCGCCTGCCGTAGCCGCGAGGCTTGACGGTCTCGAACAGGAATTCGCCGTTGGCGTTGGTGAACTGGTGACCGCGGGTGTTGTAGTCATCATAGTCGTAGTCGCCGTTGCCGTCCGCGTGCCAGATCTCGATGCAGGCGCCCTCGACCGGGGTCCCGTCCTGGCGCAGAACGCGACCGGCGAAGTTCATTCGCTCACCGGCGGTCTCCTTTGCGGCGATCCTGAGTTTTTCCGGGGTGTTGGGCAAATAGTAGGGGCCGTCGGGGCCGCCGGGCGTACGGGATACCGCGGCGCCGGCCGTGGGTGACCTGAACTCGGGCTCGCCGGCCGCAGCGGTTGCCGGGCTCGAAACCGGGTATTCGGGCATCGGCATCCTGCGCATCCTGTTGAACAGGAAGACGGCGACGTAGGCGAGCGTACCCAGCGCGATGCCGTAGCCGACCGCCGCTCGCTGCCCATCGGGCAACAGCCAGAACAGCAGCAGCGCCGCCACCGGAACGACGGCCACCTGGAAATCGGTGTCGTCGGATTTGTGCAGCGCAAACCCCACCACCAGCGCCGCCAGGATCAGTATCGCGATGTCCGTTGCCATGCAGTCCTGCCCGACATTTCAATGATCTTCCAGCATACCAGCGGAAATCGGCCCGGTGCAGCGCCAGGGAACCCCTACGAGCCCGACAAGCCTGTGGTCAGCCCGCCGCCGCAAGCGACAGTACGGTCGGCATGCCCTCGCCGAACAGTTCCCACTCGGCGGTGTCGCTGACGCGCCAGACTTCCCCGGTGTCCGTGCCCACCAGCACCCCACCCGGAACGTCGGGGTCCACCGTCAGCCCGTGGAAGTTGGCGGCACTCGGCGAGTGGGCTTCGTCGCACAGCGAGCGCCAGGAATCGCCGCCGTTCTCGGAGCGGAAAAGCATGGCCTGCGAGCCCGATTCCTGGCGGTGATTCGAGAACGCCGTGGGTGCGCTGCCGACCGTCAGTCCGTATGGCGGACGGTGATCGACGCACATCGGCCGGGAATATCGGGGTGTGACGCCTTTCCATGCGTAGGCCCAGGTGGCGCCGCCATCGTCGGAGCGAAACACCCCGGCGTTGCCCTCCAAGTGCTCCGCTTCGCCCCACAGGCGGCCGTACCCCGTTGACGCAAACAGGGTTTCCGGCCTGGCCGGGTGCGCGAACAGCATGTGCAGGTCGGGATTGTCGCCGGGCAGCGCCGCCGACCAGGTCTCGCCCGCGTCTTCGGACAGGGCGAGGCCGCCTACCTCGACGCCAACGCGTATGTGCTTGCCGGAGACGACCAGGGCCCGGGCGCGGGCCTCAATCGGCGGATCCAGTGGAATGAGCCATCCGCCTTCCTTCGCAAGATGTGCGAGGGATGCGATCTCGTCCCAGGATTCGCCGTGGTTTTCGCTTCTGAATAGCCCGGTCGGCGCTGTTCCGGCGTAGAGGGTGCCGCGCCCGTCGTCCCGGACCTGCCACACTTCCCGGCCCTCAAGACCCGCCGATGCCCAGGTGCGGCCGCCATCTTCCGAGCTGTAAAGCCCGTCGTCCGTACCTGCGAAGCAGCGCCCGCCCAAGCACACCAGTTCCCGCACGGCGCGGCTCGAAAGTACCTGCCTTGCCGCGCCGCCCGACACGGCAAAGACACCCTTGCTCGTTCCTGCGCAGAATTCCATGCCTCTCCCCCCGGTCGATGCAGGTTCAGTCTACATCACCGTGACCGGGGTGCGCGCAATGAATTTCGGTTCACCAGGCCCGGAGGAACCGCGCTGCAACCTGTTTCGACATTGGCCTCAGTCTCGCCGAGCGCTTTTCAGCAGCCGTTCCTTCTGGCGTGACCATTCCCGGTCCTTCAGGGCGGCGCGCTTGTCGTGCCGTTTCCTGCCCTTGCCGAGCGCAATCTCGCACTTGACCCGGTTGTTCTTCCAGTACAGGCAGGTGGCGATGCAGGCGTAACCCCTGGCCTGGGTGGCGGTGAAGATCCTGGCCAGCTCGCGCGCATTGAGCAGCAGTTTGCGGGTGCGGCCCGAATCCGGTGAAACGTGGGAGGAGGCGCTTGCCAGCGGCGCTATGCTGGCGCCGAACAGCCAGGCCTCGCCATCCTTGAGCAGAACGTAGCTGTCGGGAATCTGTGCCTTGCCGGCACGCAGGCTCTTGACCTCCCAGCCTTCCAGGACCAGCCCGGCTTCGAAGCGCTCTTCCAGGGCATAGTCCCGGGCGGCCCGCCGGTTGCGCGCGATGATCCGGCGCACCGGCGCCTTGCCTGCGTTTGTTGTTGCCTGGGTGCTCATGGGAACCGGCGGGACGGTATGGGCCGCCACCTGGCGCACCCGGTCATTGAGGTTGCCACTGCGAGTGCTCATCCAATCGGCGGCCTTTGGGGATTATAGCCCGCCCTGCTTGTGGGCTTCCCGGCCTATGCGCCAAAATGCGGCGCCTCTCCACCCGGTGCGCGGGGCCTGCCATGGCATTCAGTTCTGAATCACGACACGGAATGTGGTCCAGCCGCTGGCTGTTCGTGCTGGCCGCCGCCGGTTCCGCGGTGGGGCTCGGCAACATCTGGAAGTTTCCCTACATCGCGGGGGAGAACGGCGGCGGCGCCTTCGTGCTCGTCTATCTCGCCTGCGTCGCGCTGGTGGGCGTCCCGATCATGCTCGCGGAGGTGCTCATCGGGCGGGAAGGGCGGCAGAGCCCGATCAACACCATGCGCTTCCTCACCCAGCAGCACCACAGGCGGCCCACCTGGGTGCTGATCGGCTGGATGGGCGTGCTGGCGGGCTTTCTGATCCTGTCCTACTACGCGGTCATCGCCGGCTGGTCCATCTACTACATCCTGCGCATGGCCGACGGCACCTTCGACGGGGTGACCGGCGAGTACGCCAACCAGGCATTCAACGAGTTCCTGGCGAACCCCTGGCAGATGGTGTTCTGGCACACGCTTTTCATGGGGGTGACCGTGTTCATCGTCGGACGCGGGGTCATCCGGGGCCTGGAGAGCGCCATCCGCTGGTTCATGCCGCTGCTGTTCGTCCTGCTGCTGGTGCTGCTTGGTTACGGGGTAACCAGCGGCGGATTTGCCCAGGGCGTGGACTTCATGTTCCGCTTCGAGTGGGGTTCCGTAACCGGAGAAGCGTTTCTCATCGCCATGGGCCAGGCCTTTTTCACCCTGAGCGTGGGCATGGGCGCGATCATGGCCTATGGCGCCTACGTGCCGAGTTCGGCCTCCATCACGGGAACGGTGGTCACCATCGCTGCCCTGGACACGGTGGTGGCGGTGGCCGCCGGGCTCGCCATCTTCCCGATCGTGTTCGCCAACGGGCTGGAGCCGGGGCAGGGCCCGGGCCTGATGTTCGTGACCATCCCCCTGGCATTCGGAAACCTGCCGCTGGGCGCGCTGTTCGGCGCGATCTTCTTTCTGCTGGTCAGCTTCGCGGCGATCACCTCGGCCATTTCCATCACCGAGCCGGCCCTGGCCTATCTGGTCGAGGAATACAACGCCAAGCGCTCGCGGGTTGCCATCACCCTGTGCAGCTTCTGCTGGCTGCTCGGCATCGGCACGGTGCTGTCGTTCAACGAGTGGTCCGATGTGCACGTGGTGGGCGACCTGACCATCTTCGCTTTCGTCGACTACGTCTCGCAGAACATCATGCTGCCGCTCGGGGGGCTGTTTATCGTCCTGTTCGCGGCCTATGCACTGCCCAAGGCGCTGGTACAGAGTCAACTGCGCTTGAACAACAGGGCGCAGGAACTGCTTTGGCGCATCCTGGCCGGCGTGGTGGCTCCCCTGGGCGTCCTTTCGGTTTTCCTGGTGACCATCGTCGGTTTCGACAGGCTCAAGGGCTGGTTCTCCTGACCCGTGCCGGACCTGCACCGCTCCGCGCTCCTGCCGATGGCCGTGGAGGATGTCTATGAAATCGTCGCCGATGTCGGCAGCTATCCCGAGTTCCTGCCCTGGTGCAGGAACGCCGCGCTGCTGGTCAGCGAACCGGACCGCTTCGTCGCGACCCTGACGGTCGAAGGCAAGGGGTTCACCGAAAAGTTCACCACCGCCGCGGCACTGGCTCCGCCCTCGTCGATACGCCTGAGCCTGGTGAATGGCCCGTTCCGGCAATTCGAGGGCGAGTGGCGTTTCTCGAAGCTCGGCGACAACCAGGGCTGCAAGGTGGAACTGTTCCTGGCTTTCCGCTTCAGCGGCTCGAAGTCGGTCCTGGCAAAAGCCTTTGCGGGTGTGTTCTCCCGCGCGGCGGATTCCATGGTGGATGCCTTCTGCCGCCGCGCCCACGACAAACTGGACGGCTGACGCCATGCGGGTGGAAGTTGCCTACGGCACCGCGGAGCGGCAGACATTGATCGCCCTGGAGGTGAAAGAAGGCGCCACAGTCGCGCAAGTACTTCAGTCGGCCGGTGCAAAGCAGGCGTTCGCCGGGCTGCCGCTGGAGTCGATGCCCGTGGGCATATTCGGCCGTCGGGTTGATCGCGAAGCGGTTCTAAGGCAGGGCGACCGGGTTGAACTGTACCGGGCGTTGGCTATGGATCCCAAAGAGGCGCGTCGTCGCCGGGCGCGTTGAAACCAGTTCCCCGTCAGCCTTCCGCGGTCGCCGCTTCTTCCGCGCTTTCGGGCTGCTCGCCGCTCGGGATGTAGTCGCCGGTGAAGTAGGCGAGCTTGTCTGCCTCGAAGTGCAGGCTGATGCGTTTTTCCTGTTCGAACCGGCCGGGTATCTCGAGCGTGTAGATGTAGTCCCAGCGGTCCCGGTCGAACGTATTGCGCACGATGGGCTCGCCCATGATGTACGCCACCTGCGTGCGCGTCATGCCGGGCTTCAGGCTGTCGATCATCTCCTGGGTGATGACGTTGCCCTGCTGCACCGTGATCTTGTGCACCCTGGGTATCCCCAACTTCGGCAACTTGAACTTCGGCATTTTCGGCATGGACGCGGCGCAACCCGCCAGCACTACCGCAGCGGCAATGAGCATGAGGGCGGCGCGCAACGTCATCCGATCGACCCTGGCAGATTGTTCACGGCAAAAAACAGGAGCGCATGGTAGCCGGTCGGGCCACACCGGCAAAGTGCGAGGCGCGGTCCGGGCGCCGGCTCACGGGTGTTTCAGGGCGTTGCCCAGCATGCGCGCGGTCATGTCCACCACCGGAATGACGCGCTGATAGGCCATGCGGGTGGGTCCGACCACCCCGAGCACGCCGGCGATGCGGCCGTTCACGGTGTAGGACGAGGTCACCAGGCTCAGTTCGTCCAGCACCCGGTAACCGGACTCCTCGCCGATGTAGAGCTGGATGCCGTGGGTGTTCAGGCTCTGGTCGAGCAGGTGCAGGATCGTGCCCTTGCGCGAGAACGCCTCGAACAGGCTCCTGACCGTGTCGGTGTCCTCGCTCATGTCGAGCAGCTTCGACTCGCCGGAGACCACGAAACTGCGTTCTTCCGACTCGTCGCGCTCGAACGCCCGCGAGGCGAGATCCAGGGCGGCCTGCAGGAGCCGGTCCATGCGTTCCTTGTCGCGCTGCATGCTGTTCAGCAATTCCTGGCGGATCTCCACCAGCGACAGGCCGCCGAACTCCCGGTTCAGAAAGTTCGAAGCGTGCAACAGGTCGTTGTCGTCGTAGCGCTTGTCGACGTGAATGACCCGGTTCTGCACCTCCCGGTCGTTGTACACCAGGATCACCAGCACCCGGTCGCCGTCCAGGTTGAGGAATTCCACGTGCCGAAGCGCCTGGGCATCCCGGCGCGGCAGGGTGACGATGCCCGTCATCTGGGTAACGAGCGCCAGGAGCTTCGACGCCGATTCCACCAGTTTCGACGGCGCCATGTCGGAGTTGAGCTGCGATTCGAGACTCTGGACCCCCGCCTCGTCGAGGGGCTCCACGGACAACAGGCTGTCGACGAAGAAACGCAGCCCCTGGCTGGTGGGGATCTTGCCTGCGGACGTATGCGGAGATTTCACCAGGCCGCGGCCTTCCAGGCGGGCCATGATGTTGCGCACGGTGGCTGCGCTTACGTGCACGGTCGGATTCTGCGCAAGGGCCTTGGAGGCCACCGGCCGGCCGTCGTCGATGTAGCACTCCACCAGCAACTTGAAGAGCTGCTCGGCGCGGTCGTCCGCCTGTTCTTTCGCCATGGCGCTTATGCCGGGGGCAATTGCGATAGGTTCGAGTACTATGTGATTTTTCCGGCGATCGTCAAGGCTTTGCTCAGGCAACTCACCATCTCCAACTTTGCGCTGGTGGGCGCGCTGGACATCGACTTCGCCGGCGGCCTTACGGTGATCACCGGCGAATCGGGCGCCGGCAAGTCGATCCTGCTCGATGCGCTGGCGCTGGTGCTTGGCGAGCGGGCGAGCACGGCATTGATCCGCCCCGGGGCGCCGCGGGCGGAAGTGACCGCCGAATTCGACATTCAGGGAGCGGCGGGCGTCCTCGAGTGCCTGGGCAGTCACGATCTCGCCGACCCCGACCAACCGGAGCGGTGCCTGTTGCGCCGGATTGTCGGCAGCGACGGCCGTTCGCGGGCATTCGTCAACGGCACGCCGGTAAACCTGCACAGGTTGCGCCAACTGGCGGGGGACCTCGTGGACGTTCACGGCCAGGACGAGAATCAGCGCCTCGTCAGGCGGGAGGTGCAACTCGCGCTGCTTGACGCCTACGGAGTTGCGCCGGGCCTCCGCAAATCCATGGCGGATGCGCACCGGGCCTGGAAGCGAACGCGGCAATCCGCGCAGGCGTTGCGAAAAAACCTCGCCGAGATCGACAATCGCAGTGAGTTGCTGCGCTATCAACTGGCGGAGCTGGATGCGCTGAACCCGGGCGAGGGAGAGTTCGAAACGCTGGACGCCGAGTTCCGGCGACTGTCCCAGGCACAGACCATCCGGGAAACCGTGGCGGAAACGCTTGAGGGCCTGATGTCGGGCGCCGATGAGCTGCGCCGGGCGCAGGGCATGCTGGGCGGCATCAACGACGCCCATCCGGCGCTCGACCGGGCCGGGCAGGCGCTCGAGTCCGCAGTGGAAATCAATGACGATGCGATGCGCGACTTGCGTGGGTATTTCGACGCGCTCGACACGAATCCGGATCACCTGGCCGAGATCGAGGAGCGGCTCAACCTCGTACAGGACCTGGCCCGCAAGCATCGTGTGCGCCCGGAAGGCCTGGCCGGCCGCTGGCAGGCACTGAAATCGGAACTCGCCACGCTCAGTGCCTGCCGGGACGACCTGGATGCTGCCGAAGAGAAGGCGGCCGGACATCGGGAGGAGTTCGAGAGGACGGCGGGCGAGGTGAGCCGTCAGCGCCGCGCCGCAGCTTCGGGTTTCGCGGACGAAGTGAGCGCCTGCATGGAGACGCTGGGCATCGGGGGCGGGCGGCTATGCGTTCGTTTCGAGGATGCGGAAACGGAACAGGGCCTGGAGTCGGCCGAATTCCTGGTGAGCGCGAACCCGAAATACGCGCCCGGCAGCCTGCGCAAGGTCGCCTCGGGCGGGGAGCGGGCGCGGATCAGCCTGGCCATCGAGGTGATCGCCGCCGAGCGGGCCCGGCTGCCGTGCCTGGTGCTCGACGAAGCGGATGTCGGCGTCGGCGGGCCGGCGTCGGACGTGATCGGCCGGATGTTGCGCCGTCTCGGCCGCCGCACGCAGGTGATCTGCGTGACCCATGCGCCCCAGGTGGCTGCGCTCGGCGATGCGCACCTGCTGGTGGAAAAGAATGCGGAGCAGGAAGTGCTTCTGCATAGCCTGGACGACGAAGCCCGGACAGAGGAACTGGCCCGAATGCTCGCGGGCACCGGCGTGACCGAAGAGTCCCGAACCTATGCGCGTACCCTTCGGCAGGAGGCCGGCGATGCGTCCCTCTGAGCGTCCCTCTCGACGAATCCACCCCGAGCCGACGGGTTTCCGGCCCGGCCGGGCGCGGATGATCCCGTGCGCGGCTTTGCTGAAAGGAAGATTGACCCCGGAGGGTTGAAACCGGCCGAAGCGCGCCCATATTGGGCTGGTGGTTTCCCCAGTGGCAGACAAGGAATCCAGAAAACATGACGGATGAATCTGAAAAGCCGGCGGAAGACGTCGCCGGCGAGCAGGATACGGAAAGCGGCGCGGAGAAGCCGTCGGAGGAACAGAACGGCGAACCCGATTCCCCGGAATCCCTGCAGGCAGCCCTGGAAGCCGCCCGCGAAGCGGCGGAAAGCGCGCGCGACGCCACGTTGCGCGCCCAGGCCGAGACCGAGAACGTCCGGCGGCGGGCGACCCGGGATGTGGAGAACGCCCACCGTTATGCCCTCGAACGATTCGCCGCCGACCTGCTCTCGGTTGCCGACAGCCTCGAAAAGGCGGTGGAGAGCGCAGGCACCGCCGAGGATGTGGCGGCCGTGGCCGAGGGTGTCCGGCTGTCGCTCAAGCTCTTTCTGGACACGATGCGCAAGAACGGCATCGAACAGGTCGACCCGCTCGGGGAACCCTTCGACCCGTCCGAGCAGGAAGCGATGGCGGTGGTGGTCAATCCGGACGCCGAGCCCAATTCCGTCATGGAGGTCATCCAGCGAGGCTACCTGCTGAACGGCCGCGTGGTGCGTGCGGCCAAGGTGATCGTGAGCAAGGCGCCACCCGGGGAAACCGGGAGCGAGGGGGAATCCGCCGGGGAGGAACCGGAGAATCCGGAGTAGCTTCCGCGGGAAGGCGGGCCGCGTTGAAAAAACGTCGGCGCGTCCCCATGTATGAACCTGACACCGAATGCAAGAGGGCACGGCGGCAGCCGGCCTGAACATTGGAGACAACGAAAATGGGAAAGATCATCGGAATCGACCTGGGTACGACCAATTCCTGCGTCGCGGTGCTCGACGGCAGCGATGCCCGGGTCATCGAGAACTCCGAGGGAGACCGCACCACGCCTTCCATCATCGCCTACACCGATGACGGCGAGATTCTCGTCGGCCAGAACGCCAAGCGCCAGGCGGTAACGAACCCGAACAACACGGTATTTGCCGTCAAGCGCCTGATCGGGCGCAAGTACAAGGACGACGTGGTCCAGAAGGACATCAAGATGGTGCCCTACACCATCGTACAGGCGGCCAACGGCGATGCCTGGATCGAGGCGAACGACGAGAAGCTGGCGCCACCGCAAATCTCGGCCGAGATCCTGAAAAAAATGAAGAAGACTGCCGAAGACTATCTCGGCGAGCCCGTCACCGAGGCCGTCATTACGGTGCCCGCCTATTTCAACGACTCGCAGCGCCAGGCGACCAAGGATGCCGGCCGCATCGCCGGCCTGGACGTCAAGCGCATCATCAACGAACCGACCGCCGCGGCGCTGGCCTACGGGCTCGACAAGAAACGCGGCGACGCCCGGATCGCCGTCTACGACCTCGGCGGCGGCACCTTCGACATCTCGATCATCGAGATCGCCGAAATCGACGGCGAGCACCAGTTCGAGGTGCTGTCGACCAACGGCGACACCTTCCTGGGCGGCGAGGACTTCGACCTCACGGTGATCGAATACCTGGCCGATGAGTTCAGGAAGGAGAACGGCATCGACCTGCACAACGATCCCCTTGCCCTGCAGCGGCTCAAGGAAGCCGCCGAGAAGGCCAAGATCGAACTTTCCAACAGCCAGCAGACGGAAGTGAACCTCCCCTACATCACGGCCGACCAGACCGGGCCCAAGCACCTGGTGCTGAAGCTCAGCCGGGCCAAGCTCGAGTCGCTGGTGGAGGAACTGGTGGACCGGACCCTCGGCCCCTGCCGGATCGCCCTGCAGGACGCCGGGCTCAACGTCGGCGAAATCGACGATGTCATTCTCGTCGGCGGCCAGACGCGCATGCCGCTGGTGCAGAAGAAAGTGAAGGACTTCTTCAACAAGGAAGCCCGCAGGGACGTGAACCCGGACGAAGCCGTTGCCGTCGGCGCGGCCATCCAGGCGGCCGTTCTCGCCGGCGACGTCAAGGACGTGCTGCTGCTCGACGTGACGCCGCTGTCGCTCGGCATCGAGACCCTGGGCCGGGTGATGAGCGTGCTGATCGAGAAGAACACCACCATCCCCACCAAGAAGACCCAGGTGTTCTCCACCGCCGACGACAACCAGACCGCGGTGACCATCCACGTCCTGCAGGGCGAGCGCAAGCAGGCCGCGCAGAACAAGTCCCTCGGGCAGTTCGACCTCAGGGACATTCCGCCGGCGCCCCGGGGCATGCCCCAGATCGAGGTGAGCTTCGACCTCGATGCCAACGGCATCCTGAACGTATCGGCGAAGGACAAGGCGACAGGCAAGGAGCAGTCGATCGTCATCAAGGCCTCGAGCGGCCTGTCGGACGAGGAAATCGAGCAGATGGTCCGGGATGCGGAAGCCCATGCCGCCGAAGACGAGAAGTTTGCCGAGATCGTCAACCTGCGCAACCAGGCCGACGCCCTGGCGCACGCGGCCCGCAAGGCGGTGCAGGATGCCGGGGACAAGGCGACGGATGCCGAGAAAGAGGCCATCGAGAGCGCCGCATCCGCCCTCGAGGAAGCGGTGAAGAAGGAAGACAAGGCCGAGATCGAGGCGAAGATGCAGGCGTTGTCGGAAGCTTCTGCGACCCTCGCCCAGAAAATGTACGCCGAGCAGGCGCAGGATGCATCGGCGGGTGACGGGGCGAGCGACGAAGGAGCGGACGGCGACACCGTGGATGCGGAATTCGAGGAAGTCAAGGACGACGACAAGAAGTAACATGTTCCCGCCTGGCGCGGTGCCGGGGCCGAGTGGCGCCGGCCGGCGCACCGGCAGGGTGCGAAACGGCGCGGGTTTGATACGGGCCTTTGCCCGACGGTCCGGCGGGTTTGAGCCGGGCGGGTTCGAGCCCGGCGGCATTGGGTAAACGCATGGCGAAACGCGACTATTACGACGTGCTCGGGCTCAACCGTGGCGCATCGGACGATGACCTGAAGAAGGCCTATCGCCGCCTGGCCATGAAATACCATCCGGACCGCAATCCGGACGATGCCAGCGCCGAAGCGAAATTCAAGGAAGCCTCCGAAGCCTACGAGATCCTGTCCGACGGCGAAAAGCGCGCCGCCTACGACCGCTTCGGCCACGCCGGTGTCGACCCGAGCGCCGGTGGCGGTCCGGGAGGATTCAACGGCAGTTTCGGCGATATCTTCAGCGATGTTTTCGGCGACATCTTCGGCGCGGCCCGTTCCGGGCGCAGCAGCGTTGAGCAGGGCGCCGATCTCCGCTATGCGCTGAACCTCGACCTCGAACAGGCCGTGCGCGGAGACGACGTGGAAATCTCCGTCCCGGTGCTCGCCGCCTGCGACGACTGCAACGGCACCGGCGCCAAGCCGGGCACCCGTCCGGAAACCTGCCCCGACTGCAACGGCGCGGGAAGAGTCCGGGTCGCACAAGGGTTCTTCTCGCTGCAGCAGACCTGCCCCCGCTGCCGTGGCGCGGGCAAGGTGATCACCGACCCCTGCCGGAGCTGCGGCGGCGGCGGGCGCATCGAGCGGCGCAAGACGTTGTCGGTGCGGGTACCGGCGGGCGTCGACACTGGCGATCGCATACGCCTGGCCGGCGAAGGCGAGGCGGGCCTCCGCGGCGGCCCGCCGGGCGATCTCTACGTGCAGATTGACGTTCGCGAACACCCCATCTTCGTCCGCGACGGGCGCAACCTGTATTGCGAGGTGCCGGTGTCCTTCGTGCAGGCGGCCCTGGGCGGCGAACTGGAGGTGCCGACCCTGGACGGGCGCGTGAAGATCAAGGTTCCCCAGGAAACCCAGACCGGCAAGATGTTCCGCCTGCGCGGCAAGGGCGTCACGCCGGTGCGCGGCGGCCGCATCGGCGACCTGGTCTGCAAGGTGGTGGTGGAAACGCCGGTGCGCCTGAACGAAGAGCAGCGGGAAATACTGCGCGAGTTCGAACGGAGCCTGCACGAAGGCGGCCATCACAAGCACTCGCCGAAAGGCAGCGGGTGGTTCAAGAGCGTCAAGGACTTTTTCGACAAGCTGAAGGACTGAACGGCGGCGCGACAACCCCAACGGACCAGTCGGGGGTTTCCGTGAGCTGCCCGGCATCGGCATGGGGAAGGCTGCGGGACCCAGCCCTCGAAAACCGCGCCTGAACGACAGGGAGAAACAATGAGGCGTATCGCGGTTTCAGGAGCGGCCGGGCGCATGGGGCGTACCGTGGTTCAGGCGGTTGCGGAGAGCGACTCCAATCGGCTTGGCGCGGCTTCGGGGCGCCCCGGCACCTCTTTCATCGGGGCCGATGCGGGTGAGGTTGTCGGTGTCGGCAGGCTCGGCGTGCCGATCGTCGATTCCCTTGCCGAAGTGCTCGATGCCTTCGATGTGCTCATCGACTTCACGGTACCGGAGGCTGCGCTGCAGGCAGTGGAGGTCTGCCGGGCGGCGGGGAAGCAGGCCGTCATCGGCACCACCGGCATCGGCGCCGAAGGATTGGCCGCCATTCGGGAGGCGTCGGCGGATGTCGCCATCGTCATGGCGCCCAACATGAGCGTCGGCGTCAATCTCGTTTTCCGGCTCACGGAACTCGCGGCCCGGGTACTCGGCGACGACACCGACATTGAAATCATCGACCTGCACCACCGACACAAGATCGATGCGCCGTCCGGTACCGCCGTGCGGCTCGGTCAGATCGTGGCGGACACCGTCGGCAGGGACCTCGATGAGGTGGCGGTCTACGGGCGCGAAGGCGAAACCGGCGCCAGGAACCGGCGCACCATCGGCTTCGAGACAATCCGCGCCGGCGATGTGGTCGGCGAACACACGGTACTGTTCGGAGGCACCGGCGAACGGGTGGAAATCACCCACCGAGCCAACAGCCGCATGAACTTCGCCAGGGGGGCACTGCGCGCCGTGCGATTCCTCGAAGACAAGTCCACCGGCCTCTTCGACATGCAGGACGTGCTCGGCCTCTGACGCTCTTGCCGAACACCAGGTATTGCCGGGCACGGTCAGCCGGACGGCGATACCTGGAGCGCCGCCCGATGGCGGCCGGGATTGCGTTTGGCTAAGCTGCGACCCCTCTCATTCGCCTCGGGGCCACCCATGGACAATCGACAGGTCGTTATCGAGTCATTGCCTGAAGACAAGCTCTCCGTAGATAACTTTGCGTTGCGCACCGCTTCGGTTCCGGATCCCGGCCAGGGAGAGATTCTGTGCCGAACGCTGGCGCTTACGGTAGGAGCCGGGCAGCGGGCCGCCCTGCAGGGCAGTGCCGGCTACGCCGGTGCGCCGAGATCGGGCGTGGTGATGGGGGGTACAGGAGTGTGCCGCGTCGTGCGATCGAACGCCGCCGATGTGGCCGAGGGTTCGCTGGTCGTCTGCCAGGCCGGTTGGCAGGACTATTCGGTGCATCCGGTGTCCGCGCTGCGCACGGTGGACCCGGACGGCGACCCGGCGCATCACCTGGGGGTTTACGGCATCAATGGGCTGACCGCCTATTTCGGCCTGTTCGACATCGGCGACCCGCAGCCGGGCCAATCCGTCGTCGTCTCCGCCGCGGCCGGTTCCGTGGGGCACCTGGTCGGCCAGATGGCGGCGGTCGCCGGGTGCCGCACCGTGGGCGTCGCGGGGAGCGAAGAGAAATGCCGCCTGCTCACGGAAAGCCTGGGCTTCGACGCCGCGGTGAGCTATCGCTCGCCGGACTACCGCCACGAGTTCCGGGAAGCCTGCGAGGGCGGCATCGACATCTACTTCGACAACACCGGCGGCGAGGTGCTCGGCAGTGCACTCAGGCGCATGAACCTGGGAGGGCGCATCGTCTGCTGCGGCGTGGTGTCGCAGTACGATACGAGCAATCCGGCGCCGGGGCCGCGGGGGATTCCCGGGCTCCTGATCAACCGCCGGGTGCGCATGGAAGGATTCCTCGTCTTCGATTTCGCCGACCGGTACGGCGAGGCGATCGACAGCATGAGGGGATGGGTAAACGAGGGTCGACTCAAGCCGTTGAACGACGAGTTCCACGGGCTCGAGGAAACGCCTCGCGCTTTCGTCGACCTGCTCGCCGGAGGCAACGTCGGGACCCGCATCGTACGTATTGCAGACTAAGCGCAAATGACGAACGCGCGG
>CAZWZH010000106.1:0-24490 GCA_964638775.1 uncultured Pseudomonadales bacterium
GGGGCCCCACATCGTGGACACGGGCATCTTCAACTCCGACCGGGTGCGCCCGTCCGAGTTCGAGAAGCCCGAAGGTTCGCCGGAGACGGGCATCAACTCGGCCGAAGACCTGCGCAAGCTCATGGAGTTCATGGGCCAGAAACTGGTGACCACCCATCCTGACGAAGTTGCGCAGACCGCGATTCGCGGGATCCGCGACAACCAGTTCTGGATTGCGCCGCTCAACCCCGGCATCAAGGATATGGTTCGGGCACGCTTCGACTCGATTCTCGAGCGGAGCGAGCTGCCTATCCCTACACTCGGATAACCCACACTCGAACAAAAGGAGAGAGATCCCATGGGTGTTGGACTCGACCTACCCATCCCCTTCGGATGGTTCGCCGTTGCCTACAGCAAGGAACTGATTCCGGGCGGCGTTACCCCGACGTTTCTTTTCAACCAGCACCAGGTGCTGTTCCGCACCGAGAGCGGCGACGTCAGGATGCTCGAGGCATTCTGCCCGCACCTCGGGGCGCACCTGGGGCACGGCGGGAGGGTCGTGGGCGAGCGGATCGCCTGCCCGTTCCACGGCTGGCAACTCGATGGCCACGGGGCGGTCAAGGAAGTTCCCTATGCCGATGCCATGCCGCGCCGTGTACAGGAAGGCCGCTGCCTGTACAGCTACCCGGTGCAGGAACGCAACCAGATGATCTGGGCCTGGTACCACCCGCGGCGCATCGAGCCCACCTTCGACCTGGGCGACATCCCGGAATTCTCCGACCCGGACTGGACGGAACTGGAGACCCATGAGTGGGAGATCGAGTCCCACATCCAGGAAACCGGCGAGAACGCCGTGGACATCGCCCATTTCCCCTACGTGCACAGAACGCAGAACATGCCCAAGGCGAGGATCGAACTCGACGGTTGCCGCCGCCTGACCGAGATGGTGACGATCGCCCCCGCCATCGGCGAGGACGGCAGCATCGACATGTCGAAGACCGAAGATGCCTACCTGATCAGCCGCAACTGTGGCCCGGGCATGAGTTCACAGACCTTCGACCGCGCCTTCAAGACCGTGATGATGGGGACCATGACCCCCGTTACCGACAACCGCCTGATCCTGAGGTTCGCCTTCACCAAGCCGAAGAACATCTCCGAACAGTTCAACGTCCTCACCGATGGCCTGATTGCCGAGATCGTCCGCCAGGTGGGCCACGACATGGTCATCTGGCAGAACAAGCTGTACAGGGACGACCCCATCCTCTGCGACGGGGACGGCCCCGTGGCAAAGTACAGGCGATGGTTCCGGCAGTTCTATGACAACGACGCCGGGGAGGCGCCGGTGCGGCTGGTGGGCTAGCGCGGCTGGCCCGACCGCAAGGCCGCAAGTTAATCTAGGCAACGCTTTCGCTCACGGACGAGACGTATGGCGACCACCGCTGAATATGGCCTGGGCCCGTTCACGTTCCCTCGTGGCTGGTTCATGATCGCCGAAGCCAAGGAGTTGGGAGGCAGCGTGTTGCCGCTCCGGTTCTTCGGCAACGAATTTGCCCTTTACCGCGGCGAGAGTGGACGGCTCGTGCTTTTGGATGCCATCTGTGCGCACATGGGCACCAACATCGCGCGCAACACCACGTCGTTTGTCGTTCTCGACGGGCAGATCGAGGGCGATTCGATCCGCTGCCCTTACCACGCCTGGCGTTACGGACCGGACGGCCGGTGCAACGACATCCCCTATCACGACGGCCCCATCCCGGCCAGAGCCTGCCTGAAGAGCTGGCCCGTGCAGGAGCGCTACGGCTGCATCTGGATGTGGCACGACCCGGAAGGGGGCGAACCCGACTACGAACTCCCGTCGCTGCCGGAATGGGACGACCCGCAGTGGGTGCCGTGGACCATCGATCACATGGGGGAGATCGACTCCCACCCCCAGGAAGTGATCGACAACATGGCGGACTCGCCCCACCTCGGGCCCATTCACGGCTCGACGCTGGAGTATTTCGAGAACGAAGTGCGCGACCATATCGTCATTCAGCGCCAGGGCGGCGGGCACAAGACCCTGGCGGCCAGCAACACGCTGCTGGAGACCGACACCTTCTATACGGGCCCGGCCATCCTGAATTCGCGCCTGACCGGCCTGTACGACGCGATCATGCTGATCGCCAACACACCCGTGGAGGACGGGCGCATCAAGGTCTGGCACGGCCTCATGGTCCAGAGCGAAAACGACGTTGCCACCGAGGCGGATGTCGAACGGGCGCGCGAGTTCCAGGAGTCCAGCCGCCTGGCCTTCCTGCAGGACTTCGAGGTCTGGGAAGCCAAGGCGCCGATCTTCCAGATCCTGCAGATCAGGAGCGACGGGCCCTTCCACAAGATCCGCGAGTGGTATCGCCAGTTCTACAACCCGCGCGAAGAAGCCGCGGAGCGCCAGGCGAAGGTCAACGGCACCTACTACACCGACTGGCTCAAGCCCGCGCCCGAGGAGGTGGTGGCGCGGGGCCGCTACTGATGCATCTCGCCTTCAGTTCCATGAATACGCCGAACGATCCCCATCCGGCGGAACTGGCCCGTGCACTGGAAGAGCGGGGATTCGAATCGCTCTGGTACGGGGAGCACAGCCACATCCCGTGCTCCCGGCAGACGCCCTACCCGCTCGGCGGGGAACTGCCGCGGCCCTACAGGCAGATGATGGACCCGTACCTGTCGCTGATGACGGCAGCCAACGCGACGAAATCCCTGCGGCTGGGCACCGGCATCGCGCTTTTGATGGAGCGCGACCTCTTTTCCCAGGCAAAGACCATCGCCACGCTGGACCGGTTGTCCGGCGGCCGCGTACTCGTAGGCACCGGGGTGGGGTGGATCCGCGAAGGCTTCGAGAACATCAGCCCGCATCCGTTCGAGAAGCGCTACGGGGTGCTTCGCGAAACCGTAGCCGCCACCCGGGCGCTGTGGACCGAAGACGAGGCCTCCTACGACGGCCGGTACGTTCGCTTCGATACCGTCTGGTGCGACCCGAAACCCTTGCAGAAAGGCGGGCCCAGAATCTTCCTGGGCGCCATGGGGCCGCTCGGCAGAAAGCACGCCGCGGCCTGGGCCGACGGCTGGTATCCGGTGGACCTCGCGCTGCTGGACGTGGCCGAGTCCATCGACAGCTTTCGCGAGGAAGTCCGGGCCGCAGGCCGCGACCCCGCAAGTGTGGAGATCAACATCCAGATCATGGATACCGGCAACCTGGACAAGCTCAAGCATTACCGCGACCTGGGCGTCGAGCGGGCCACCATCGGCGTATCCAACGATCTCTGGGACAAGCCCGAAGCCGTGATGCCGATGATCGACAAGTACGCGAAAATCATTCCCGACCTGGGTTGAAACGGCACATGGCAGACTCGGTTTCGCATTCGCACAAGAGCCCGCACCCGGCGGATTCGTTCTGGAAAGTTCTCGGTGCCTTCACGGAAATCGACTGGCTGGTGGGTCCGGGCAACTACTCCGTGGGCGAACACGAAGGGCGCCCGGCGCGCATCCTGAAGATGGATACCCCGGTCGTCGAGTTTCTGCTCGGTTGTAACGACGACCGCCGCGAGTTGCGCTACGGCGTACTCAAGAATCCGTTCGTGCCGGTGGACAACTATCGTGCGACCGTTACGGTGAAACCGGATGCCGAGGGCTGTCTGGTGGAATTCAGCGCCACGTTCGATCTGGACGAAGTGCCGCTCGCACAGGTACGCGAGATGCTCAATTCCGGGTACGGGATGATCGCAAGCCAGATCGACGGAAGCCTCGAACAGCAGGCGGCGCCTTAGTAAGGGGTTCGCAGTTTGTTCTCTGCGCATCAGCGCACCGGCAAGAACAGGAACGCATGGGAACATACGTGGTAACCGGCGCCGCCAGCGGCATCGGCAAGGCAATCAAGCTGGGGCTAGAATCCGACGGTCACCAGGCCTTCGGCGTCGATCTGCAGGAGAGCGACATTCGCGCTGACCTCGCAGATGAGAAGCAACTTGCATCCGCGGTCGCCGAAATCCTGCGCCGCGCCCCGGACGGACTCGATGGCCTGGTCCCCTGCGCCGCCGCGGGCGCCGAGAGTCCGCACAAGGCGCTGATTCCCCGAGTCAACTATTTCGCCACGGTGGAACTGGTCGAGAGGCTGATGCCCGCGCTGGAGCGGCGGCAGGGGGCGGTGGTGCTGATGTGTTCCAACTCGGCAACCCTGATGGCCTATGAAGATGCCTACGTGCAGGCCCTGCTGGACGGCGAGCAGGACAAGGCCCTGGCTTTCGCCGAGTCTCTGGAGGGTTTCCAGCTCTACGGCGGCGGCAAGTTCGCCCTGGGCCGCTGGATGCGCCACAGAAGCACTTCCGCCGCACGGAAAGGCGTGCGCATGAACGCGCTGGCGCCGGGATACACGGAAACCGCGATGACCGCTGCCGGCCTGAAGGATCCCCGAATCGGACCCAGCATGCGGGAATTCGTCAGTACCATTCCCATCGGCCGCCCCGCCCAGCCGGAGGACCAGGCGAACGCGGCGCTCTTCCTGCTCTCCGACAAGGCCGCCCACATCGCCGGAGCGGTGCTCTTCGTCGACGGCGGGCACGACGCCATGTTTCGACCGGACAACTTCTGACCCCGACATCTATCCGATCCTTTTCCCCATTTGACGCGGGTCGCCGGGCGGAATAGGCTTCGTCTACCTTGGTTTGGCGATGATTCAAAGCAACTGGAACCAATGCCGGGAATCTCGGAATTCCCGGTGCTGCGGGGAGACGGAAACGGCCCGGACATGCTCGTTGTCTACATGCTGATCGCCCTTCTGCTGACCGGTGCGGCGGTAGGCTCGTGCCAGTGGGCCTATTATCGGTATCCGGGCTACCGGATCGGCGCCAGCAATGGCGCCCGGATAGCGCGAAGGTGGTTCAATATCGCCGCCAATCTTGCCATCGTTGCCGGGATGTTCACCCTGGCGATGACAGTGTTTGGAGATTTCCTCATTCGCGCGGGGCCGTCATACTGGTACGAGCCGCTCGTCTTCCTGCTGGTTTTCGACTTCGCTTACTATTGCCTGCACCGCACCCTGCATCTGCCCGTGCTGATGCGCCTGCTGCACGGTGTCCACCACAGGATCCACCATCCGACCGCAGCGGAATCCCTGTATTCCCATCCGGTCGACACGGTGATCGCGTTCACCCTGCTGTTTGCCTGCATGGCGCTGGTAGGGCCGCTCGGCATGACGTCGTTCGTCGTCTCTTCGTTACTCTACATGGTGATTTTCGGGCTCGGCCACGCCAACCTCCGCATGCCTTTCCGGGGCATGGCGCCCCTGAACCACTGGGCGCGGCGGCACGACGCACATCACGCCCAGCGAAACGTGAATTTCGGGTCCATCACGCCGGTCTGGGACTGGCTGTTCGGCAGCCTTCCCGAGCCGGGCCGTCCACGGGGGGAAGCCACAGCGGCTTGAACCGCAGGCACTCGGCAGCGAATTCGCATACGGCGCTTCCCTTTCGGCGCACGGCCAGATCATCCTGCGGAACTCAAGGCTTTCGGACGAGCTTAACGCGCCGAAAGGGAAGCGCCGCATGCGAACTCTTTCCCGAGATTCGGCGTTATTCCTCGCGCGTCAGCGTTCCCGTTTGAGGTTTGCCACCGGGCGACGTTACTCTAACCGGCCCTGTCGCACACAATGGGAACGGTCGCAGTGCCGGAAAATCGGGACTTGAGATTGCATCCGGAGCCGAGCCGTCGGCCGGCGGAATTTCGCGAACTCGACGTCGTGGTGGTCGGTGCGGGGTTCGCGGGCTTGTGCGCGCTCTACAGGTTGCGTGACGGTCTTGGCCTGAACGTGCAGGTCTTCGAGACCGCCGGCGGCGTGGGTGGAACCTGGTACTGGAACCGGTACCCCGGCGCCCGCTGCGACTCGGAGAGCTTCTACTATTGCTTCTCGTTTTCCGACGAACTGGCGCAGGAGTGGGAGTGGTCGTCGAGGTATCCGGGCCAGGCCGAGATCGAACGCTATCTGAATCATGTGGCCGACCGCTTCGAACTGCGCCGGGACATCCGGTTCAATACCCGGGTGACCCGTGCCGAGTTCGACGGCGCGTCGAACCGGTGGCATGTCTTTTCCGAGCACGGCGAACAGGTTCGCGCCCGCTACCTGGTCACCGCGGTGGGGTGTCTTTCCGATGCGAACCTGCCGGACATCCCGGGCCGGGACAGCTTTGCGGGGGAGTCGTACCACACCGCCCGCTGGCCTCGCGAGGGCGTCGACTTCACCGACAAGCGCGTCGGGCTGATCGGCACCGGGTCGAGCGGCATCCAGGCGACCCCCGTGATCGCCTCTGAAGCCGGCCACCTGACCGTCTTTCAGCGCACCCCCAACTTCACCGTGCCCGCGCGCAACGCGCCCTTCAGGCCCGAAGACCAGGCCGCGATAAAACGGGAATACGCGGCCATCTTCGATCGCACCCGCGCATCGTACGGCGGCTTCCCCTACTTCGGGATCGATCGAAGCACCCTGGACATCTCGCCCGAAGAGCGCACGAAGATCCTGGACGAATTGTGGGAGGAAGGCGGCTTCAAGTTCGTCTGGGGAGGTTTCAGCGACATCTTCACGGACCCGCAAGCCAACGAAATCGTCTCGGAATACATCCGCGAGCGGATTCGGGAGATCGTAACCGACCCTCAGACCGCCGAGGCGCTGTGCCCCTACGACCATCCTTATACATCGAAGCGCCCGCCCATCGACACCGACTACTACGTGACCTTCAACCGGGACAACGTGAGCCTGGTGGACCTGAGGTCGGCGCCCATCCGGGAGATCACGCCCGCGGGCGTACGCACCGCGGATGCCCACTACGACCTCGACGTGCTTGTGTACGCCACTGGCTTCGACGCAATGACCGGATCGCTGCTGCGCATGGATATCCGGGGAAGCGACGGCGTACGCCTCGCGGATGCGTGGGCGCACGGCCCGCGCACCCTGCTTGGCCTGCTGGTGGCGGGCTTTCCCAACCTGTTCACCGTCACCGGTCCAGGCAGCCCGTCGGTGCTGGTCAACATGCCCACCGCCATCGAGCATCATGTCGAATGGATCGCCGATTGCATCGCGCACATGAACCGCAATGGCCAGATGCGCATCGAAGCGGCCGAGGATGCCCAGGACGCCTGGGCCGAACATGTTGCCGAGGTCGCCGAACACACGCTGTGGAGCAAGGGGAACTCCTGGTACGTCGGCGCCAACATACCCGGCAAGCCCCGCATCATCCTGCCCTACACCGGCGGACAACCGCAGTACCGGGAGCGCTGCCAGGCGGTGGTCGATGCCGGTTACGAGGGATTCGAGTTCAGCGCCTGACCTGAACCGACACGACAGGCCCCGCATTGCTGCCGAAACGCTTCGGCAAACCCCAAGAGCGCGCAATCGCGGTCGAGCCCGGAGCGCGTACCCGCACCCGCACGCCGGTGCACAGACTCCCCGGTTCGATGCGGATGCTATAGTCCTCCAAACCTTGCGGGAGGGAACCTGTCGTGCGAGCAGCGGCTTCTTTGGGTGTATTGGTGGCCCTTGCCTGCGAACCGGCAAGCGCCGGCTTTTACTCCTTCACCGACGATGCCCGATCCCAGTGGCGGGCCTCCTGCATGATCCGTCACGACAAGTTCGACTACGTGCTGCCGGGCGCGATGCGCCGCAACGGCATCGACATGTGGATCGTCACCGACCGGGGCCGCGGTACCCAGCCCATGGCCAGGGACTTCGGGATCGCCTCGGTAAACGGCCAGATCATCTACGTTTTCTCCGATCGCGGCGGAGACCGCATCGAGCGCATTCAGTTGGGCGGCGAAACCGATCTGGCGGAGGAGTGCGCCGCCTACGACCGCTTCGGGGACATGGATGAGTTGCGCGCCATCGTCGAGGAGCGGGACCCGCAAACCATCGGCCTGAACTACCTCGCCATACCCTACGAAACCGAAGGCCTGCACGTCGCCGACGGGCTCACGCACACCGACTACAGGTTTCTCGAGAGCGAACTCGGCTCCACCTATGCGTCCCGCTTCGTCTCCGCCCAGCACCTCATCGCCGATTTCCACGGTGAGCGGGTGGCGGGCGAGATCATCGAGTTCTCGAAGATCGGCCATATCACCAGCCGCCTCGAAGAACGCGCCCTTTCCAACGAGGTCATCACACCGGGCATGACTACGCACAACGATGTCTCGCGTTGGCTGGAAGAGCAAACCGCGGCGCTCGGCCTCCTGCGCGGCTGGTATCCCACCACCTATACGCACCTCCCCGACGGCGGCGAGATCGGCAACACCGAGCGCGTCATCCAGCGCGGCGACATGCTGCAGATCGACTGGGGCGCCGACCGCAACAACTTCACCACCGACATCAAGCGGTTCGCCTACGTGCTGAAGGACGGCGAGACGGAGCCGCCGCCGGGCGTGCTGAGGGCCTTCGCCGAGTCGAAGAAAGTCCGCGAGATCATCCGCAAGAACGTCAAGCCCGGCCGCACCGGACGCGAGCAGCTCGACGAACTCAAGCAGATCATCCGCGATGCCGGCTACGTCTACACAGAACTGGAACGGGCCAGCGACGTCGAGGGCATCGAGGTGAACGTGGGCATGCATGCCGCAGGCAACATCGGCCACGACATGGCGGCCAACCTGTTCGAGATCTTTCCCGAGCGAACCAAGTACAGGGTCAGGCCCGACCTGATCCTGTCCCTTGAGTTCATCGTCTTCACACCGGCGGAGGAATGGAACGGCGTCAAGATCCCCGTGAACGTGGAGGAGAACGTGGTCGTCACGGAACGGGGCATCGAATGGCTGTATCCCCCCCAGGAGCGGGTGCTGGTAATTCGTTGAGAGCAGGGAGCACGCCGGCAGCGTCGCACCCCAGCCTCCGCGGTGCGCACATCCGGGCCAACCGATCGCTGAGCAGTCGAACGCACCATGCATGACTGGACCCTCGACTACATAACGCTCGGCGCCTACCTGATCGCCGTGACGGTGATCGGCACCCTGGCCGCCCGCAAGGTCACCACCGCATCCTCGTTCTTCATGGGCGAGCGGAAGTTCGGCAAGTGGATGATGACCCTGTTCACCTTCGGCACCGGAACGAGCACCGACCAGGCCGTCACCACCGTTGCAAAGACCTATACCGTGGGCGCCTCGGGGATCTGGTACCAGTGGCTGTGGATATTCGCAACGCCGGTCTACTGGCTGCTGGCCCCCCTCTTCCGGCGCATGCGGGCCGTGACCACCGCCGACTATCTGCATGCGCGCTACAACCAGAGCGTTGCGGTGCTGTTCGCCATCGTCGGCGTGCTCAGCCTCTCCGTGCAGATCGGCGTGATGCTCAAGGCCTGCGGCGCCATGGTCACTTCCGTCACGGCCGGCGCCGTGAGCGAAGGCCTCGCCATCTACGGCATGACCGTCCTGTTCGTGATCTACGGCGTTGCCGGCGGATTGACCGCCGCGGTCATCACCGATTTCATCCAGGGGATACTCACCGTCGTGCTGTCGTTCCTGATCCTGCCGTTTGCCCTGCAGGCCGTCGGCGGGCTGGGCGAACTGCGCATACTCATCGACGACCCTTCGTTCTTCGACCTGATCTCGGATGCGTCCGGAACCGGGCGCCTGGGGCTTTTCTACGTCATTGTCATCTTCGTCAACGGGCTGATCGGCTGGGTGACGACACCCCACTCCATGCAGATGTGCGGCGCCGGCCGCACCGACCAGGAGGCCCGGGTCGGGCTGGTCGGCGGCATGCTGCTGAAGCGCTTCTGCACCATTGCCTGGGTGCTGACGGCGCTCTGCGGCGTGGGCCTGTACATGAACACCACGCTGCACGAAGACCTGGTGTGGGGCACCATGGCCCGAGACCTGTTGCCCACCATCGCGCCGGGGCTGGTGGGCCTCTTCATCGCCTCGGTTCTGGCCGCGGTGATGAGTTCCTGCGATGCCTTCATGGTTTCTTCCGCCGCGTTGTTCACGGAGAACATCTACCGCCCGCTGATCCGTCCAGACCGCTCCGAGAAGCACTACGTGCTGGTGGGCCGGCTGGCCGCCCTGGCCGTGGTGGCCGGCGGCATCGGCCTGGCGTTCGAGCTGCCGAGCGTGGTGGACGGCCTGGAACTGGTCTGGATCGTCCAGGCCATGATGGGCGTGTCGATGTGGTTCAGCTTCTTCTGGCGCCGGGCAACGGCCGCGGCCGCCTGGGCCTCGACCCTTGCCGGTTTCGCCACCTGGTTTTTCACCAGCACCATCGAAGTGGCTGGTGTGGCGCTCTGGGATTTCAACGGCCGCTTCGCGCACCTGTTGCCCGCCAACATGACGGTCGAGGGCGCCCTGTCGCTGCCCTGGCAGATGCTGATCTATCTCTCCGTCGCCGCGATCGTCATGGTGGTCGTGAGCCTCCTGACCCGCCCGCCCGCGGAGGAGAAACTCGACAGCATCTACGCCACCCTGCGCACGCCGGTGGCGTCGGACGAACCCGAAGTGCCGCCGCTCACGCTTCCCGAAGGCGTGCAGCCCGCGCCACGCGACCCGCTGATCGATCTGCCGGGCCTGGAGATCATGAAACCTTCGCGTTCAGGCGTGGCGGGCTTTCTCGCCTGTTCGGCCCTGGTGGCGAGCCTGATCTGGTTTTTCGCCTGGATTCTCGGCTGAATCCGGGCTTGTGCGCACCGCAACGGTGCAGGGCGAAACACCGATGCACCCGCTTGCGCCACGTTGAGTTCAGCATGCCGCCGCACGCGCGCTTTCGCCGGTGGACTGGGCAGCGAATAAAATATACAATTGTGGCTTGGGGGATAGAAACATCTTTAAATTCAGCATGTTACCTATTCGCCGAGCACTTCTGCGGAGTTTCTTTGGAGGAAGACAATGGCCTTAACGCGATACCTGGTTACAGCATCGGCAGCGATCCCTTTCGCGATCTTCGCCCTGTCGGGCGCATCGCCATCGGCATGGGCCGAGGACGACGAAGCCGGGGCGCCGGCGATCGAGGAAGTCATCGTAACCGCAACCAGGCGGGGGCAGGCGCTGAGCAAGGTACCGCTTGCCATTTCCGCCGTGGGGCAGGACGAGATCGAGCGGATGGGCTACACCAACATGGACGACTACTTCCGCTCCCTGCCATCGCTCAGCCTGATCGACGGCGGCGGCTATCAGAAGCACATGATCATCCGCGGCGTTGCCATAGACCCCGGCCCGGAAGAGAAGGCGGCCACCGGCGTCTATGTCGACGAAACCCTGGTATCCGGCAACTTCGCCAACCTCGACCCGCGCATCTTCGACATGGAACGCATCGAGGTGCTGAGGGGACCCCAGGGCACCCTGTACGGAGGCGGTTCGATCGCGGGTTCCGTGCGCTACATCACCAACAAGCCGAACGCCAGCGAGTTCGAGACCAATGTCGCCGCCGATGTGTATGCCACCAAGGGCGCCGACGCCGCCTGGTCCGCCGATGCGATGGCCAACATTCCGCTGATCGAAAACACCCTGGCCATGCGCGTTTCCGGCTTCTACCACGACGCGTCCGGCATCTACCAGAACGAACTGTTCGATCTCGACGACCAGTCCAGCTACGAGCAGTCCGGCGGGCGGGTGGCCCTGCGATGGACCCCCACCGACAACCTGACTGTCACTGGCATGTACATCAAGGACAAGACGGACCAGGACGGCCAGGCCCGCTCCCACACCCGCGACTGGAAAAACCGCAAGCAGACGAACATGGCGCCGGAGATCTTGAACGCGGACGCCGAAGTGCTCTCGTTGACCGCCACCGTCGATGTCGGCTGGGCCACCGTCACGTCCGTCACCTCGCAACTGGATATCTTCACGGACTACCAGCAGGACAGGAGCTTCCTGATCGGGGCATGGGGCATCTCGGACTGGGATCCGCTGCGCCTCGTCGTCTACGGCGGCCGCGACGACGAGCAGTTCAGCCAGGAGATCCGCGTGGTCTCCGCCCCCGATGCCTTCGGCCGATTCGACTGGATCGCCGGCATGTATTATGCGGACCGGACCGACGGGAATGTATTCCAGGACTGTTTCGCGGTCGACGACGATGGGTTCGCCTCGATCGACGTCAACTACATTGACGGCGGCGACCGGTTCGCCGCCAACGACCCGGACCAGGGAGCGCTCAATCCCTTCCCCGAGGGTCACGTCGACCCGTTCGGCGACCAGGGCGATATCTCGGCCGGCACCTATCCGGAGTGCCTGTATCGGCAAGTCGGGAACACTTACAAGGAAGAACTGGCGTTCTACGGCGAGTTGAACTTCCGGGTGACCGATCGGCTGACGGCAACGGTGGGCTATCGCAGAACCGACGACTCGCAGTCGCACGACGTCACGGCGCAGGTCGCCGAGGCGCCCCCGGCCACATTCAGCTTCACCGACGTGGGGGACAAGTACAAGGAAAAGCACAACAACTTCATGGGCAACCTGTCGCTGGAAGTGAACGATAACCTCACCCTCTTTGCCCGGGCCGCCGAAGGGTTCCGCCTCGCGGCCGGCGCGCTGGCCCCGAACCTGGAGCCCGGCTGCGTCACGCTGGCCCAGGAACAGCTCGGCGGCGCCTCGCCCAGTGCCGTATCCTCGGACAGCCTCTGGTCCTATGAAGGCGGGGCCAAGATGCTGTTGGCCGACGGCCGGCTGGCCATCAACGCCGGCTACTACCGCAACAGCTGGAAAGACATCCTGGCCGGCATCATCGTCAGCGGCCCCAACTGCACCTGGTCGCAGTTTCTCCAGAACATCGCATCCGCCACCGGGAACGGTGTCGAGTTCGACATGACCTACATCGCCACCGACGACCTGGAGCTGGGCGTCTCCGCGTCGTATCTGAAGTTCACGGTCGACGGCGACCAGCCCGTGCTCGGGGCCAGCGACGGCGACCGTCTGCCCAGCCATCCGGACTTCACCCTGAACGGGTACGCCCGGTACGGATTTCCGGCCGTCAACGGCTGGGACGGGTTCGTCCGCGGGGAGGTCTCCTACACCGGCAAGATCGTCGCCAACTTCGTGGCCGACCCGACGGTCGCAAGGCCCGACAGCGGAGACTATGCACTGGCGAACGTGCGCGGGGGAGTCATGGGTGACCTGTGGGAAGTCGCCCTGTACGTCAACAACGTCTTCGACAGCCGCGCCCGGGCGTTCCAGTACGAGGACTGGACCGGACGTCTCGAGACCTTCGTGCTGCGGCCGCGAACCATCGGCCTGACCCTGCGCACGAAGATGTAGATTGAGGATGGGCGGGCCGGCGTTTTCCGAGTCTTGACGCCGCCCTGCCCCGCTCCTGCTATCCAGAAACACCCGGGGTGACAATCGCAATCGTCGCCCCGTGCTCATACCGGCTAATCCGCGAACAGGAGGCCTGACCATGCTCGCTCGTACTTTTTCCCTGGGAATCCTTCCCCTGGCCCTCGCGCTGGGGGCCTGCGCCCCGCAACCAGCGGACACCGATGCGTCCGATGCACCGGCCGCCGAGGCATTGCCCGAAGACCCCTGTGCGCTCACCCTCCAACCCATGCCGCCGGACGAAATGGGCGCACTGAAGAACCGGATACGACACGAGAAGTTCGACCAGGTGCTGCCCGTGGTCATGCGGGCCAACGACATCGACATGTGGATCTACGTCTCCCGCGAGACCCTGCCGGACGACCTGGGTCACGAGGACTTCGGCGACAACAACGCGGTGTTCATCTTCACGGACCGCGGCGGCGACCGTATCGAGCGGGCGGTGCTCGGCCGCCGCTTCCAGGGCGCGGAATTCGTCGCCGGCCAGGGTTCCGATGTGGACCCGCTCGAAGTCAGCGGCGCCTACGACATCGTCGGGAAGCCGGTGGAGCGCGCCGAAGACCCGGGCATGTCGGGGACGGAGTACGACTATCGCTTCAAGGGCATCGGCGCCTTCGTGGCGGAGCGCGACCCGGAACGCATCGCGCTGAACTACATGGAGACACTCGGGCCCCGCATCGGCGGGCGTTCGCGCGACGGTATTTCCCACACCGACTACATCCTGCTGGCCCGGGAACTCGGTGAAACCTACGCCGCCAGGCTGGTCTCCCACGACTACCTGATGCACGACTACATTTCCAGAACCACACCGGCCGAGTGGGAATTTCTCACCCACATGCGCGAGTACATGCTGGCCGTTCAGGAACGGGACTGGTGCCGCATCGTGCCCGGCGAAACCCGCTTCTCCGAGCTCGATTCGGTGCTGTGGGTGGTCTCGAAGGACGGTGATCGAATCGGCTTCCGCGAGGAACTGTATCCGGGAGGCTTTTCGAGCGAGACCGACTACGTGATCCAGAAAGGCGACACGATCTATCTCCGCCTGGGCTACTTCAAGACCGAAGGGCTCGTGAAGGAGATCTTCGGCAACTACTACGACGGCCTGAACGAAATCGGCTATGTGCTCGATGACGGCGAGACCGAAGCGCCGCAATACGTGAAGGACGCCTGGGCCACGTCGCTCAAGGTGCACGACATCGCCGAACGCCACCTCCGGGTCGGCAGCACGGGCCGGGAGATCTTTCGCGACATCATGGCCGAGGTGGAGGAGGCGGGCATCATGCCCCTCAATTCCCAGGTGTTCGATGAGAACCATGCCGACAGGATCCAGGTCAACCTGGATTTCCACGCCGCGGGTCAGGGCGACTCCACCCTGTTCCCGGCGCCCAGGCTCGGCATCTACGGCCCGGACTGGAATCACGAGATGCCGTTCCCGCCGGGCCACCATTTCTATTTCGAATACTTCCTGTTCATGCCGATGCCGCAATGGGACGAAGGCAGCCTGCTCCTGCAGAGCCACGACGGCGCCATCCTCAACGAGGACGGCGTGCTGTTCCTGACGCCGCGGCCCATGGAAATCCGGCTCATCAAATGATTGCGAGGCCCTACGACATGACTGTTCGAATCACCGCACTGCTGATCGTCGCAGCCCTGGCATCGCCCCAAGCCGATGCCCGAGCGATGCCGCCGATGGAGACTTTCCAGGCCCAGTGGGAAATGTCCTGCATCATCCGCCGGGACAAGCTCGACTACGTGCTGCCCACCGCCATGCGCCGGAACGATGTCGACATGTGGATCGTGTTCGATCATGGGCGCGGCACCCAGCCGCTGATGCTCGACTTCGGCATCGAGACCGCCTACGGCCAGGGCACCTACATCTTCTACGACAGCGGCGAGGGGCGCGTGGAACGGTATTCCCTGGGTGGCCCCGGCTCCTCGGATTTCAGCACCCTGTGCGGCGCGTACGACCCCGTACCGCCGAACGCGCAGGGGCCCGATGGCGAGGAACTGAGCACGCTGCAATCGATCGTGTTCGAGCGCGACCCCCAGCGTATCGCCGTGAACATCGTGCCGGACAACATCAAGGGCGAGGCGGTTCATATCGCCGACGGCCTGTCGTACAAGAACTACAACTACCTGGTGCGGGAACTCGGCGAGAAGTACGAAGAGCGGTTCGTTTCCTCTCTGGACCTGATCACCGACTTCCACGGCGAACACGTGGCGGGGGAAATCGTCGAGATGCACAAGGTCGGCGACATCACCCGCCGGGGCCTGGAACGCGCCCTGTCCAACGAGGTGATCGAGCCCGGCAAGACCACCTACCGCGATGTGTACCTGTGGCTCGAGGAACTGCGCGAGTCCCTGGGCCTGCGCCGCACCTGGGTACCCGGCATGGCATTCGTGCAGCAGGACTTCAGGGGATACCAGAAGTTCCACGACAATCTCGCCGAGCGCGTCATCCAGCGCGGTGACCTGGTCTACATCGACTGGGGGCTGAAACGGAACAACTTCGCCACCGACATGAAGCGCACAGCCTACGTTCTCAAGGAAGGCGAGACCGGCGTGCCGGCAGACCTGCAGAGGGCCTGGAACGCGATGCTGGATGTGCGGGAGATCATTCGCCGGCACGTCCGGGTGGGCAGGACCGGGCGCGAGCAGCTCGATGAACTCAAGCAGCTCGTCCGGGACGCAGGGTACGTCTATACGGAACAGGAGCGCGCCAGCGACGTGCCGGGCATCGAGGTCAACATCGGCATGCACGGCATGGGCAACGTCGCCCACGATATGGTGGCTTCGCTGTTCGAGATACAGCCGGAGCTGACCGAATACGAAGTCAGGCCGAACGCCTTCATGTCGCTGGAATTCCGGGTCTTCACCCCCTCGGACCAGCCGGGCTACAAGATCCTCCTCGCCATCGAAGACAACGTGATGGTCACGGAACGGGGCATCGAGTGGCTGTACCCGCCCCAGGACCGGGTCCTGCTTGTCCGGTAGCGGGCTCCGAGAGTGGGTATGCGGTACGGACATCCGGCACGCCAGGCGGAAACTGACGGGATTGGTATCGGCGGGGCGATACCAAGGCATTTCGCCCGTCTGCTTGCGGTCGCTTCATTGGCAATCCTGCTGGCTGGGGAGCCATCGGCCCAGGAACGCTACACGGATCTCATGCACGGCATCGGCGATGCCAACTACGGCATCTTTGACCGCAACAACCCGTACGCCACCGAGGACATGCTGAATCACGTTCGGCGGGAGCGCTTCGAGCTGCTGCTGCCCCGGGTAATGAAGGAGCACCGGGTCGACATGTGGATCCACGTCATTCGTCCCTGGTCCTGGGGCGGGACGGACCCCATGCGCTACGAGTTCGGCACCAAGTCCGGTGTCCTGGTTTTCACCGATCTCGGCGAGCGGGTCGAACGGGTGGCATTCGAAGGCGAGGTGGCGGACCCCGGAGCCTACGATCTCGTGCGCGGCGAGAACCCGTTCGTCAGCCAGGAAAACTACGAGTTCATGGATCTCTTCGCCGAGCAGCCGGACTTCGAACTCGACACGGACATGGATTTGAGATTCCACGGTCTCGGCGAATTCGTGGCCGAACGCGACCCGTCGCGCATTGCGGTGAACTACGGCGAGACCCTGTCGCTGCCGGAAGGCTCGGAGACATTCACCATGGCCCTGACGGACGGCATCTCCTACACCGACCACGCCCAGCTCCGCAAGGCCCTGGGCGAAACGTACGCCGGCCGCATGGTCTCCGCCGAATACATGATCCTGGATTACCTGTCCCGGCGGGTGATCGGCGAAGTCGCTCTCTACGGCACTTCCGGGGCATTGCGCAGCGGCGGGCCGGATTTCGGGGCCATCGTGCCGGGGGTGACGACTCTCGACGAGATCGGCGCCGATTCCGCCATCGACAAGGACGGCAACCGGCGCCGCGGCGGCGACCATGTCATCCAGCGCGGCGATCTCGTCAGCGCCAATGCAGCCATGGCCTATGTGCTCAGGAAGGGCGAGGTCGGACTCCCCGCATACATGCGCCGCTACGACGAGGAGAACCGTGAGGTCCGCCGGATCCTGCGGGAGAACATCAGGACGGGCCTCACCGCGGGCGAGATGTGCGACGTTCTGGCGGCGAAGCTGGAGGAAGCGGGCTACATCTATACGGACTACCAGGAGTACAACAAGTACGTCGAGCACCCGGAGAAGACCCAGGTGCACCTCGACCTGCACGCCGAGGGCAAGGGCATACTGGCTCCCAGGATTTCCCCCATGGGGCCGAAGTGGCACTGGAACATGCAAGTGCCTCTTTTCAACACCTTTGCCGTCGAATACATGATCTACGTGCCGGTGCCGGAATGGTCCCGGGGCAACAACTTCACCGGACAGCAGTTGTACGGCGCCTTCCACGACGGCGCGGTGGTCACGGGCCGCGGCATGGAGATCCCCTACCCCGACCGACGCATTGAAATTCAGGTGGTGCAATGAAACCGCGAGCCATCCCGAACCTGTTCCTCGCCCTCCTGCTGGCGTGCCTTGCCGGCAATCTTGCCGCGCAGTATCGCGCACCGGACGCCGCTCCCGACCTGATGCAACTGATGCGCAGCGAAAAGCTGAACGTGATCCTGCCCCGGGCCATGCGGGCCAACGAAGTCGACATGTGGATCCACGCCATGGGGGCGGACGATCCGTTGGGTTTCGAGCTGGGGCCCGGGCCGGGGGTCTGCATCTTCACGGACCCGGGCAGCGGGCGCATCGAGCGGGCGGTATTCGGCGGGCGCCGGGACGCCAGGCTGTTCGACGTTGCCGGCGGCATAGGTGACATCGCGGCCTACGTGGCTGAGCGCGACCCCGAACGCATCGCCCTGAACTATTCCGATATTCCGGCATTCGACACGATTTCGGACGCTGACCGCGAGAGCCTCGCCGAGGCGCTGGGGCCGGAACTCGACGGCAGGACCGTATCCGCCGACCGCCTGATCGCCGACTTCCTGGCGGGCCGAACCATGCCCGAGATCGCCCTGTACGGGCGGCTGATCATGGACAGTTCGAGGATCATGGAGGAACAGCTCGACAGCATCGTGCCGGGCGAAACGGCGCTACGGGACCTTTCTGGAGAGGCGTTCATCGGCGCTCCGGACGCCACCGGCGAAAGCGACGGCGACCGCGTGATTCGGCGCGGGGACCTCGTCACCGTTTTCCATGGCTCAGCCATGATGGGCTTCTCCCAGCGCAACGCGCTCCACGCCTACGTGCTGCGCGAGAACGAGGTGGAGACGCCCCCGGAAGTACGCCGGCTCTGGGAACAGGCGCTCGAGCTACGCAACATCATGCGGCACAACGTCAAGGCGGGCCTGAGCGGCGCGGAGAACCTCGCAGCCCTTGCCGCCGCCATCGGGGAAGCGGGCTACATCCACATTGAAGAGAACCGGGTCGATGCGGACGCCGACCCCGCCGCTACCCAGGTATTCATCGAATTCCATGCCCAGGGCCGCCGCATCTCGGCGCAGCATGCCCCCGGCATCTCCGCATCCGGCTGGGGGCGCGACCTGGAGATTCCGCTCTATCACGCCTTCGCTTTCGAGTACGTGGTTCACATGCCGGTTCCGGCCTGGGGTCCGGGTGAACATCTTTCCATCCGCCTGAGCGACGGCGCTGCCGTCACCGAACGGGGCGTGGAATTTCCCGCGCCGCCGGCGCAGGGAATCAGGGCGATACGCTAGTGTCCCGTGTTTTCGCTGCTATCGTCGACCGCGGTAGATTGTTCGTGAACAGGTGCGGCCAGACGCACCTGGCGGGCGCGGAAACTGGCTCCTCAAGCCGCTGGAGGCTGCTGTGGCTGACGGGTCTCCTGTTCTGGTCGGGATGGGCCGCCGCCGGCGAGTACGAGGAAGCCATGCCCGGCATCAGCGACGCCTATTACGGCAGCTTCGATGCCGACAACCCGTACGCCACCACAGCCATGCTCGACCACATCCGCCGCGAGAAGTTCGACCTCGTCCTGCCCCGCATCATGCACGCCCGCGGCGTCGACATGTGGATTCACGTGATCCGGCCCTGGACCTGGAGCGGCAACGAGGCCCGGCACCTGGAGGGCCTTGGCCTCAACTACAGCAACATCGACAGCGTCGACCCCCTGCGTTACGAATTCGGCACCAACGCCGCCGTGCTGGTGTTCACCGACCGGGGTGGAGGCCGCATCGAGCGCGCGGTCTTTTCGGGCGAGGTCGAGGATGCCGGCGCCTACGACATCGTCCGGCCCCAGTCGCCGTACATCAACCAGGAAAACTACGAGATCATGGATTTCGCGGCAGAGCATCCCGACCGCGTGCCAGACACCGAGATCGGCTACCGGTTCATGGGGCTGCGCGAGTTCGTGGCCGAGCGGGGCCCGGAACGGATCGCGCTGAACTACGCGGAGGAGCTGTCCCTCGCCGAGGGCTCCGAAACCTTCACCCTTTCCCTCACCGACGGCATCTCCTATGCCGACCACCTGCAGATCTCAAGGGAACTCGGGCCGGACCTGTCCGCCCGTCTTGTCTCCGCCGAGTACCTGATCCTAGACTACCTGAACACGAGCGTGCTGCCTGAAATCGTGCTCTTCGGCGGCACCGGCGAACCGCCCGAGATCCGCGACCTCGGCCCCATCGTGCCCGGGCGGACGACGCTCGGCGACGTGCACGCCGGCTGGTTCAGCACCCGGGAAGCCGACCACGACGAAGAAGCCTTCGCCGACTTCCCGCTGCAGTTGGGCGACATGTTCCAGATCGGCCGCACCCCCTACTACCTGCTGCGGGAGGGCGAGACCGAACCGCCCGCAGAATACGTGCGCAGTTGGAACCACGTGGTCCGCGTGCGTGAAATCCTGGCCGAGAACATCGTGGCCGGCCGCACCGGCAGGGAGACCCTCGAAATCGTTATCGGCAAGCTCGAAGAAGCCGGCTACGCCTACATCGACCGGGACACCTTCGACCCGAGCCTGGACCCGGACAAGACCCAGGTCCACCTGGACCTCCACGCCGTCGGCAAGGGCATCCTCGCACCGCGGGTCTCCCCCATGGGTTCCCGATGGCACGCCGACACGAACCTCCCGCTGTTGCAGACCCTTGGCGTCGAGTACATGGTTCATTCGCCGGTTCCCGAATACGGCGAAGGCAGGCACATCTACTACTGCAGCCTGCATGAGAAGGGCGTCGTCACCCGCAACGGCATTCAGTTCGCCGCCCCTCCCGTCTCAGGGATAAATAGCGTTCCCCCTTAGTCGTCGAGCTTCTCTTACTCCTCGATCTCAACTCGAAACCGGCGCGTTACGGACTCTTTTAGTCTTCAGGATCGGGGTTCAAATCGAGTGCTAGCGGACGGCGAAAAGCCGCAGATTGACAATTCGTTAAGTTGAGTCTATGAAATTGATCAATTAAAATCCGTTTACGGCAAAAAATTGTTGTAATTAGATAATGCTTCACCAGTTCAGCATAAGCAATTTTCATTCAATCCGGGAGCTTGTCGAGCTCGACTTACGCATACCCGGAACGACCCCGAAGAAACCGCACTTTCGAGGGAGCCCTGCGCGGCCGGACGTCCGCCTTCCCAGCGTAGTGGCACTCGTAGGTCCCAACGGATCGGGAAAAACAACCCTGCTGCGCGCCATTGTGACAACCATACGATTTGCAGCGCACTCATATGGCCAGCCTTTCATTTCCGAATTCGTTCCTTTTCTGGCACCGAATACAAGGCGTGCACCTACAAAGATTGAAGTGCTTTTCGACGCTAGCTGGTCGAATGCTGCTTCAAACACCGACGCTCAGTTGCTTCGATACACGTTGACGTTGGAGCGGGATGACCCGAACAGTCTTGCGCCCACTCACGTCGGCTACGAAGCCCTCCATGCTTTTCCGAAAGGACGGCCGCGCCGCGTTTTCGAAAGACAGCCCGACAAAGCCATCTATGTCGGCAAAGAGATGAACGTCCGACCAAGTGATGATCGACTGACCGCTATTCCTCCAGAGGCATCGGCGATTTCGGCCTTGGCAAAAATGGGTGTGGGATCGTTTCCGTCAATTGCCCAAGACATCGCAAATGTCCAAACAAACATTCTCGGCCCAGACCCCTGGCGTCCGGACACAGCCGCGGTGACGCAGGTCTATCGGAACCACCAGCCGCTCGTCGAGCAGGTGTCGGACAAACTGAGTCGCTTCGACATGGGAATTGGGAAAATGGCTCCTCAGTTGTTACCGGATGGAACATGGCTCCTGACTTTCGCGCACAATGGCTTGGACTCGCCGGTCGTGTTAGACAACGAATCGGCGGGTACACGCCACCTAGTGCACGTCTATCCCCAAATTCACTTCGTTCTGGAACTCGGCCACTTGGCAATCATGGACGCGCTCGACACGGATTTTCACACGGAGCTATCGGTGGAAATCCTTGAATGGTTTCGACGAGAGGACACCAATCCCCACAATGCGCAACTGATCTGTTCAATTCACAATCTATCCATATTGGACGATCTCGAAAAAGAGGAACTGTATCTTGTAGAGAAGAGCGCCGAGGGAGCGACCAGCATCTACGGTGCAAGCGAGATCATGGGTCTACGGCGGGTCGGCAATCTGCAAAAGCAGTACCGCAGCGGCATCATGGGCGGGCTCCCTACCTTCGGCTGACTGGTGGCGCGGCGTACCTTCCAGAAACGAAAACGGATCTTCATTGGTGCGGAAGGCGAAAGCGAACGATCCTTCGCTAGATGGCTGAAAAGCATTTGTGACCAAGAAGGTCTCCGTGTGCGATTCGATGTGCGCGTCTGTGGTGGTGGTGACGGCTACCGGGTCGTGGCCTTTTCGGTAGAAAAGTACTGGCAACGTCAAGCTTACGGGCCGTTTTCAGCCGGATTTGTCCTCTTGGATGCTGACCGAATTGAAGAAGACCGACTGCACGGCCGTGACCCCGCCAAAGCGCTACGTGGTGCAGATTTACAATTGGTTTACTTGAAGCCAAACTTTGAAGGGCTAATGCTTCGCCTCCATTCCGGTTACGAAAGCCGATCCGTTTCACCGCTCCAAGTCAGGCGAGAACTCAAAAGGTTGTGGCCGAATTATGTCAAACCCGTGTCCGCTCACGCGCTGATCCAGCAATTCGGGCTGCATGATCTTCAGCGTGTCGCTCGGTACGACGACGAAGTTCGAAAGATATTGCAGATCCTTGGTTTCGGGCGTAGGAATTGATGTAGTCATGGAGCACCGACCTGCCGGTCTCCACATCGCCGGCAAGAAGGCACTGCACACCATCTTCGAATAACGACTCGCGAAAGACCTGGTCGCGTTCAATGCTCGCCCGAACCGTCGCCTTGAATGCACGCGTTATTGGCACGATGTCAGCCCTCCTGCCGCAAGCATTGTCGAATATTGGGGCGACAGGCAACTGACATGGTACCAAGGTGCCGCACTCTTTCCTTCCCTTGGCGAGTGGAACACTGTGTCCGCCGCGACCGGACCCACCTCGCAGCCGAACGTCACGGATTCAGGGGTTGATCAGAATCTTTCCGAACTGCCGGTCGCTTTCCGCGTACCGGTGCGCCTCGACCACCTCGTCCAGCGAAAACCGGCTGTCGATGACAGGACGCAGCCTGCCGTCGTTCAGGCCGCTCGTGATGTACTCGACGGCCCTTGCCCGTGCTGTAGCGTCTATTGCGTAGGGATCGTCCACATTGTATCCGCGCAGCGAAACATGCTTGTTGATGAGCACGTCGGGGTCGAAGCTGCAGAATTCCGGATAAGTAAGTACGCCATAGAGCAGCACTCTGCCCTTCTGCGCTACCGCATCGAGGTGCCTGGCGACGAAAGGGCCGCCGATCGGGTCGAAGATGAAATCCGCGCCCCTGCCTCCCGTCAGTTCCAGCACGCGGGCCACATAGTCTTCGGTGCTTGTGTTGACAGCGAAATCGGCGCCGGCGGCCAGCAGCCGTTCGCACTTGTGGGCGGAGCGGGTTGTGGCGATGACTTGTGCGCCGGCCAGTTTGGCGAACTGGATGGCGGCGAGGCCGGTGGCGCCCGGGGCGGCCGCGATGACGATCACCTCGCCGGGCTGCAGCCTGCCCACATCGATAAGCGCGCCGTACGCCGTCAGGTAGTTGACCCAGATCGCGCCGGCATCGTCGTCCGAAACGCTGTCCGGCGTCTTGACCAGCCAGTCTGCATCGGTGGTGAAATACTCCGCGGTCCTCCCGTACTCATGCAGCTTTACAAACGACGAGCCGGGCAGGGTGCCGACCCTGTCTCCCGCCTTGAAGGTGGAATCGACCGCCCCTTCGACCACAACGCCGCCCGCCTCGTGGCCGATTCCGCATGGCGCCGCCGGCTGAACGGGGTAGATGCCCCGCCGGCAGTCCAGGTCGGAGCGGTTCATGCCGATGGAGGTCGCCCTCACCAGCACTTCGCCGGGCTTGGGAACCGGAATCCCGGTCTCGATCAGCTCGATGACATCCGGTTCACCGAACGACCGAATCCACGCCTTCTTCATTGCGCCTGCCTGTAGAGAGCCGGCTTCACCGCGCCAATCGCATCGGCAACCTTCAGGAATCGCGCGACTTGATCGTGCGTGCAGCCAGCGCGGTCAGCACGAGAACGATCAGGAAGATGATTCCATACAGGGAACCCAGCACGTCGTAACTTCCTGTCGTCTCCGCGAGCAGGCCGCTCAGGAACGGGGCAATGGCGCCCCCGATGAGCCCGATGCCCATGGCGGCGACGACCACCCGGCCCTTGGGGTCCATCGCCGCTGCCGTGCCGTAGACGAAAGGCAGGGCGAAGGCATAGGCGAAGTTGTAGGAGATCTGCGAACCCATGTAGACCGTCTGCACGGCCGTGTGCGTAATCATGTAGACGGTCGTGGACATCAGGCCCAACCCGACTACGAGGGGCAGGTACCTCCCGAAACGCATGCCGACGGCGGAGGCCAGGGCGGAGCCCAGGGGTACGGCGAACACTCCGATACCCAGCACCAGCCCGACGGTCCTGATGTCGAGTCCGATCGAAACGGCGACGCGCTCCGTGAACGACCAGATTCCCGCATCGCCCACCAGGAACACGAACAGGGCGCCGATCATCACCATCTCCATGGGCTTCGGGAACCATTTCTCCTTCACCCGGGTTTCAGGCGGCGCCTCGTCCTTGGGGAACAGGAAGAAAACCACCACCAGGTAAAACGTCGCGTTGAGCGCCTG
>CAZWZH010000107.1:0-11895 GCA_964638775.1 uncultured Pseudomonadales bacterium
CTTAGCCTTTCCATCCCGGACCACATTCGTCCCTTGCGCGACAGGGTGCTGCAGTTCATCGAGCAGGATATCTACCCGGTGGAAGCGGAGGTGCTGGCCGACCGCGTCTCCAGCCGCCGTGACGGGACGCTTCGCGGCCTGATGGACAAAGCCAAGGCCGAAGGCCTCTGGGCGCTCGGCCATCCCGAGGAACTCGGCGGCGGCGGCCTGCCGTTCATGGACTATGTGTTCATCAACGAAGTGGTGGGGCGCTCCGAGGTGGCCACCGTGGCGCTCGGCACCCACTCGCTGCAGGACTCCATCATGCTGCACCTCTACGCCAGCGAGGAGTGGCGGGAGAAGTACCTGCAACCGCTGATCGACGGCGAGGTCTTTCCCAGTTTCGGCATGACCGAACCGGACGTCGCCAGCTCCGACCCCACGCAGCTCAAGACCCGGGCCGAACTCGACGGCGACGAATGGGTCATCAACGGCCGCAAGTGGTTCACGTCCGGCGCCAACTCCGCCGCCTATACCACGGCGATGGTGCGCACCGAACCCGATGCGCCCGACCACCAGGCGTTTTCCATGATCGTGGTGCCCACCGACACGCCCGGATACAACATCGTTCGGGACGTGGAGGTCATGGGCCATGCCCAGGGCCACTGCGAAGTGGTCTACGACAACGTTCGGGTGCCGAAGAGCAACCTCCTCGGCCCGCGCGGGCAGGGGTTCAAGATCGCCCAGCAGCGCCTGGGGCCGGGCCGCATCTTCCACTGCATGCGCTGGCTCGGCCAGGCACAGCGGGCCTTCGACCTGCTGTGCGACCGCGCCAACAACCGGGTAGCCTTCGGCAAGACGCTGGCCGAACACCAGCAGATCCAGAAGTTCGTCTTCGACTCGGCCTGTGAGATCCAGGCGAGCCGGCTCTTGACCCTGCACGCCGCCCAGAAGATCGACCAGGGCACCGAGGCGCGGGTGGAGATCGGGCTCATCAAGGTGTACGGCGCGCAGATGCTGCACAACGTCATCGACCGGGCCATCCAGGTGCACGGCGCCAAGGGCGTCACCGAGGACACGCCGCTGGAGCGCATGTACCGCAACGCCCGTTACGCCCGCATCTACGACGGCGCCGACGAGGTTCACATCCAGAATACCGGCGGCCGCATCCTGCGCCGCTTCGCCCGCGGGGAAGGGTTCGATTTCGGGCTGCGCTGACGGCCGGGGCGGGCGGCGGAACGCGGCAGGGCGATGAGATGAGGGTAACCGGCTCCTGCCTTTGCGGCGCCGTCCGCTTCAGCGCCTCCAAGGAACCGCGCCGGGTCACACACTGCCACTGCGTCATGTGCCGGCGCGCGACCGGCGGGGCGGTGGCGACTTTCGCCACTTTCGCAAGTGATGCGGTGGAGTGGAGCGGTCCCCTGGCCCGCTACGACTCCAGCGAGCGCGGCTGGCGCGGATTCTGCCCCAGGTGCGGCAGCAGCCTCTGCTTCGGCTACAACCCACGTCCCGAGCGCATCTACATCACGCTGGGCGTCTTTGACGATCCAAATGCCTGGCCCGCCGGGTTTCACGACTATCGCGAAGCCCGGATCGACTGGCTGCACGTAGACGACCACTTGCCCGACGCCAAGGATTACAAGAAGCCATCCCCCCGCAATTGAAGGGCATCGTCTTCCGCCAGTCACAGAAACCATTGATAACGGCGCACCCACCGCCATCAACCGAACCCGTTCCACACCGCGACAACCCCGAACCGACGCCATGTTGTAACATCTCGCGGCGCCGGCCATCGTGCCGCAGTCACCGGGGAAGACATGCGTTTCGGATACGTGGTTCCCAACAACGCCGGGGTTGGCGACCCGAACGAACTGACCGGGTTGGCCCGGAAAGCCGAGGCCTTGGGATTCCATTCGGTCTGGGTCAGCCACCATGTGCTGAACCTGGGCTACGTCGCCGAGCGGCTGGGCAACGCGCCGTACCAGGATGCCCTCATCACGCTCACCTGGATCGCCGCAAATACGGCACGCATCCGGCTGGGCACCAGCGTTCTGGTAATGCCCTACCTGCATCCAATGGTGCTCGCGAAGGAACTCGCGACACTGGACCACTTCTCCGGTGGACGCCTCACTGTCGGGCTTGGCGTAGGCAGCCTGCCGGAGGAAAATGCGGCACTCGGCGTACCGTACGACACTCGCGGGCGGTACAGTGACGAGTTCATCGAGGTATTGCGGGCGCTCTGGACCCAGGACGCCGCCACCTTTCACGGTCGCTTCTTCGATTTCGAGGGCATCGTCGCCTCGCCGAAGCCATTGCAGGCGCCGTACCCGCCCATTGTCATAGGCGGCAATCGGCCGCAGGCGTTACGGCGGGCGGCACGTCTCGGCGACGGCTGGCATCCGCTGAACCTGCCTCCCGACAGCGTGCGCAAGCGCCTGGGTGTGATTCGCGAGGAAGAACGAAATGCCGGGCGGCCGTCCATGCGCACCGTTCAGCTTCGCATCGGCATGGAGCGCATAACGCCCGAGACCGTCGCCGACTTCGAGGACGCGGGCGTAACCGAACTCGTGATGCACACCGAAACCGGCGATATCGCCGGCAACCACACCGCGTTGGAACGGTTCAACGCGGAGGTCATGGCCGCCTGAAAGAGGTACATTGGAAAGCCGGGCGCCGCACCGAAAGCAACAGACCAGACAAGCTTCCATGACCCCAATCACCTGCATCGAAGACCTTCGCCAGCTTTTTCGAAAGCGGGTGCCCCGCATGTTCTTCGAATACACCGAAGCCGGTTCGTGGACGGAGAGCACCCTCAGGGACAACTTGAGTGCCTTCAAGGCGATCAAGCTGCGCCAGAAGATCCTGGTGGACATGACCGACCGATCGCTGAAGACGCAAATGGCGGGCCACGACGTCGCCATGCCCGTGGCGCTCGCGCCCGTTGGCCTGACCGGCATGCTGCATCCGGACGGCGAGATCAAGGCGGCCAGGGCGGCGGAACGGTTCGGCGTTCCGTACTGCCTCTCCACCATGAGCATCTGTTCCATCGAAGACGTGGCGGAACACGCGTCCGAACCGTTCTGGTTTCAGCTCTACGTGATGCGGGACCGAGATTTCATCGGGCGCCTCATCGACCGGGCGAAGGCGGCCGGCTGCTCGGCCCTGATGCTCACCGTGGACCTGCAGATCCTCGGTCAACGCCACGTCGACGTGAAGAACGGTCTGTCGACGCCGCCCAATCCGACGCTGAAAAACCTGCTGAACATCGCCGGCAAGCCCCGATGGGCGTTCGGGATGGCGCGCACCAGGCGCAAGAGCTTCGGCAACATAGTCGGTCACCACCCACAGGCCCGGGATACGCGCTCGCTATCCATCTGGACGGCCCGGCAGTTCGACCCCAAGCTGAACTGGGACGACGTGCAATGGATCAGGGACCGCTGGGGCGGCACCCTGATCCTCAAGGGCATCATCGACGCGGAAGACGCGCGCATGGCCGCCCGGAGCGGTGCCGATGCCATCATCGTCTCGAACCACGGCGGGCGGCAGCTCGACGGCGCCCCCGCCGCGGCCGACGCGCTTCCGCCCATTGCCGACGCCGTCGGTAACGATGTGGAAGTCTGGGTGGACGGCGGCATACGCACCGGACAGGATCTCTTTCGCGCCCTGGCGCTCGGCGCGAAGGGCACGATGATCGGACGCGCCTACGCCTACGGCCTGGGCGCCCTGGGCGAAGAGGGCGTCGTCACGGCACTGGAGATTCTCCGCCGGGAACTCGACCTCACCATGGCATTCTGCGGCCTGCGCAATATCGAGGACGTTTCGGAAGATGTAATCTGGCGCGCATGACCGTCACCGACTCCCTCGCGCAATTCGTGGATCATCACCTGAAGGCCTGGCCGGAGCTCGAGGCGCCTTTCGACCCGGCCTGGCGGTCGCCTTGCGAGATCGGCGAACCCTATACCCGCCAACCGCGCAACGCATCGGGCGAGTCGGGGGAGTTCATTCGCTGGCGCCCCGTGAAGCGATCCCTGGCGGACGATTTCCCCGGGCTCGAGTACGCTCTGGAGACCGAAGTTCACCCGGACATCAAGTCTTACTACGGCGCGTTCTGGTCCGGCAATCTCGAAGCCGAGGCGCCCGACGGTCACGTCAGCCTCATCATGCTGTGGAACCCCGCGGACGCCGACCGCCTGATCGAGAACCAGATCGGGCACGCACTGGTCAACCGCCGCAGCAAAAGCCCCCTGAGCCTGTTCTTCGCCTGCACGGAGCCGGATTCAGACCTGATTCTGACGGTGCGCAACGACTCCGGCGAAGTGCTGCTGGAACGCCCCGGCTACAAGCCCTTGCGTTCGGTGGCAGGCAGCCTCGCGGAGTTTCTCGACCTGTTGGCGCCCGTCGGCCCGGGCACGAACGCCGCACTGCCTCCGTCACTCTCCGCTCCAGCAACATAGCGATGCAGCCTCTGACCCTGGCCCCCGTGAGGTCGCTGTCCGGCGATGTCCGCCTTCCGGGTTCGAAGAGCATATCCAACCGCGCGCTACTGCTCGCCGCCATGGCCGAAGGACGTACGCGCCTGGTGAACCTGCTGTACGGCGACGACACCCGGGTCATGCTCGACGCCCTGGCGGCGCTGGGCATTGACCTCGCTCCGGATGGCGAAGACCTGGTCATCGAAGGCGTTGGCGGCCCGCTGGTAACCGACGGGCGCCAGGCGCGACTGCATCTCGGCCTGGCCGGCACCGCCTTCAGGCCCCTGACCGCGGCTCTGACACTGGGCAACGGCGAATTCGAGCTGGACGGTGTGCCGCGTATGCGGGAAAGGCCCATCGCCCACCTTGTGGATGCGCTCGCCGCCCTGGGCGCCGACATCGAATACACCGGCTCGTCCGGGCATCCGCCCGTGCGCGTGCGGGGCCACGGGCTCGACGGCGGCGATGTGGCCATCGACGGCAGCCTCTCCAGCCAGTTCCTGACCTCCCTGCTGCTGGTTGCACCTCTGGCAAAGGGCCCCGTAAACGTGCGCGTGGCGGGTGAACTGGTGTCAAAACCCTATGTCCACATCACCCTCGACCTGATGCGCCGTTTCGGTGTCGACGTGGAGGCGGAGTCCGGGTACCGGGGCTTTCGCGTTCCCGCCACCGGCTACCGTTCGCCGGGCAGTTACCTGGTGGAAGGGGATGCTTCCTCGGCCACCTACTTCCTGGCCGCCGGCGCCATCCGCGGCGACGGAGTCAGGGTGCACGGCATCGGCGCCGACAGCATCCAAGGGGATCTGGCTTTTACGGACGTACTGCAGGCAATGGGCGCGCGGGTCACGCGGCACGCCGGGACGATCGAAGCGGCCCCCGGCAGGCTCCGGGGCATTCAGGCGGACCTGAATCACATTCCCGACGCGGCGATGACCGTCGCCGTGCTGGCGCTGTTCGCCGAGGGAAGGACCCGCATCGACAACATCTACAACTGGCGCGTGAAGGAGACGGACCGGCTCGACGCCATGACCCGCGAACTCGGAAAGCTCGGCGCCGTCGTCGAGGAAGGCAGGGATTACCTGGCAATCGACCCGCCCCCCGAACTGCGCCCCGTCACAATCAGCACCTATGGCGACCACCGCATGGCAATGTGCTTTTCCCTCGCCACCCTCGGCGGCGTCTCCGTCACGCTCGACGACCCGGATTGCGTGGCCAAGACCTTTCCGGATTACTTCAAGGTGTTCTCGTCCCTGGCCGATCGCCCCTGAGCGGTTGGCGGGGAACGGTATGCGGATGAACCGGCAGAGCCCAGCCTAGCCCACATTCTTCACCAATCTCCTGCTGCGGACGCCGATGCACGCGCGGATACGCGCTAGCCCGAGCCGCCGCCGGAAACGTTGGGCCTCAGGGTCACTCTCGGTTTCGCCACGGGCACGGGGGATGTCGAAGCATCGGCGAGCGTCTCCAGAAATGCCTCATAACGAGGCTCGAAGTCCGGCCGGTCGCCATCAATGAGCGCCGCGTACTGCGGAGCGATCCGTGGGAAGATGCGCGCGCTTACAAGCACCAGCGCCAGCAACGCAGCATCGACCCGCCCGCGACCGCCTGATTCCGCCAGGCGGGTTTCCAGACCCTGAATCAATCCGCCGATCGCCCTCGACCGCGCGGCCGCAGCGACCGGCTCCGGCCATTCGAGGCCTTCCCAGGCGATCAGCCTGGCGACAACCGCGTCGAGCTCCTGATCACCCGCCCAGGGCGCATCGCCCAGACGGTGTTGCAGCACCGCCTCGAACAGCGCCTCCTTGCCGCCGAAATAGTGATAGATCATCCGCTTGTTGGCGCCGGACCGTGCGGCCACCGCATCTATGCGGGTACCCGAGAACCCGGCATCGGCGAACAGATCCTCCGCGGCCGCGAGAATGCGCGCCCGTGTGGCATCGGGGTCCCTGCGGGACATATTAGTAACCATATATTTATTTCCGGAGGCTGCATTATCTCCCGGTTCCGTCAAAAAAGAAACCGATTAGTTACTTACGTCGGAGTGGCAACGAACGCCCTACCCGCTGACCATGAGAGCGGACGTATCACGGCGTCAGATAGCTGTTCCAAGCGAGTCGGGAACCCGGCGCGCCGGGACGAGCACGCGGCAGGAACAACGCCGAATCTCGGGAAAGAGTTCGGTATTGGAAGATGTTCCGATAGAGTTTCCAACCCGGCCCGCCAGGATGCTGACGTTGAATGAACAACGCCTGATTTCGGGAAAGAGTTTGCATGTGGGGCTTTCCTTTCGGCGCGTTAAGCTCGTCTGAACGCCTCGAATACTGCTGGACAATGTGGCCGTGCGCCGAAAGGGAAGCCCCGCATGCAAACTCGCTGTCCGGTGCTGGAGGTCGTTCCATGCGAGCACATGCTCCGTCCCCAGGGCATGAATCGCACATCCAAATGTTTTGCGTTGCGAAACGCGTGCATAATTGACGCAGGCCCAATCCGGTCCTGTTTCGCGAGGTGACGCCCATGCGAGTGAGCATTCCTGTCCGATTGTCGTTCCTGCTGCTCCCGTTGATTGCAGTATTGATCTCACCAACCGTCCAGTCCGCATCGAAAGTCGAGCTCGACGCACGCGTGTCGGCAACCCTGGAGCGGCTTCAGGAACACGAAAGAGCCTCTGTCGAGCTGATACAGAAAGCCTCCGGCATCCTGGTGTTTCCACGGGTACTCAAGGCGGGGTTCGGGCTGGGCGGCTCCACCGGCGAGGGGTCGCTACTGGTCAACTACCAGCCGGTTCAATACTACCGGACCACCTCGCTTTCGGTCGGCCTGCAGATCGGCGGCCAAGCATCGAGCGAAGTTGTCCTGTTCATGACCGACGACGCCCTGGAACGCTTTCGCGAGAGCGACGGCTGGGAAGCCGGCGTGGACGGCAGTATCGCGCTCATCACCGTGGGCGTCGGCGGCGATATCGACACCCACAACCTGCAGAGCCCTATCATTGGATTCATCTTCGGCAATCAGGGCCTGATGTACGAACTGTCGTTCGAAGGCTCCAAGTTTTGGAAAATCAACAAGGAGTGAACGCCCGCTGATCCTCCCCAGGGGTCAGGTCTGCAGCCGCCGGACTGAGCGCTCTTCCGGCCTCCCCCCGGTTCCGCCGAAGGGCGAGCTTTCAGCCGTGCCGCATTAGGGCCTGTTAACACTACAAACATCGGCTTCCAGGTGAAGCAGAAACCGCTTCGCCTCGAGCCCGCCACCGAACCCGGTGAGGCTGCCGTCACTGCCGATCACCCGGTGGCAGGGAACCACGATGGGCAGGGGATTGCTTCCGTTGGCGCCACCCACGGCCATCGCCGCCCGGGGATTGCCGATTGCCGAGGCGATCTCTCCATAACTGCGCGTTTCCCCGTACGGAATGTCGGACAGCGCCCGCCAGACCCTGAGCTGGAAGGCCGTGCCCGCCGGCGCCAGTTCCAGGTCGAACGTCCGGCGTTCGCCCTCGAAGTACTCGCCCAATTGCCGTTTCGCCTCATCGAACGGCGCATCCCGGCGAACCCAGCCGTCTTTCGGCCCCTGCGCCTTCGGCCCCGACGAGAATCCGACCATTCGGAGCCGGCTGCCGGAACCCGCCAGCAGCAGCGGCCCGATGGGACTGTCGAGAAAGGAGTAGAACATCAGGCACCTCCTGTTTTCATGCCCGGGCGGCAGCGCCGCCCTGTCTAGTGTCGTGTCCGCCCCGCCATAGGTACATCAATGCGTAGCCGCGCCAGGGCGCCCAGGCCCGGGATCGCCGCCGCGCCCCGGCGGCGGTCGTACCGAGCGCCTTCAGCACGCCCCAGTCGCTGTCCGGAAAGGCATCCGGGTCCCTGGCGACGCGCAGCGCAACGTAGGAGGCCGTCCACGAGCCGATCCCCGGCAGGCTGCACAATCGCTCGCGCAGTTCCCCGCTGTCCACGCATTCGTCCAGTTGCAGCGAGCCCGCCTCCACCTCTTCCGCCAGGCGCCGAATCGCCTCGCCGCGCCTGCCCGGCAGACCGATTTCGGCGGGATTCACCGCGGCAAGCACCGCCGGTGCCGGAAAGCCGCCGTCGCCGAACCGTTCCATCAGGATGGCCGCGAGCCGTGTCGCGCGCACCACGCTCACCTGTTGGCCCAGTATCGCGCGCACCGCGGATTCGAACCCGTCCCAGGCGCCCGGCACCCGCAATCCCGGCGTTGCACGCACCTGTGGACCCAACAGGCCGTCCGAGGACAAGTGCGCATCAATGGCGGCCGAGTCCGCATCGAGATCGAAGAGCCGCCGCGCCCGGCGCAGGACATCACCGATATTGCCCTGCATCGCCGCCGGCACGGTTGCGGTCAGGCCATCGGCCTCCCAGCGGACCTCCAGCCACCCGGAGCCGGCTGCATCGAGGCGGCGCCGGTACGTGCGGCCCTGCACGGCTTCCACACCCACCAGCGCACGCTTCGCAAGGTATCCGAATACCCAATCGGCGTTGTAGGGCTTGCGAACCGGAAGCTTCAGCTTGAGCGGCTGCGCCCCCCGGATGGCGCCGTGACGGCGCAGCTTCGAAGGCGGGCACCCGAACGTCGCCTTCATCTCTTCGTTGAAGCGGCGCAGGCTCCCGTAGCCGGAGTGCATCGCCACATCCGCCAGCTTGAAGCCGCCGGCGTCGATCAGGCGCTTCGCCAGTTGCACGCGGTGCGCCCGGCCGAACCTCGCCGGTGTCGCTCCTAGCTCCGCGACGAAGAGGCGGTTCAGGTGGCGGCCGGAACAGCCCAGGCGGGCTGCCAGCTCCTCCACACCGTGGTCGTTGAGGTAACCCGCATCGATCAGCCGCAGCCCGCGCACGGCGGTTTCGCTGCCCACCGTCCATTCCGGCAGCCTTCTTGAGGCCTCCGGGCGGCAGCGCAGGCACGGGCGGTATCCCGCTTCCTGTGCGGCCGCCGGCGTGAGGAAATAGCGTACGTTCTCCCGGGCGGGCGGCCGAGCCGGACAGACCGGCCGGCAATAGATGCCCGTGGTGAGCACCGCCGTAACGAAGCGGCCGTCGAAACGGGGGTCGCGGCTCAGGCGCGCGCGTTCGCAGATTTCGATGTCGGGGACCATTCGGCTGCATCGCCCAGGTTTTCGGGGACTATAATCCCGATTCGCCCGAAAACCTCGCAGGATCCGGACATTGTCCGCAATCGCCCCGGCCCCCGACCGCCCCGTCAAGCTCGTGCCCATCAGCGTCGCCAAGCCGTGGGGGCGGGAGATCTGGTATTCCGGCATCGAGGAGCGCGGCGAGAGCCGGGTACTCACCGCCGGTGGCGAACTGCTCCTTAGCGATTACCTCGACGCGGTCGGGATTCCCACGTCGGTCATCCTGCTCAAGGTTCTCGATCCCCATCCGGAACCGGTACGGGGCGACCTCTACTTCGAGGTGCACGAGCACAAGCGCGAGGTCTACGTGGTGACCGCCGTGGACCGAGGCGCCTGGCCGGACGGAACGGGCCGTATCCGGTTCGGGATGAACCAGGGCATGCGCCGCCGGTTCGCCGATGACCATGAATTTCGCGGGGCCTATCTCGCCGCGGTGCGCGAATACGAGGTCCTCCGGCAGAGGATCGACCGGGGCAATGCGGTCCCGGCGGAGGAGGAAGCCTGCAAGAGGGCGGCGATGGATGCGTTCACGAGCCTGAAGCGCCTGCATCCGTCGGATGTGGTGGTGGTGCCCACCTGGACACCCCACGCCCTGCAGCACGGCACCCGGGTGGCGGAGTTTCAGACCGCGTCCTACGAGCGCTACATCATTTCCTTCGCCCAGAAGGTATTGACCCAGGACGGCTGGGACAGCGAGCACGCCATCGCACGGCTGCGCCTCGATGCGCCGGACGAGCCGGTGTTCGAGCCGGTAGCCCCCGGCGTCGAATGCATAGCGTCGTTTGATGACTTCGGCGTGTGGCGCGCGGCGGTGGAGCGGGGCGGGTCCGTCGCCCTGCCGTCGCGGGGGAACCATGCGCTGTGCATGGCCCTGGAGGGCCGAATCGCAATTGGCGGCGTCGAACTCGGGCCGGAGGAGGCTTGCCTGATACCCGAATCGGGCCTCGGGGCGCACCGCATCACCACCGGCGCCACCGCGCGCTGCCTGATCGCAGCGCCGGGCCTGTGAACCGCCGCCGCTGGCCGCCGGCGCGCGCCGCTGGCAATATCGCGCCTCACGCCGCCTGGCGGCAAACGGAAAAGCACCATGGCCCCCAGCGCTGAAAACGAGCTGATCGTCGAACAGATCCAGATTGGCCCGATGCAGAACTTCACCTACGTCGTGGGCCACCGCACGACCCGGGAAGTGGTGATCGTCGACCCCGCCTGGGACATCGACAGCCTGCTCGAGCGCCTCGACGAGAAGGACTACCTGCTCAAGGGCGCGCTGGTCACCCACTACCATCCCGACCACATCGGCGGCTCGTTCGCCAACCACGACATCCAGGGCATTGCGGAACTGATGGAAAAGCGGCCGGTCAAGGCCTACGCGCACAAGGATGAGGCCGGCGGGGTAAAAAAGGTGACGGGCATCTCGGACTCGGATCTCGTCAAGGTCGATTCCGGCGACACCGTCCGGGTCGGAGAGATCGAGATCGAATTCCTGCATACACCGGGACATACGCCCGGCTCCCAGTGCTTCCGCATCAGGAACACCCTGGTCTCGGGAGATACGCTGTTCATCAACGGCTGCGGACGGGTCGACCTGCCCGGCTCGAACGCGGAAGACATGTACCACAGCCTGCAGAAGCTGAAGAGCCTGCCCGACGAGACCCTGCTGCTGCCCGGCCACAACTACGCCCACGTCGCCAGCGCCACCATGGGCGAGACCAAGCGCGTCAACACTTACCTTGCGGTGAAGGATCTGGACACCTGGCGCATGTTCATGGGTTGATGTCAGGGCAGCAGGTGCGCCACCGCGTCGCGCTCCTCGATCAGCTCGGCTTCCGTCGCGAGCAGCTTCTCCCGGCTGAACGGATCGATGTCCAGGTCTTCGACCAGCCGCCAGTCACCGCCCGCGCAGGTGACCGGAAAGGAGAAGATCAGGCCCTCGGCGATGCCGTAGCTGCCGTCCGAGCAGACGCCCATGCTGACCACCGAATCGGTGCCCTGCGCCCAGTCGCGCATGTGGCCGATGGCGGCGTTGGCCGCGGATGCCGCGCTCGAGGCGCCACGGGCCGCAATGATCTCGGCGCCGCGCTTCTGCACGGCGGGTATGAAGTCGTCTTCCACCCAGGCCGCATCGACCACCCCGAGGGCCACCCGTCCGCCGGCCGAGGCATGGGTAATGTCGGGGTACATGGTGGTGGAGTGATTGCCCCAGATGGCAAGCCCCGAGACCTCGGCAACGGAACACCCCGTCTTCGCCGCCAGTTGGCCCACGGCGCGGTTGTGATCCAGGCGGGTCATCGCCGTGAAGTTGCGCGG
>CAZWZH010000108.1:0-8579 GCA_964638775.1 uncultured Pseudomonadales bacterium
AGGCCACCCGGGACGACGAGCCGGGCTGCCAGGCCTATTGTTTCGCACCCGACCCCTGCGTGCCCACGCGCATCCAGGTCTACGAGCTGTGGGATGACGGGCCGACACTGGCCGACCACTTCAAGCACCGGAACTATGAAGACATGAAGACCGTGCTGAACAGATACGGCATCGTCGGCACCGAGAACCAGATGTATCTCATCAGCGCGCATGAGCCGGTGTACAGCCCCGAGGGCCAGCCCCGGGAAGCGTTTTTCGACGGCAGCGCCTGATGGACAAGGCACCCCGGGTCATCGACCTGCACGCCCACGCCGTTCTGGAAGCGGGATTCGGCGTGGCGGGCCGCCATGGGCCGGAGCTTGCGGTGGACAGCGACGGCGTGTCCTTCTTCCGAATCGGCGAATACCGCATGAAGCCCATGGCCTACCGGGGCACCGTGTTCATGGACTTCGGAAGGCGCCTGGAACTGATGGACAGGGTCGGCATCGACCTGCAGTTACTCTCACCCAATCCGCTGACGTTTTTCCACGGCATCGAAATAGACCTGGCCCTCGAGTTCTGCCGCGTGCACAACGATGCCATGGCGGAAGTGGTTGCCCGGTATCCGAACAGGCTGCTGGGATCCGCGGCGTTGCCGATGCAGGACCCCGATGCGGCGGCCCGGGAACTGGAGCGGGCGGTGGGCGACCTGGGCCTGGTGGCGGCCTATGTCGGCACGGACTATCCGTTCCCGCTCGACGCCCCCTGCCTGGACGACCTGTATCGTACCTTCGTGGCGCTCGATGTGCCGCTCTTCCTGCATCCGTCGTCGACCGACGGCGCCGGGATGCCGGCGGACGAGCGCCTCAATCGCTTCGATCTCGGACTGATCGTCGGCTACGCCTACGATGAGTCGCTGGCGGTGGCGTCGCTGGTCTACGGGGGCGTGCTGGAACGCCATCCGGACCTGGACATCTGCATCTCCCACGGCGGCGGCGCGCTGCCGTTCCTCATCGGGCGTTACGACGGCATCGCCCGGTTTCGCGATTGGGCGCCGCAATCCGTCAAGGAGAACGGCTTCCGGCATGAAGTCAGGAAGCTGTGGTTCGATGCGCATGTGGAGGGGCAGGGAGCGCTCGATCTGTTGATCGATGCGGTGGGACGTGACAGGCTGGTATACGGAACCAACTTCGGCGGCTGGGATACGCCGAAGAGCACTACGGCGTTCGATGCGAGTCTGACGCCGAACGCGGAAACACTGTTGCGGCTGAACGGAACCCGGCGGCAAACGCAGGGCCGATGAAGCGCCTCGGCGTGGTACTGGGCCGCGAGGAGGGATCATGAGCAAACAGACGCTGTTCACCAACGCGCGCCTGTTCACCGGCGTGGACGGCGACGTTCTCGAGGACGGCAGCGTCTGGGTGGAGGGAGCCGACATCCGGTTTGCCGGCCCGACCGGGGATCTGCGCGGCGTCAACGAAGACGTGAACCGCATCGACCTGGGCGGCCGGTTCCTGATGCCAGGGATGACGGAGTCCCATGCTCACATTTCCTATACCCACAACGGGCCGTCGGAACTGGACAAGACCCCGGTGGAACAGGCGATGGTGCATTCCGTCGACAATGCCCGGCTGATGCTCGGCGCGGGATTCACCTCGGCGATCAGCTTCGGTTCCGTGCATCGTATCGACGTGTTTCTCAAGAAGGCGATCAACGACGGGGTGATTCCCGGCCCGAAACTCGTCGCTTCCGGCCGGGACGTTGGCGCCACTGCCAGCAATGCGGACCTGCACCCGGACTATGCCAGGCCCCAGATGGAGGGGCTGGGAATGCTGGTCGACGGTCCCTGGGCAGTGCGCGGCGCCGTGCGCCGTCTGAAGAAGAACGGTGCGGACATCATCAAGATATTCCTCGACGGCGAGGGCCTGTCCGACCACGCGCCACCGGGCGAGTTGACCTATACGGATGAGGAGGTCGCCGCCGCAGTGGACGAGGCCCATCGCCGCAACATGCGGGTCGCCTGTCACTCCCGCTCGGCGGTGGCGGTGAAACAGGCAGTGCGCTTCGGCGTCGACTGCATCGGCCACGCCAACTACCTCGACGATGAGGCGGTCGACATGTTGAGGCGCAACCGGCACCGGCTCGCCGTCGGCCCGGCCATCGCCTGGGAAGTGCAGTTCCTGAATAACTGCGAGTCCATGGGGTTCTCGCCGCGCACGGTCGAGGAGCGCGGCTACGTCCGCGAAGTGGAAGCGACCGTGGATGCCGTGAAAAGGCTGCGCGCCGCGGATGTCAAGGTGCTCGTCGGCGGCGACTATGGCCTGAACATCACGCCGCACGGCACCTACGCCAAGGACCTGGAGTATTTCGTCGACCTGTTCGGCATGTCGCCCACCGAAGCCCTGCTGTGCGCCACCCGGGATGGCGGGGCGACGGCAGACCCGAATGGCATGGTGGGCACGCTGGAGGAGGGCAAGAGCGCCGACATGGTGATTGTCGACGGCGACCCGCTTACCGACATCAAGGTGCTGCAGGACCACGACAGGATCGACGCCGTCGTCAAGGACGGCCGGATCTATCAAGGACTGATGGATAACAATCCCTACGAGCGGGAAGCCGTCAGCATCCAGTAGTCGCGAACTGCGCGGTTCCCGTCACAGCCGCACCCGCAACTGCAGCGTCCACTGGCTGCCCAGCGAGGTCGTGGTTATCTGGTCCTGGCTGTTGGCCGGGTTGTCGGGGTCGGGGTTGCAGCGGACCACGCCGAATGAGCCGGGCGGGGCCGGTTGCGGGTTTGCGCAGGCCCCGGTTCGTGCGCCGGTGCCCATGGCGTAGATCCTGTCGGTTACGTTGCGGCCGATCAGCGCCAGCTCGTAGCGGTTGTCGCTGGAGTAGAGCCTGAGCGCCGTGTAGACCAGCCAGAAGGCGTCCTGGGTGTATGGATCGAGCGTCGCCGAGAAGGGATAGCCGCTGTTGTACCGGGCATCCCAGGAGAAATTCGCCCGCCAGTAATCGGACATGGCCCAGTCGTAGCTGAAGCCGGCGAATCCGGCCACGTCCGCGCTCAGGCTGCTGGTGCGCCCCTTGAGGTTCTGCCCGGTGGAATTGATGAAGTCCTCGGTGTACCGGGTGTCGGTGACCGCAAGCGCCGCGCGGAACGACAGCCCGGTGATCCGGGTTGCCCACAGCAGGTCGAACTCCACCCCTTCGGTGGTCAGTTCGGAGGCGTTGAACGTCTGGATCTGGATGGTCTGGGAGTTGAAGAGCTGCACCTGCAGGTCGTCGTAGATGTACTGGAAGAGGCTTGCGTGGAAGCGCATGGCGCCGTTCAGGAGGTTTGCCTTCATGCCGCCCTCGAAGCCGCTCGCTTTCTCGGAGTCGTAGATCAGGAAATCCGGGAAGTCCGGGTTCCTGGCCGGGTCCAGCGTTCTGGTCGGCAGGGCGCTGTTGTCCACGCCGCCGGATTTGAATCCCTCCTTGTAGGAGGCATAGAGGGTGATGTCCGGCGTGATGTCCCAGCTCAGGGCCACCTCCGGCGAGACGTTGTCGTCCTCGAATTCCAGCCCCTCGATCAGGGGCGGCGTGCCGAACCCGAAGAAGGCGGACACGGCGTGCAGGTACGGAACCGTGATGTAGCCGTCCTTCCGCTCGTGGGTATAGCGGAAGCCGGCGGTCAGCTCGACGGTCTCGGTGACATCCCAGTAGCCGGCCAGAAAGCCCGAGAAGGCTTCCGTGTCGAGGTAGTGGTTCTTGTTGTAGTCGTATGCCCGCCCGGTGGCCCGGTCCGGGCCCACCAGAATGCCGAGATTGAATGCCGCCTGGTAGGCATTGAACACCTGGTGAACGTCCTGGTAGTGCAGGCCGGCCATGAAGTTCAACGGCCCGTCGAACTCGCTTGCGAACTGGAACTCCTGGGAGAGGCTCTCGTAGACGTTGCGGTGCACCGCGCCGAAGACACCGGCGCTGAAATCGTAGGAATCGAGCTCGATGTGCTCGAGGTCGGCGTAACCGGTGACGGACGTGATGGACATGAATTCCGTGAATTGCCAGTCAAACTTCGCCGAAAGGAAGTGGGTGTCCTGGTCCAGGAAGGGAATGCCGCTGTCGGCCCCGTAGGGCATGCCTGCCCGGAGGTCGGGGTGGAGATCGGCGTTGGAGGTGTTGCCGTTCAGCTTGCAGTCGTCCACGCCCTGGAATACCGCGAGCGGGAAGGAAGGGTCCGGAATGACGGTGGGCTGCACGACACCGTCCGGGCAGATTTCCTCAATCCGGCCGTTGGCGCCGTCGTTCTTGTACTCGGAATAGGAGTACTTCACCCGTGCGCGAAACCGCTCGTAGGGCTGCCAGACGAACGTCAGCCGCCCGTTCAGCGCCTGTTCCCCGCGATAGCGGTGGTGGACATCCGGCGCCAGGTTCTCGAACAGCTTGTTCGCCCTGGTGTGCCCGATGGCCAGGCGGGCGCCGACCGTGTCGGTGACCGGGCCGGAGACAATCAGTTCCAGATAGCGCTGATCGTGCTCGACCTCATAGCCGGCCATGGCCTCGAGTTCCGCCTCGTCGCCAGGATCGTTGGTGGTGACGGACATGACGCCGGCCGTGGCGCTCTTGCCGAAATACAGGCTTTGCGGGCCTTTAAGCAGTTCGAACTGGCCCATGTCCATGTAGGCGTTGTGGATGAATCGGCCCACGTTGACGACCACGCCGTCGACGTTGATGGCCAGCGACTGATCGAAGGCCGCGCTGATGGAACTTGAGCCGATGCCGCGCAGCACCAGGTTCGAGCCGCTGCCGCCGGTGCCGTGGAACACCAGGAAGTTCGGAACCAGCTTGGACGCTTCCGGCAGTGTGGTGATGTTGTAGCGGTCGAGGTCCTGCTCGGTCAGGGCGGCGACGGTGACCGGCACGTCCTGCAGGGTTTCCTCCTGGCGCCGGGCGGTAACGACGATTTCCTCGATCGCCCAGCCGTCCGTCGCCTCACCGGCCGCGAGCGGACAGACCCCGGACAACAGCATGGCAGCCAGGGCCAGGGCTCCCGGGTGCGCGGTCGGTCCTGTTGTCGATGCTGCCCCCATCCCGTCACGAATTCACACTGCGCGGGACCTAGCTTAGAGGACGCCGGTCATAAAGGAAAAGCCCTGCCGGACGCCTGCGACGGCGGTCGGGCGGGTTGGCGGCAGGTCCGCCCGGGCCTCTTCGGCGGGCGCCGACTGGGCCGCGGAACGTTGTTTTTCCGCGCCAGCCCCTGGCTTTCGCGGCAATCGCGCCACGGTGCCCTGTTTCTGCCTGAAACTTATTGACTTGCGTTCTAAATATCATAAGAATCGCCGGCTTCGCGCCCCCGTTCCGGTCTCGGTATGGCGCGCAAACTCATGGAGGAGAGGATCATGAAAAGAACGTTCATTGTGTGCTCGTTGCTCGCGGCAATCCCGCTCTGGAGCGGTGCGTTGCCGGCACTGGCCGTCGAGGCCGGCGATATCGAGGAAATCATCGTCACGGCCCGCCAGCAGGAGGAAACCCTGCAGGACGTGCCGGTGGCCATCGCGGCGATGACCGAGCAGGATCTCGACCGCTACAACATCACGAACCTCGTGGATGCCGCCAAGATGGTGCCCAACATGGTGGTCTCCCACGGCGGCTCGGGCAATGGCTCGAACCTGCGCCTGCGGGGGATCGGCTCGAGTTCGATCTCGGCAGCCTTCGACCACTCGGTGGCCATCAACCTCGATGGCGTGGTGGTGAACCGGGGCCGCTTCATCCACAACGCCTACATGGACATGGGGCAACTGGAGGTCCTGAAGGGCCCGCAGTCGCTTTACTTCGGAAAATCCGCCACGGCGGGCGTGATCTCCATCACCACCAACGACCCGGGCGAAGAGTTCGAGATGGAGGTCAGCGGCGGCTACGAGATCGAGTACAACGGCTATTTCGGCGAGTTCATCGTCTCCGGCCCGTTGAGCGATACGCTCGGCGCCAGGCTCGCGGTCGGCTTTACCCAGAACGACGAACTCTTCTACAACTATTCCGCAGACCACGATACCGTCAACGTGCCCGTCAACGGCGCCGACCGCTGGTACGGGGACGACTCGATCAACTCCCGCCTCACACTGGCCTGGAACCCGGCCGACAACTTTCAGGTCAAGGTGAAGTACAGCTACTCCGAATACAACAACGACGGTGCAGGCACCGCGTGGGCGGAAGAAGTCTGCCCCGAGGGGCGCCATCAGCCCACCAGCATACCCTCCGCCAATGCCACATTCGGCCTGTATTTCGGCGTGGACGACTGCAAGATCAACGGCAATACCTCCAAGCTGCATCTCAACCCCGGGCTGCCGGAGGGATTCGATGACGGAGAACCCGGGCTCCGCCAGGACACCCACTTCCTCTCGTTGCGCATGGACTGGGATGTCTCGGAACTGTTTACCGTCACGTCCATCACGGGCTGGGTCGACCTCAAGCACTGGGAACTGGACGACTACAGCTACGGCGCCGGCGTATTCGGCGGCCTGCACAACAACGTCTACAAGAGCATCACCGAAGAACTGCGCCTGGCGAGCCACTTCGACGGGCCGATGAACTTCCAGGCCGGTTTCTTCTACCAGGACATCGAGCAGGAATTCGACGCCTACCAGTACGCGTTCAACGCGCCGATACTGCCGAACATCTTCGGTCCCGCTTACGCCCTGGTCGGGGGCGACCCCACCGCGACCATCATCGGTCCGGACCCGGCTACGGGAAACCAGTACGACTACAACAAGCACCACTTCCTGGATACGGAAGTCATCTCGGCATTCCTAGCCGTGTACTGGGACCTCAACGAGCGCACGGAAATCACTGCGGGCCTGCGCTACACCGAGGAGGACAAGGACGGCAGAATCGAGATTCCCTACCTCCATGCCGCGGCCCTGCTGTTCGGCTTCGGCGCACCGCCGCTCATCGACGAGGGCCTGGAGTTCAAGGACGACAACCTGTCCCCCGAAGTCGCCGTCAACTACTACGTGAACGACGATGTCAGCGTCTATCTCGCCTACAAGCAGGGCTTCAAGTCCGGCGGCATCGACAACAGCGCCCTGCCCACGGCGGCGCTGCAGCCCACCAACCCGGCCTTCCCCCATTTCCTGATCTATGAATCGGAAGAAGCGGAGGGCTTCGAGGCCGGCCTGAAGGGGCGCTTCCTGGACGGCGCCATGCGTTTCAATGCAACCGCGTTCACCTACGAGTACTCCGACCTGCAGGTGCAGCTGTTCGATTCGACGATCATCCAGTTCAGCACCTTCAACGCCTCGGCGCTGGAAACCCAGGGCATCGAGTTCGACATGCTCTGGAACACCGACGTCGAAGGACTGTCCATCCGCAGTGCCTGGGCCTGGACGGATACCACCTACTCGGAAGACTTCATCAATGCGACCGGTGAAAACCTCAAGGGCGAAGACGGTTCCGGCAGCGCGGACTTCACGGGCTTCATCGGCGGTTCATACGACCTGCCGGTGGGCGCCGGCTGGCGTCTCGACCTGTCCGCCGACTTCCGCTACACGGGCGATTACGCCTGGTCGGCGACCCTCGACCCGTTCATGCAGGACAGCTTCTGGCTGATCGATGCCGCCATCAGCCTGTACTCGGAAGACGGCCGGCACCAGTTCAACCTGATCGGGCGCAACATCACCGATGAGATCTACGTCATCAGCGGCGGCGCGATTCCGGGCCGCTGCCCCAACTTCATGAACGGTCCCGGCATCTGCAACAACACGGGCCCCAACAGCCTCGACCAGGCGGCCACCACGCCGCTCGGCCGGACACTCAGCCTGCAGTATCGCTACACCATGTAGCTCGACATGGTCCGGGAGCACGTTCCGCTGAAGTGCTCCCCGGCTAATGTTTGCGACCGGTCGGCCGCGCGGCGCTCCTGTCAGGGCCCGCCCTTGATCAGGATCGTGTGCCCGGTCATCCAGCTCAATGCGTCTGAAGCGAGGTACACCACCGCCGGCGCGATATCCTCCGGCGTTCCCACCCGTCCAAGCAACAATTGGAGTCAGAGCAAAATTCGGCTAGACAGATTCGACACTGATCCTATTCATCAGTTTTTTCCATGCGAGTCGGGAACCCGGCGCGCCGGGACGAGGACGTGGAAGGAACAACGCCGAATCTGGGGAAAGAGTTCGCATGCGGCGCTTCCCTTTCGGCGCGTTAAGCTCGTCCGAAAACCTAGCGTACGGCAGGATGATGTGGCCGTGCGCCGAAAGGGAAGCGCCGTATGCGAACTTGCTGTTGCGAATGACGATATTATGTCAAACAACTTTTTATTTAAAATCAATGAGTTGCGTTTTATTCCATGAAAGCGGGCGGTTCAGATCCTGTAGTAGGGCGGTAGCTGGTCCCGGGTGATCCTCCTGATCTCCGAGAACGCATTCGACCCGAAATAGATGTCCTCGCCGATCAGCTTGTCCTCGTCGTCTCCCGGCCACAGGGTGACCAGTTGCGCCGTCGCCACGAACAGGTCGTCATCGGCTACCGCTTCGCCGTCCACTTCGGACATGCCCATCGCGGCAAGCGAGGCGCCCCGGTGCACCTGCTTGACCTGGCCCTCGGTGATGACGTGGTTGTCA
>CAZWZH010000109.1:0-14848 GCA_964638775.1 uncultured Pseudomonadales bacterium
ACCTCGTCCGGCAGCCTGGGCCCCGGCGGCGTCTTGTCCCACTCGCCCGCGGCGACGACGGTCTCCAGGTAATTGCGCACCACCTGCTTGTCGAAACTGGGCTGCTCGCCCCCCGGTTGCCACCGGTCCGCCGGCCAGAAGCGGGAGCTGTCCGGCGTGAAAATCTCGTCGATGAGAAGGGGTTCGTCGCGGTCCGGACGCGTGCCGAACTCGAACTTGGTATCGGCCAGTATGATGCCCCGCTCCAGGGCGTAGTCCCGCGCCTTCCCGTACAGGTGCAGGGTCGCTTCGCCAAGCCACTCCATGCGCTCCCGGCCGACGAGGTCGACGCCCTGCTCGAAGCTGATGTTCTCGTCGTGCCCGGTGGCCGCCTTGGTGGACGGCGTGAACAGCGGCTCCTCGAGCCGGTCGCTGTTGCGCAGGCCTGCCGGCAGCGGGATACCGCACACCGAACCGGTGGCCTGGTAATCCTTCCAGCCGCTGCCCGTGATGTAACCCCTCGCGATGCACTCGATGGGCACGACCGTGGTCTTGCGGCACAGCATGATGCGCCCGTCCAGCGCCGAGCGCTCTGCTGCATCGAGGCCGGGCACGTCCGCGGCGTCGGTGGAAATCAGGTGGTGGTCGAAATCGCCGGAGAACATCTCGAACCAGAACTTCGATATCTGGGTGAGCAGCACTCCCTTGCCGGGCAGGCCGTTCTCCATGACCACATCGAAGGCACTCACCCGGTCGGTGGCGACGATCAGAAGCGCGTCCTCGCCGTTGTCCAGGGTGAGTTCATAGAGGTCGCGCACCTTGCCGCGTCGCTTGTTGGGAAAATCCAGGTTCGTTTCCAATACCGCTTCGTTCATTTTTCTTTCAGTCCGTTTCTTTCAGTCCGTGTTTCAGCCCGTAGACGATTGGCTTTGTGAGGCCAAGAAACCCCGGCGGAAATCGTCAAGCAGGTCGTCGCAATCCTCAATTCCCACCGAGATGCGGATGAGCGAATCGGCGATTCCCATTCTGGCGCGCCACTCGGGGCCCACCTCGTGATAGATCGTGTGCGCCACCGGAATGGCAAGGGTGCGGTTGTCGCCCAGGTTGGTGGAACGGACGATGACCTCGAAGGCGTTCATGAACGCCCAGATGTCCAGGCCCGGGTCCAGTTCGAAACCGAACAGCGCGCCCGGGTGGCGGAAGAGCCCCCGTGCGCGTTCGTACTCGGGGTGTTCCGGCAGGCCCGGGTAATAGACCCGCCGGACCTTCTCGTGTTCGTTCAGGTATTCGGCCAGGCTCCGGGTGGTGGCGCATTGCCGCTCCATGCGCAGGGCCAGGGTCTCCGCGCCGACCGCGATGTGGTGCGCCGCCTCCGGCCCCAGCGAGGCGCCGAAGTCACGCAGGCCCTTCTTCTTCATCTGGGTGAGGGCCCACAGCCTCTCGTCCTTTACCTTGCACGGCGCCTGGATGTTGTCGAAACCCTGCCAGTCGTAGGCGCCCATTTCGGTAATCGCGCCGCCAAGCGCGTTGCCGTGGCCGCCGATGTACTTGGTGAGGCTGTTGACGACCAGGCTCGCCCCCACCGCCGCCGGCTGGAACAGGTAGGGCGAGGTCATGGTGTTGTCGACCACGTAGACGAGATTGCGCGCCGCGCACAGTGCGCCGATCTCCTGGAGCGCCGTCACCTGGGTACGGGGGTTGGCGATGGTCTCCACGAACACCAGCCTGGTGTTGTGCTGCACGGCCGCCTCCACGGCCGCCGCGTCCGTGGCGTCGACGAACGTGACGTCCACGCCATGGTTGGCGAAGGTCAGCAGCAGGCTGGTGGTGTTGCCGAACAGGAACGAGCTGGAGACGAAGTGGTCGCCCTTGCGCAAGAGGGCGAACAGCATCGTGCCGATCGCCGCCATGCCGGTGGAAAAACAGAGGCTCGCAACGCCCCGTTCCATGGTGGTGACCTTGGCCTGCAGGGCTTCCACGGTGGGGTTGACCTGGCGGCTGTAGGTGAACCCCGGGCCGGTGCCCTGAAAGACCGCGGCCAGGTCGCGCGCATCGTCGTATCCGTAGGCGACGGTCGAGTGCACGGGCTTGTGCATCGAGCCGTGCTCGATGTCGCCCTGCCTGTCGCTGTGGACAATCTTGCTGGTAAAGCCTTTCACGTGTCCGGGAACTTTCGAAACGGGAATTGCACTACACGCCCACCACGGATGCAAACGGGTTTCCGGTCAGGAGCCTCCCGATTTCAGAACCCGGTACGGCTCCGGAAAAGACGGAGCCGCCCGCCTCGCTGAAGCCGCAGGACTTGAGCAGGGCGAGCTGGCCCCGCGTCTCGACGCCGGATGCGCACAGCTCGAGGCCGAGTGCCGCGGCCGCCGCGGCGATGGCGGCAATGGTTCGCTCACCGTTACCGGCGCCCGGCCTGACATCGCGCATGAGGGCCGGCGCCAGGTTCAGGCCATGCAGTGCGAGGCGTTCAAGGTATCGCAAGGACGAAAAACCGGCCCCGAACCCCCTTGCGGCCACCCGGACGCCCCGGCGTCGAAGATCGGCGAGTTCCGCGGCAATGGCCTGCACCGGCTCCATGAGGGCGGCCTCGTCGATCTCCACCGTCGCTGCCGCCGCATCGAGATCGGCGGCGCGCAGATTCTCCATGAAACGATCGATGAATCCCGGTTGGGCGAGCCGGCCGGCCGGCAGCGCCACCGCCACCGCCAGGTCGGGCGTTCCCCGCCGTCGCCACTCTGCCGTCTGCTGAAATGCCTGGCGGTGCAGAAAACTGTCGACGGCGGCCATGGCCCCGCCCGGCCGCTCCGGTGAAACCGTGTCCCCCGGCCCGATCAGGCCCCTTTCGGGATGCCGCCAACGCCACCCTGCCTCCAGGGTCGCGATCCGGCCGGTTGCGAGATTCACCCGCGGCCGGTAACGAAGCTCGAGTTCGCCCCGGATCAATCCGGCATGAAGTTCGCGATCCGTCACCAGGCGCCCTGAGCAGGCGGGGTCCATCTCTTCCGAGAAGAAACGAAACGCGTTCTTCTCCTTGCCCTTGACGTGGTACATCGCCACATCCGCCCGGCGGACCAGGACCTCGCCCACATCGCCGGCCTCCGGGTAGAGGGCAATGCCCATGCTGGCCCCGACACACAGCCGCCGTCCAGCGATCTGGAAGGGTTCCCCCAGGCAACCGAGGATCTTGCCGGCGATGGCCGCGGCATCCTGCCGGGCACGCACGCCGGGCAACAGCAGCGCAAACTCGTCGCCACCGTACCGCGCCAGCGTGTCGCTCAAGCGTACGCAGCCCTGCATGCGTTCGGCGACCGCCTTCAGCAACCTGTCGCCCAGGTCGTGACCCAGGCTGTCGTTCACGGCCTTGAACCCGTCGAGGTCCAGGAACATCAGCGCCAGCCCGCGCCCGCCGCGCGGCGCCTCGGCAATGGCCGCTTCCAGGCGTTCGTCGAAGAGCGTCCGATTGGGAAGCCCCGTCACCGGGTCGTGACGAGCCTGATAGCTCGCCAGCCGGTGGGCCGCTTTCCGTTCCCGCGCGGCCTCCAGACGTGCCCGCAAGGCACGGTTCTCGGCCATGAGTTCCCGCAGCCTGGACCCCTCAAGCGCCCCGTCCGTCATCGATACCCGGTCAGTTCCATGTACCCCCGCCCCGACCGGTGGCCCGTTTCGTCCAGAACATGAACGAGCCCTTCCCAGTAAGTCAAGAGCGTGTCCATCCGCTGGTTCAGCACCGGCGCGGCAACCAGCCAGCGGCGCTCCCCCACCGCCAGCCTCCAGCGCACCGGCCATCGCGTGCCCCGCTCATCCCGCCAGTATTCCAGCGGTTCCAGGCTGAAGTCGCGGGGGCCGAGATGCCGTGCACGGCCGGACGCATCCACCAGCACGCCATGGTCGTAGGGGTCGCGTGCGCCGTCGTCGCGCCGCAGCCGGAACGCCATGATGTCCTCGCCGTTGTCGAGCATCAGGGCAAACCAGTCCCATCCGACCTGGTGGGGCCCGAGCACGCTGGTGCTCCACTCGCGGTCCAGCCAACCGAGCCCCCTGACCGCGTGCGCGGTCCCGTCGAGTCGCAGGCTTCCCGATGCCTGCAGGCGCGGCACCGAATAGTAGTAGGAAGCTTCACCCGGGCCCTTGGCCGACAGCCCGGCATCGCCCTGCAGGACAATGGGACGGGTGGGCGCCAATTGCAGCGACACGGCGAAGTCCCCGGCGGCGGCTTCGAGGGTCCAGTTGTCTCCGTCCCCCGACAGTCGCCAGCCCTCCAGCCACACCGCAAAGCCGCTCTCGCTCCCGGCGCGGACGCCGGCCAGCGCCGGATGCCCCCTGGACAGGCGTTCCGCTTCCCGGTGGCGCCCGGCTTGTACGTCGGTGACGGCGAGATGCCCGAGGTAGGCCTGGCCGTTGCGCCAGAGGTCGTCGGCCGTGCCACCCGGGAACAGCGCCTGCCGGAAGACGGTGAACTGAACGCCGAACTCCCTCCCGCCGTCGCCTTCCAGGGCCAGGGTCAGGTACCACCACTCGCTGCGGTATTCCGGGTGCGCGCCATGGTCCGCCGGGAATTCAAAGGCGCGTGGCGTGTTTGCATGCGCGAATTCGACGCCTTCCGGCCCTGACCCGAGCACATCGCCCACCCTCAGCCCCGGCGCATCGCTACCCGGCTCGGGCCGGACGCAGGCGCCCGCCGCCAGGACCAGCGCCAACGCCAACCACCGCATCGGCGCCCGCAGCCGGAGCGGGCGATCAGTTCGCATGTACCCGCTCCGCAGGCGAAGGCGCGACCGCGGCAACCACCGCGGCGGCGAACCCCAGCGCCACGGGCAAGGCCAGGGCGGCGGGCGGCAACGACATCGCCACGCTCCACCCGAACGCCCGGGGATTGATCACGCCACACAGGATCGCACCCATGGCCAGCCCCAGTGGCAGGGCCAGCAGCACGGCGAAGAGGCCAAGGCCGAGCGCCCGCACCAACTCGATGTGGCGCTCCTCGGCGGCGGTGACACCCAGCGAACCCAAAAGCTGGGTGGTTGCCAGACGATTCAGGCGCAAGCCCATCATGGCGTTGTAGAGGCCCACCACCGCAACCGTCAGCGCCAGCAACGTCAGGGCATTGGTGATCGCGAAGCTCCGGTCGAATATCTCCAGGGCACGCGCCCGGGCCCGGTCGCGCTGCCGCACCCCGGCCCCGGGAGCGACGGCGGCAAGCCGGTCCTCGAGTGCGGAGCGTGAAATCCCGGACACGCCGAGGCCCGTGAAGTGCAGGAGGCCGAAGCGCCGCGCCGCCGTCTCGTTCTGCATCAGCAGTCGCGGCACCACGCCGCCGAAGTCGGAGAACGCGCCCGCAATCCGCACCGGCGCGCCGCCCGCATCCACCGTCTCGCCAACCTCCACGTTGAGAGCGCGAAGCAGACTTTCGCTGGCAAGCCCCTCGCCCGGCAGCAGGGCGGCGCCATGCCCGTAGCGCGCCGCCTCCGCCCGGGAAAAGTCCGTGTGGCCGACTTCCACGATGCGTCCGTCAATGCGCGTGCGCAGATTGCCATAGACCTGCGAGCGCGCCTGCGGCCGGGCTTCGGCGAACGAGCGCGTCATGGCGCTCAGGTTTCCTCCCGGCGATTCCACGTAGAAATCATGGGCGAGCCTCTGGGCCAGCATGCGCTCGAAGTCTATCTTGAAGCTGTCCACCATCAACCCGATACCCACGCTGGTAGCCACGGCCAGCACCAGCGCGCCCAGGGCCGTCCCCACGTCGTCCTCGAACCAGGTGGCTTCGCGCACGGCAATCTTGGTCAGTAACCCGCCCGGCGCGGCAACGGCGAGACGCCGCACCGCGTGCAACAGGGGCCCGACCAGGGAAACCGCCAGGAGCGCGGCCGCCAGGATCGCCGCAAATCCGCCCGCCAGACCGGTTTCCTCCATGCCCACACCCACTGCGATCGTCACCAGCGCCAGAGCGCACGAAATCAGCCGGCCGGCGGTGAACAGCGATCGGGATACGGGCCGGCCCCAGCGGCGGAACGCCATCCAGCCGCCCGCCGCCGCAATGCCGACGCCGGAGATCAACGCCTTGACGACCACCTCGGACGACATCTCCGGCATCGGCGCCGCGTCCAGCCCGGCGGTGGAGATTTCGGTGAGCAGTTCGGCGAGCAGTACTCCCGCCACGGTGCCAACGAGGGTGGCGAGCGCTCCCAGCGAAGCCACGGCCAGCAGGAAACACCCGCCCAGTTCCCTGCGGCTCGCACCGAGCACCGACAGGCTTTCCAACACGGGGGACTGGCGCCGGACCCAGAGCACCGACACCTGGTAGATCAGAAACCAGGCCACCAGCAGGGCCAGGGTCCCCAGCGCACCCAGGTTGAACAGTATCGAGTTCGCGAATCTGGCGCCCGGTTGTTCGAAGGAAACCGGGCGCAGTTCCCAATCCGCCGGCGCAGCGTTCGCATTGCCGGTAGCGCCGGATGTACCGCCGGGGGAAAACTTCAGTTCCACAGGTCCCTCCGGCAGTGCCGCCGACAGCCCCGGCAACAGGGCCTCCAGCCAGGAGCGAAGGCGTGCCCAGGGATCGCGCGCGGCCACACCCACGCGGCTCAGCGTCTCCGGCGGCGCATTCAGGATATGCAGCGCATCGCCGATGTCGGCAAAGAGACCGTCCCCGACGCCGGAGTCGACGACTCCGGCCACCGGCCACTCCTCACCGCCAAGCCGCAGGCGGTCGCCTTCGGCGATCAGGAGACCGGCATCCACCACGATCGACCCCGGTCGCGATCCTGCGCCGCCGCCCCGTCCCTCTCCCGGCAGGCCGTAGAGCGCAAGCCAGTCTGCCCCTGACACGTGGAAGCGCCGCCCGCCCGCAACGATACGTCCGTCGACCATTGGCACCAGCCCCAGCACGTCGGGCAGTTCGCCATCCCGCCAGCGGCGGCGCAGTTCGAAGTAGTCGCTCATGGTGGCGCCGCGCCTTTCGGCGAGGTGCGTGAGCCCGCCGAGGTGCGGCGCGCGGTTCGCTTCCAGCGACCCGGCCACCGACAGGCTGATGAGGTGCACGGCCACCGTCGATGCCACACCCAGGGAGATGCCAAGCAGGGCCGTCAGCGTGGTCCAGGGCGTCCTGGCGAAGAACCGCGCGAAACCGAGAGCGACCAGTCTCAACAATCCAGCTCCACGATACGGTCGGCACGCCGGGCGATGGCCTCGCTGTGGGTGGCGATCACCATGGCGCAGTTCAGCCGTTCCACCTCCGAGAAGAGCAGGCCGGCCACCCGGTCGCTGTTGCCCGGGTCCAGGTTGCCGGTGGGTTCGTCCGCGAGGACGATGGCTGGTTCGTGGGCCACTGCCCGGGCGATGGCGACCCGTTGCCGTTCCCCGCCCGAGAGGGTGTCGGGAAACGCGTGCAGCACATCGCCCAGGCCCAGCGCCTCCAGGCGCTCGAGTGCACGGGGCGCCAGGTCGTCGCGCCTGTTCAGCGCCAGCGGCAGCCGCACGTTTTCCGATACGTTGAGGGTCGGCACCAGGTTGAAGAACTGGAAGACGTATCCCACCAGGCGCCGGCGCAGGGCCGCGCGCGCCGCCGGAGCCAGGCCGTGCATGGGGTGCACCACGTCGCCCTCGCGCAACGTCAGCCTGCCGTCGTCCACGGCCAGCAGCCCCGCAATCAGGTTCAGCAGCGTGGACTTGCCGGAGCCGCTTGGGCCGCAGACGGCCACCACCTCTCCCGGGGCAACGGCGAGATCGAAATTCTCCAGTACCGGCAGGTACCTCCGGCCGTCCGAGAACCCCTTGCCGACCCGATCGAGTGCAAGCGCGGGTGCGGCCATGTCTCAGGGCCTAGTGTCCTGTGTCACAAATACGCTGCCTTTCAGAGAGCGCAAAACCGCCGATGGCCGTGTTGCGGCCCTTGCCAAAGCCGTGCCTCGGCCGGGGCTGTGCCCGACGGGTTGCGACAGTCACCGTATCTCCTGCATGCCTTCCCGGCGCAGGTAGTCCGTCAGCTCCGGCAGGTGAGCCTCCTTCTGAACGGTGTCGAGCAAAGCCTTGCACTGTGCGTGCGGTTCGATCATCCGCAACGTTGTGAGAGTGGGTGCGATCATCTGCCATTCGCCCGCCTCGCAAAGCCGCATCGCTTCGGCAGGCCTGATCCAGCAGCCGTTCTGCGTCTCGGTTTCGTGTGCCAGCGCGTTCTGCCGCAACGGCATGGCGGCGACGAAGAAGCGCGTGTCGAAACGGCGGGCCGCCGCTTCGGGAGTGAGCCAGTGACTGAAATACAGCATCTCGTCGCAAGCCAGGCGCAGGCCTTCCCGGGCGCACAGGGAAGCCATGTCCAACCGGCCGTCGATCAGCATGGCGCGGTAGCCGGAGAACCGCTCCTGCGATTCCTCACCGTCGATGGCGGGGCGGCCCGCCGCGGTAGCGAACAGCACGCCGCACTCCTCGAAGCATTCGCGAATGGCCGCCACCCAGTACCGCAGGCCACCGCCGGCGACCCCGACGGCCCGGTCTGCGGACGCCTCGTCGACGCCGTCGCAGAGTTCGGGCAGAAAATCCGCCTCGTCCACCTTGCCGCCCGGAAAAACGTGCAGGTTGGGGAAGTCGCCCCGTCCGGGACGCTGGATCATGAAAACCTCGATGCCGCCCCGCCGCTCCCGCGTCAGGACGACCGTGGCCGCCAGCCGGATATTGCCGCGCCGCAGAGGCTCCACTAACGGCACTCCGTTTTATATACTTCCGGCGCAAGCGGTTCGTTGTTCATGTTGGCGTCTCGTCGTCAGTTTGGGGCAGCGGCGGATATTTGAGTTGTTGTTCGTCCAGTCACGGCGAGAGACTCGCGCAAGCGGGGAGTCACATGAAAGAGAAACCCTACAAGTTCGTCTTGCGGTTGCCCCCGGAAATGCGCGAGAAGATCGTGGAAGCCGCCGGGCGGTATCGGCGCAGCATCAATTCCGAAATTGTAGCGCGATTGGAGCAGTCCTTCAGTGAAGGCTCCCCGGCCAACGCCGCGCCGCCGCTGCACCCCCACCTGGAGCACGTGCTGCGCAGCCGGCTCGATGCGGACGAGCAGCGCCTGATCAACGGGTTCCGGCACCTCGAACAGCGAAAGCGGGCCGCGCTGCTGGATTTTCTGGACTGAACCGAGGAGAAGCTGCTACCGGCGCCTCCTCAGGGTGACCACGTTGTCCGCCTTTACTGCATGCTGTTTTCGGGAGAAGGCGATCTCCCAGGTCAGGGTGCGCTCGTCCTCGTGGAGGAAGCCGCGGAAGCCGCAGCCGTCGGCCACGTCGAAGAGGGCGACGGCGGCGTGCAGGGTACCGCTGGCGTTCCAGAGCAATCCCAGGTTGGGGACGCTTTCGAGCTTGGCGATGCCGTCGGCGGCCACCGCCCCGACCCGGGCGTCGACGGTGTAGGTGCCTACGTCGTTGGGCGCGATGCGCACGGAGAGGTCCTGGCTTCTGTCGCCCTTGACCCGGTAGCCGCCGGCCAGCGTGAAACCGCCCCGGTCCTGTTCGATTTTCAGGTCGCACTCGATCTGCCTGCCGAGGCTCGCGCCTTCCACCAGCAGGCTGCCGCGGCCCAACCAATCTCCGGGCTTGAGCAACACCGTAAGGGCTTGTCCATTCGCGTCTTCTTACCGTCCAAGCGTAGCACTGTTTTCCAGATGCCCCATAATCCCGGTCATGGGAGCGCTGGAACTCTTTCAACCTTCGGTTCAGGCCTGGTTTCGCAGCCGTTTCCCCGCGCCGACGGATGTACAAGCCAGAACCTGGCCGCGCATTGCCGATGGCGCCCACGTGCTGGCGACGGCGCCCACCGGCAGCGGCAAGACGCTGACCGCCTTTCTGTGGTCGCTCGACCGGTTCGCCGTCGGCGCTCACCGGCCCGGGCGGACCCGGGTTCTCTACGTTTCGCCGCTGAAGGCGCTCAACAACGACATCCGGCGGAACCTGCTCGGGCCGCTAAGCGAACTCCGGGAGCGGCACGGATTTCCCGAAATCAGCGTGCGCACGCGCTCCGGCGACACCTCCCAGGGGGATCGCCAGCGGATGCTGAGGAGCCCTCCGGACATCCTGATCACCACGCCGGAAAGCCTGGCCCTGCTGCTCACCACCACCCGGGGCCGGCAGTCGCTGGCGACCGTGGAAACGCTCGTTCTCGATGAGGTGCACGCGGTCGTGGCCAACCGCCGGGGCGTGCAGTTGATGACATCGGTCGAACGGCTGGCCGCCGTTGCCGGTGAGTTTCAGCGCATCGCGCTGTCCGCCACTGTGAAACCCCTCGAAGCCGTGGCCGCCTGGGTCGGCGGATACTTGCCGGGCGGTTCTCCCCGGCCGGTGCAGGTCGTTGCCAGCCATCACGACAAGGCGATCGAGTTCCGGGTGCGCTTTCCCGAAGACGCCCGCAACGCCGCGGCCAACGGCAAGAAGATCTGGGATCCGTTGTCCGACAGTTTCCGCGACCTGATCGAGGGCAACCGCTCCACCCTCTTCTTTACCAACAGCCGGCGCCTCGCCGAGAAGATGACCCTCAAGATCAACGAAGACCAGCCCGCGCCGCTGGCCTACGCCCATCACGGCTCGCTGGCCCGGGACATTCGAACCGAGGTGGAGAAGCGCCTGAAAGGGAGCGAACTCGGCGCCATCGTCGCCACCAGTTCCCTGGAACTCGGCATCGACATCGGCGCGCTGGACGAGGTGGTGCTGGTGCAGTCGCCGCCGTCCGTGGCCGCGGCCCTGCAGCGGATCGGCCGCGCGGGGCACGGTGTCGGCGAGGTGAGCCGGGGCACCCTGTACCCCACACACGCCCACGACTTCCTGGAAGCGGCCGTGCTCGCCGATGCCATCGCGGAGCGCGATCTCGAGCCGCTTGCGCCATTGACCGGCCCCCTGGACGTGCTCTGCCAGACGGTCGTGTCCATGTGCGCGAACGAGACCTGGGGGGTGGACGACATGTTCGCCGTCATTCGGGCAAGTTCCCCCTACCGCAACCTGCCCAGGGAGCACTTCGACCTGGTGCTGGACATGCTCGCCGGCCGCTACGCCGGCTCCCGGGTGCGGGAACTGAAACCGCGCATCGCCTACGACCGCATCGACGGCACCGTGCGCGCCAGCAAGAGCGCCCTGTTCGCCCTGTACAACTCCGGCGGAACCATACCCGACCGGGGCTACTACCAGCTTCGCCACGCCGATTCCGGCGCCCTGATCGGCGAACTTGACGAGGAATTCGTCTGGGAAGCGACGGTGGGACAGACCTTCAATCTGGGCACGCAGAACTGGCAGATACAGCGCATTACGCACAACGAAGTGCTGGTGCGGGCGGCGGGGTCCGCCGCCACGACGCTGCCCTTCTGGCGGGCCGAGGGTTTCAATCGCGGTTTCCATTTCTCGAGCCGCATCGGCGAATACCTCGAGCGCGCCGAAGAGGCGCTTGCATCGAACCGCGAAGACGAACTCGAAGCCGCGCTCGAGGACCGGGCCGGCTTCGACGCGATAGCCGCAGCGGAACTGGTCGGCTACCTGAAGCGGCAGCGCGAGGCCACCCGGGCGCCGCTGCCGCATCGCCGGCACCTGCTGGTGGAACTGGTCCGGGCCGGGCCCGGCGGGTACCGGGGGCCGGATGCGCCGCGGCAACTGGTGATCCACACCGGCTGGGGCGGCGCGGTGAACCGGCCCTGGGCCCTGGCCCTGGAAGCGGCCTGGCGCGAACGGTTCGAAGCGGCCCCCGACATTCACGCCGACAACTACGCGGTGGTCGTGCAGCTCAAGCAGGAGCTGGACCCGGAAGCGCTGCCGCACATGGTCACTCCCGGGAACCTGGATGCGCTGCTGCGCCAGTCGCTGGAGGGGTCCGGTTACTTCGGCGCCCGTTTCCGGGAGTGCGCGGGGCGGGCGCTCTTGCTCAACCGGCAGCGGTTCAACCAGCGCCTCCCCCTGTGGATGAGCCGCATGCAGGCGAAGAAGCTGATGACGGCCATGAAGAAGTACCGGGACTTTCCGATACTGCTGGAGGCGTGGCGAACCTGCCTGGTGGACGAGTTCGACCTGCCCGCTCTGAGGATGCTGCTCGGCGAACTGCAAACCGGCGCCATCGACTGCTCGTTCATCGACACCGACTCGCCCAGCCCGTTCGCGGCCGTGGTGACCTTCGACCAGTTGAGCCGCTACATGTACGCCGACGATACGCCGGAGCGTCCCGACGCCAGCGCGCTCGGCACCGACCTCATCGAGCAGGCGGTCAACGACGAGTCTCTGCGGCCCCGGCTCCGGCCCGAAGTCATCGAGGCGTTCGAAGCCAAGCGGCAGCGGCGGGCGGAGGGCTATCGGCCCCAGTCCACCGGCGAGTGGCTCGAATGGGCGAAGGAGCGCGTGCTGGTTCCCGCCGAGGAATGGCCGGCGGATGTCGATCACGAGCGCCTGGTGCGGTTCCAGGCCCCTGCCCGCACCCATGACCAACTTCCCGCCGCGGACGTCGATGCGCTCGCGACGAACGCCGGCGACGGATGCGTGGCGGAGCGCGTCTGGATCGCACACCTGGAGTCGGCGCGCGCCCTCGTGGCCACCGGCCTGTGTTCAGAGCTGACCAGAGGCAGCCAGCGATTCCCAGATGTGGGCGATACACGCACCGGCCACGAACTCGCCCGGGAAATCCTGTCGTTCCACGGCCCCTGCACCCGGGCCCGTATCGAAGCGCTGCTCCCACGCATCCCGGAGGGGCTCCTCGAAGACACCGGAGAACTCGTCACAGGCGTGCTGGTGGAAGGCAGCGAAGCCGTTCATTACTGCGACCCCGACAACCTGCAGACACTGCTGCGATTCCAGCGCGCCGCCAGCCGCGCCGATTTCACCGCCCGGCCGCTCTTTACGCTGCCCGGCTTCTGGGCAGCCTGGCAGGGCATCGAGCGGCCCTGGTCGGATGCGGACGCACTGGCGGCCATCGAGCGACTGACCGGCTACGCCGCCCCGGTACAAGCCTGGCTTCATGATTTCATGGCTTGCCGCTTCACCGATTTCGCCGATCACCTGCTCGACGAATTCTTCGCCAGGGAACAGTTCCGCTGGCAGGGGGCCGGCAAGCGCCGGATCACGCTCTGCTATCCCGAGGATGCCCCACTCCAACGGAACCCAAAAGCCGCCAAGGCGCGTGCCGCCATTCAACCCCTGTTCACCGACCGCACCGCCAGCTACAGCTTCCATCAGCTCAGCGATCGCGCAGACGGCGAGCGCCGCCGATCCGGTGAAGACACTCCGCCCTTGGGAGATGACCGTTTCCCCGAGTCTGGACGGAGCAAGCGCCGGGACACCGGCTTTTCCGCCAGGACGCACCATGAACAGGACCCCGGCCACGCACAGAACCGGAATCAGGCTGCCTACCACGCAAGCCGTGGTGCCCACCATTTCAGTGGAGACGTACAGGCTTTCAATGATCAGTGGTGGAAAGCGGTCTGGCAGGGCGCCATCACCGCGGACAGCCTGTCGCCGCTGCGGGCCGGTCTGCAACGCGACTTTCGGCTGGATGACTCGGGAGCGCGTTCGGGTAGTCACTCGGCAACCCGCTCGGGGACCCGTTCGGGAACCCGTTCGGGAACCCGTAACCTCCGCCGCCGCGCCCGCGCCATTGCGCTGGGATGGCCGGGCCAATGGCGTCTCGTCGAGCCAACCGCCCCTCCCGGCGATCCGCTGGAGCGGCTGGAAGACGACAAGGAACGGGTGCGCTCCCTCGCGGAACGCTACGGGATCGTGAATCGGGAAGTCGTCAATCGCGAGGCTCGATGGGGCGAACTCTTCCACGCCGTGCGGGTGATGGAACTCGCCGGCGAGTTGATCGCCGGTCATTTCTTCGAAGGTCTGTCAGGCCCCCAGTTCATGACACCGCGCGCCCTGCACCGGCTGCGCAATCACCAGGCCCCGCAATGCTTCTGGGTCAACGCCTTCGACCCCGCCGCCCCCTGCGGCCTTACCCTGGACTGGCCCGAACTGCCGCGGCGGCTGGCCGGCAACTACCTGAGCTTCCTGGACGGGGAACTGGCGCTGACCATCGAGAACCAGGGGGCGCGGCTGACCTTCCACATCCCTCCAGACCACCCGGAGATTGACGCGGTAACGGCCCCCCTGCACTACCTGGTTCGCACCCACCGCCGAGTGGCCGTCAGCACCATCAACGGCACGAACGCGCGCAGGAGCCCCTACCTGGATTGCCTGGACAGGACCCTGACCCTGGTCACCGACCACAGGCGGGTGTATTTCGAGCCGGGGTAAGCGTTCGCACACCAGAACTTCGAGGCACTGACGTGCAGGGAACATCGGTCGGTTGTTGGATGAGACAGTCGGGAACCCGGCGCGCCGGGACGAGGACGCGCAAGGAACAGATTACCGCTGGGAGAGAGTAGGTGTGCGGTACGGGTATCCAGCACCTTTAAAGCATCCCTGCGCCCTCGAATTCCACGACAACGCGTCCGCTTGGCGTGCCGGATACCCGTACCGCATACCGGCTCTCGGCGCCCGATCGAAGCAATCTTTTGGTACGTCTATTCCAAAATTAGTATATAAATCAATCGTTTGAAAGTTTGTTCCATGCAAGCGATCAAGAGAAAACCGGCCGTATTCGTGAACAGGACGCGCGGCTTGGTGCAACCTGCGGGCTGAAGTGCTGTGAACCCGGCTCATCTGGCGCCCTTGTCCGCGGTCGGGAGGTCCGGCCGGCCGAGCTGATCGGCCTGGTGTGCCTGGGTGAGGGGTTGGACCAGTACGTCCAGCGCTCCCTGCAGGACTTCGTCGAGGCGGTACAGGGTGAGGTTGATGCGATGATCGGTGACGCGCCCCTGAGGAAAGTTGTAGGTGCGGATGCGCTCGGAGCGGTCTCCGGAGCCGATGAGGTTGCGGCG
>CAZWZH010000110.1:0-13535 GCA_964638775.1 uncultured Pseudomonadales bacterium
CTGCCGATCTGCAGTCCCGACCTGATGAGTGAAATGGACCGCAGCAGATCCATCCTCGACCAGTTGTCCAGACACACCCTGTTGCACGCGGACGATGGCAGCGAGTGGCGACAATGGTTTCGAATCGCCGGCGCCGAGGGACTGTGCGGCCGCAGGAACCTGTACCTGAACACCGGATATCACCTGATACTCGACAGCATCCGCCGCGGACTCGGCATCGGGCTGATTGCAAAGCGATTTATCGAACGGGAAATTGCGGCCGGCCGATTGATCGTTCTGCAGAATGAGGCCCTGTTCGAACCCGGGTACTACTATGTGGTACGGCCGGCCGAGCCCTACCGCAGCCAGGCGGGCCGGGACTTCGAGCAATGGGTTTACAGACGCTGGAACCAGTTGGGGTAGCAGCCTGTCGTCGGGCTTCCAGGTTCCCGGGCAAATCCGCTATGCGCATGCACTCAGGCAGCCGCAAACCTCGTGATGCCGCTGAGGTCCAACGCCTTCGCGGCTTCCTCCAGGTCGTAGCTGGCCTGTAGGTTCAGCCAGAATGCCGGAGAGGTTCCAAGGTACTTTGCCAGGCGCAACGCCGAGTTCGCGGTGATCGAACGTTTGCCGTGAACGATTTCGTTGATCGCGCGCGGCGACATGCCGATTTCCCGGCCTAACCGGTTCTGGCTGATGCCGAATTCGTTGAGGAATTCCTCGAGGAGCACCTCTCCCGGATGTATGTTTTCGAGCATGATTCACCTCTGGTGATAGTCGACGATTTCCACGTCCTTTGCATGGGAGTCCCGCCAATCGAAGCAGATACGCCATTGGTCGTTTTCAATCCGCGGCGAAGGCGTAAAGGAGATCGACGTAGGCTTTCTCGATCTCGGCAAGGCCGGCAACCTGGCCTGCGGAGTCGACCACGTAGACCTCGTTCGGGGCGTGGGCGCCGCGGCCGTGACCCAGGCCGAAGGGGATCATCGGCAGGCCGAGGCGTTCGGTGAACTGGTAGAAGGGCGCGCTGCCGGCGATGCGGGGGTTGACGGTGGGCGTAGCGCCGTAGCGCTTGTAGACGGCGATGGCGGAGCGTACCAGGCTCGTGTCCACCGAAGTCTGGGCGGCGGGGTAGGCGGCCAGCACGTTCATGGCGACATCCTCGAAACCGTTCGAGTCCAGGTGGGCGCGGATCTTCGCCAGGGCCTCGTGGGGATCGATGCCGATCGGCAGGCGCGAGTCCATCTTGGCCGTGGCCATGTGCGGCAATATCGTCTTGACGCCCTCGCCGGTGTAGCCGGCCCACAGGCCGTCGATGTTCATGGTCGGCGTGTAGATGAGTTCGTGCAGCACGTCGACTCCCTCCATGCCGTCGATCCAGCGCTCGATGCCGAGCAGTTCACGGAAAGTGGCCAGGTTCTCCTTCTGCACGTAACCGGCGATCAGCGACTGTTCCTCGGCGGTGGGCGGGCGCACGCCGTCGTAGTAGCCGGGCACTTCGATGGTGTTGCCGTCGTCGCTGACCAGCGTCGAGATCGCCCGGGTCAGGCGCAGCGCCGGCGAATCCGAGATCGCCTTGTACGAACCGTGGATCTCCGCCTCGACCGGTCCGCCCCAGGCGCCGCCCCTTGCCTCCAGTTCCCAATAGATGATGCCCTTGACGCCGAGCACCAGGCTCGCCTGCCCCCGGGCGTCCTGCCCCGACATGGGAAAGATCACGCCGTCCGCCTGCTTGAGGCGCTCCTCGTACCTGTCGATGATCTCGGGATAGTTGGGCGAGCCGAGTTCCTCCTCGCCTTCCGCCGTGATCATCAGGTTCACGGGCAGTTCGCCGTCCACCGCCAGAATGGATTCCACCGCGTTCAGGAGGGCGCGCTGGGGTCCCTTCTGGTTGGTGGCGCCCCTCGCCATGATGGCCCTGCCCTGGGGGGTGTCGACGATCGCCGCTTCGAAGGGCGGCGAGCGCCAGTCCTCGGGGTCCACCGGCTGCACGTCGTACATCATGTAGACCATCAGCGTCTTCTCGGCGCCGGCGTCGTAATAGCCCCAGACGCCGGGGTGGCCGGAGGTTTCCACCAGCTCCGCCTCGGCGAAGCCGAGCGCCTCGAAGTCGGCGCGCACCATCTCCGCCATGTCGCGCACGCCCACGTTCTGGGCGCTGATGGAGGGCTGGCGCATCCAGCGTTGCAGCGCCGCCGTATGCGCCTCGGACCGGTCGTCGATGTAGGCGTGTACGGCCGCATGGTCGCCGGCGTAGGCGGGCACGCTGTCGGTTGAATAGGGGTTCGAGAGGTCGATTGCGTATTTGGGCCGCACGTTTTCGCCGGCGAAGGCGAGGGCGGATGAACACAGGGCAAGCCCGAGCAGGAATTTCATGGGTGGTCTCCTTGTCGATGTATCAATGACGCCCGCTCGGGATACTCTCCACAATTCCGTGCGATTCGGCGCCTTGCATGACGTTGGCGTCGGCTGTTCCCTGCGGGTCAGCGCGCCGGTCGGTAATGCGGAACTGAGGTAGATACCGCCGCCCTGCGTCGGAGGCTGTATGAGGATGTTGAATTACTGCCAATGACGGCCCCGATGGAAGTTGGCGCCCATGCGTGAATCGAGCACCGCGGCTGAGGGGCGCGGATCGGGGTTCGATGACGAGGGCCTGCGGACGGTTTCCCGGCTGAGCCCGGAAGACTGGCTGAACGCGGCCCAGCGGAGGCTGGTAAACGGCGGTATCGACTCGGTGAAAATCGGGCCGCTTGCCGAAGACCTGAAAGTCACCCGGGGCAGCTTTTACTGGCACTTCCGTGACCGGAACCATCTGGTGCAGACGCTCCTGGCGCGCTGGCAGGCGCAGAGTCACGAAATGTTCAACCGCCTGGTCGGCGGCGACGGCGCATCGGGCATGGAAGAATTCGTGCGGCTGGTAGACCTGTGGATCGACGAGTCGGAGTTCGATCCCGCCCTGGAATCCGCACTGCGCGACTGGGGGAGAACGTCGGAGGCGGTTGCGGCGGTGGTCAAGGCCGTGGACGAGGAACGCATTGCCTATATCAAGCGAATCTTCCTGGATTTCGGCTACAGGGAGGACGAAGCCTTCATTCGCGCCCGGGTCACCTATTTCCACCAGGTGGGCTACTACACCATCGGCTACAACGAATCCCTCGATGCGCGGATGGCGCTGCTGCCCATGTACGTCTACGTGCTGACGGGGAAGTTCACACCGGAAGAGATCGCGGAATACCTCTGAACGCGACTGCCGAGGGTGCTGCTTGGGTTGCCCTGAGGGACGGGCGGGGGCATGCGTCATACCGGAGTCGCCCTGGAAACACGGACGGATGACCATGGTAAAACCCCTCGCCTGCCTGTACTGCACTTTGATGGCGTCCCTGGCCTTGGCCGGCGCCGTACCTGAGGACCGGGAAGCCGCCTATCAGCAGTATCTCGACTACCAGCAGATGATCCACGGCGGCCGTGTCGCGGCGAACTGGCTGCCGGACGGGTCGACGTTCTGGTACGAGGACGGGGGCCCGAACGACCGCCGCATCCTCAAGGTCGACCCGGCGGAGAACACCGTTGAACCGCTGTTCGACAGCGCCCGCCTGCGGGCCGCGCTCACCGAAGCGCTCGGCCACGAACCGGCGGGCGGCGGCGTTCCCTTCGCCCGGTTTCAGATGGCGGGGCCGGGGACGGTGTCGTTCGCCCTCGAGGGAGCGAACTTCACCCTCGATCTGGAAACCTACGCGGTGACCCGGCAACTCCCGCCGGCATCGTTTTCCATCGAGCTCGTCAAGAGCGAGGCCGAGCGCGCCGTGCCGGGCACCTACCTGCGGGAACGCTTCCAGGGGCTCGGTCCCATTCCGTCCCCGGAAGCGATGTCACCGGACGGCAAGTGGATCGCGACCGTCAGGAACAACAACCTGGCCCTGCGCGCCACCATCGACGGGCAGGAAGTGCCGGTCACCGACGACGGCACCGACGCGGTTTTCTGGGATGTGGAAGCGGCGCTCTGGCAGCCCTGGTCGCCCACCGGGGAACAGATCGCCGTCATCAAACAGCATGCGGACGGCATGCCCACCATTCCCACGATCAAGTGGCTGAAACCGCTGGAAGAGGTTCGGGAAGTCATCACCATCCCGGCGGGCGCCAACCTCTATCGCTCGGAACTGTACCTGCTCGACATCCACGCCCGGGAACCGAGGCATGTGGACATGGGCGACAACACCGACCACTACCTGCGCGTATTCACCTGGCTGCCCGACGGGTCGGAACTGATCGTCGCCCGCTACGACCGCGTGCTCAGCAGTGTGGAACTGCTCGCGGTGGATGCGGTGACGCGGGACGTGCGCACGGTCATGACGGAGTCGTCGGAGACGTTTCTCACCAACCACCACGAGGCGATCTGGGCGGCGGAGACGGGTTTCTTTCTCCTGCCGGACGGTTCGGGGTTCATCTGGAATTCGGAGCGCAGCGGCTGGGACCACCTCTACCACTACGACATGGACGGCCGGCTCGTCCGGCAGCTCACCAGCGGCGACTGGCCCGTCAAGGACGTGGTGCGTATCGACCAGGAGAACGGCCTGGTGTATTTCACCGGGCACGGCGACCGGTCCCGGCCCTACGACACGCACCTCTACCGGGTCGGCCTCGACGGCCGCGGATTCGCGCAGCTCACCGAAGGCAAGGGCCAGCACAGCGCCGACATCTCGCCGTCGGCCGACTATTTCGTCGATACTTTCTCGAACGTCGATGCGCCGCCGCGAACGGAACTGCGGCGCGCGGACGGGGCCCTTGTGCGCGTACTGGGCGAGGCCGACATCGGCCGCCTCGAGCGGTTCGGCTGGGTGGCGCCCCGGGAGCAGGTTGTCAAGGCGGCGGACGGCGAGACGGACCTGTGGGTGACGGTCTATTTCCCCAACGACTTCGATGCGGAGAAGAAATACCCGGTGGTGGAGTACATCTACGCCGGGCCGCAGACCGTCTGGCGGCCGATGGACTTCGGTGACGATCTCGGTCCCTTCGGGGCGTTGCTGGGGCGCATGGTCAATTTCTCCCGGGCACTCGCCCAGCTCGGCTTCCTGGTGGTGATACTCGACGGCCGCGGCACGCCCGAACGTTCCAAGGCGTTTCACGACACCATCTACATGAACTGGGGCCAGTTCGAGATCGACGACCATGCCGGCGCCATCCGGCAGCTCGGCGAGCGGCTGCCGTACATGGACCTCGACCGGGTCGGCGTGATGGGCGCATCCTGGGGCGGCCACTACGCCTTCCGCGCCATGACCCAGGCGCCGGACCTCTACAAGGTGGGCATCGCCGAGGTGCCCGGCTACAGCTCCCGGCGCTTCACCCTCTATGAGGTCTATCTCGGCATGCCCCAGGAAAACAAGGCGGCCTACGATGCCGCGGACGCCATGGCTCTCGCGCCCCTGCTCGAGGGCGAACTCCTGCAGACGGGCGGCATCAACGACACCGGCACCCAGGCGGACCTGTTCCAGATGAGCGAGCACCTCATCCGTCTCGGCAAGCAGCACCGGATGATGGTCTACCCCAATACCGGGCACGGGATGATGGGCAAGACCGGCGAGTACAACATGGAATTGAAGAAACGGTTCCTGGTCGAGATGCTGAGACCCTTCGAATGAGTGGATGCGATGCCGGGGCTCAGGCGGTACGGAATCCGTTGACGAACGTTTGTCGTGCCGGATGCCGCGGGGGCGCGGCACGCTTGCGTCCGGCAACGGGTGCGCGGCATGCCGGCACCGGGGAAGTAAAGGGATGATCCGGTGGGCGCTCCGGTCGTCGCGGTACACCGTAGCGGGCGTGGTGCTGGCGACGGCCCTGGGCTGCCAGCCCCCTGGCGTGGAGGATGCTCCCGCGACAGTCGGCGACGTGGCGCCGGCGAGCGTGGATGCTTCCCCCGACAAGGCGACGGTTCCTGCAGAAGCTTACCGGCGGGCCGAGCGGTTCCTGCTCGCCAACGCGCAGAAACATGTCCTCAACGCATCGGTGATGCCCAACTGGATCGGCGGGGAAGACCGCTTCTGGTACAAGCGCGCGCTTGCCGGGGGCGGCAAGCGGTTCGTGACCGTCGATGCCGCGACCGGCGACCGGGAACCGTCGTTCGACCATGCGCTCATTGCCCATGAACTGGCCCGGCTCGAAGGGGACGGCGGCTACACGGAAACGACACTGCCGTTCGACACCTTCACCTTCAATACCGACGGCGGAATCGACTTTTCGGCGGGGGAGGCGTTCTACCGCTGCACGGCGGAGCGCTGCGCGGCGGCCGAGCCGCCCGCGCCGCCGTTCACGCCGCTGGAGACGCCCTCTCCGGACGGCCGGTGGGCCGCCTACCACAAGGGCCACGACCTCTGGGTGCGCTCGGTCGACAGCGAAACCCATGTGCGGCTCACCACCAACGGCGAGGACGGTTGGGAGTATGGCGCCCAGCTCGGCACCAACGTCGCCTACATCACCATGCAGCGCCTGCAGGGCGGGCACGCCCCACAGGTGAAGTGGTCGCCGGACTCCACGAAACTGCTCACCCAACGGGTCGATGAGCGCGATGTGAAACGACTCTCGATCGTCGAGTACGCCCCCGAGGACGGCAGCCTGCGCCCCCGAACCCACACCATGCGCTACGCCTTCGCCCGGGACGAGGTCAAGCCCCGGGGCCGATTCGTGGTGTTCGACATCCCGAGCGGCGAGCGCACGGACATCGACTATCCCGACATAGAGCTGACCTATGCCGCGCTCACCGGGCCGGATTCCCGGGAAGTCTGGTGGCGCGAGGACGGCCGCGGGTTCGGTTTCGTGCATCGTCTGCCCTTTGCGCGCGGCTACTCCGTCAATCGGGTTGATCTGGAAACCGGCGAGGTCACGATGGATTTCGAGCGCGTGAGCGAGCGCACCTCGTCACCGGGGATCTCCACGCCGCTGCCTCCCCAGGTGGTCGATTTTGCGGACGGCAGCATCGTCTGGTTCTCCGACGAGAGCGGCCACGGGCATCTGTACCGCAAGGATGCGGATGGGAATGTTGCCCAGATTACCGCCGGGGACTGGAACGTCGGGTCGATCCTTCAGGTGGATCGCGAAGCGGATCGCCTTTATTTCCTTGGCTCCCAGCCGGAAGCGGAGGGCAATCCGTATCATCAATTCGTCTACGGCGTCGATCTGGACGGATCCGATTTCCTGAGAATCACGGGCAGTCCCGGCAATCACGGTTCGGTCATGGGCCTGCTCGCCGGCCGATCCCCGTTCTCGCCCAGCGGCGAGTATCTGGTGGCGTCCTGGAGCACCACCACCGATCCGGGCCGCACCGAGCTGCTGACCAGCCGGGGCGAACTGATCGCGGTGCTCGAGACCGCCGATATCTCGCCCCTGGAGGAGCAGGGCTTCGTCGCCCCGGAGCCCTTTACGGTCACCGCTGCGGACGGCAGGACGAGGCTGTACGGCACGCTGTTCTTTCCGTCCGATTTCGACCCGCAGCGGTCCTATCCCATCATCGACTCCATCTACCCGGGGCCGCAGATCTGGCGCGATCCGCACCGATTTACCGACTCGCTGTTCAGCCAGTTCGGCGCCCAGGCCATGGCGGAGGTGGGCTTCGTGGTCGTGACCGTCGACGGCCGCGGCACGCCGGGGCGCAGCCGCGATTTTCATTTTCCCCCGGGGGTGAACCTGCTCGGTTCCGCGGGCAACCTCGAGGACCACATCGCAGCCATCGAACAGCTTGCGGCACAGCGGCCGTACATCGACAGGGATCGCGTGGGCATCTATGGCTGGTCCGGTGGCGGCTACGCCTCGACCCACGCCATCCTGAGCTACCCGGACTTCTACAAGGTGGCGGTTTCCGGCGCCGGCAACCACGACCCGCGCACCTACCTGCCCATCTGGGGCGAGAGCTACCAGGGCGATACCGACGATGCCTTCTACGAGGCGGGTTCCAACGCGCACCTCGCCGGCAACCTGAAGGGCAAGCTGTTCCTGGTGCACGGGGCGCTGGACGACAACGTGCACCCGGGCAACACCCATGCGGTGGTCGATGCGCTCATCAAGGCCAACAAGGATTTCGACCTGCTCATATTGCCGAACGCGGCACATTCGCCCGGCGAGGCGGAGCCGTACTTCCTGCGCCGGCAATGGGACTATTTCGTGACCCACCTGCTGGGGATGAGCCCGCCGCCGGGGTTTGAAATTGGTGCGGACTAGGTGACAGGTCCACCATGTCCGTCGAATACATGACGCTCGAGAATTGTGCAGAGCACTTGGGCGAGACCTTCCGTTCCAGTTGGATGGAAATCACTCAGGACCGCATCACGGCCTTCGGCGAGGCGATCGAGGATCCGGACCCGCACCACATGAACCCGGACTGGGCGGCGATTCACAGTCCCTGGGGCAGGACCATCTCGTTCGGCTGGATGACCGCTTCGCTCACCACCCCCATGCTCTACGAAGTGTTCCGCTACAAGCTCGACGGCGACCCGAAAATCGACGGCTACCCGGCCAACTACGGGATCAATCGGTTGCGTTACATCGAGCCCGTACCGGAGGGTTCGCGAATACGCGGCCTGATCAGCCTCAAGCGCATCGAGGAACGCCCCAACAGGCGCACCCTCTACGTCTTCGATATCACCGTGGAGATCGAAGGCAACGATAGGCCGGCGCTGATGGCCGAGTTCCTGCTGATGTGGCTGAAAGACGCTGCCTGAGGGCGCCTGCCGGTGATCAGGTGGTTCAAGGCCTGCCTCGTCCCGGGGGCCGTTTTCCAGTCGGTCATCGTCGGCGGCGGATACGGCACGGGCCGCGAGGTCGTCGAGTACGTCTCCAGCGCCGGCCCTTGGGGCGGGCTGGCCAACGCGGCGCTGATCGGCCTGCTGTTCGGGGTGGTGCTGGCCGTGGCCTTCGACTACGCGCGCCGGTTCGAGGTGCGCGACTACCGGCTGTTCATCAAGTCACTGCTCGGCCCGGGGTGGATGCTGTACGAGGCCGTGATGATCGTCGCCTTCGTGCTCGTTCTCGCCGTTGCCGGGTCCGCCGCGGGCCAGGTATTGCAGGACAGCTTCGGCATTCCCTTCGCCGCGGGGGTCGGCCTGATGCTGGCCATCGTGGTGACCTTCAACTACATCGGCCGGGAGTGGATCGAGCGTACGCTGACCGCCTGGGGCCTCCTGATGAGCGTTCTGCTGATCGTCTACACAGTGCTGGTGTTCCGCTACCAGGGCGGGTCGATCGCCGCCGCCCTGGCGGTCGCTGAACTCGAACCAGGGTGGTGGCGCAGCGGGGTGCGTTTCTTTCTCTACACGGCGATGATCATCCCGGTGCTCCTGTATGCGACCGACCATATCGAGACCCGCGCCCAGGCCTGGGGCGCCGGCCTCATCGGCGGGGTGCTCGGCACGCTGCCGGCGGTGCTGTATCACCTCACTTTCATGGCGGGCAATCCGGAAATCCTGAACGAAGCGCTGCCCACCTACTGGACACTCCTGCGCCTGGCCCTGCCCGCGGCCGTCGTGGTGTACGTGATCGTCCTGTTCGTCACCATCGCCCAGACGGGGGTGGGCATCCTGCAGGGCATCAACGAGCGGCTGGACGCCTGGTGGCGGGAACGGAGCGGTCGCGCGCTTAGCCCGCGGCTGCACGCCACGATAGCGGGGTGCGCCGTGTTGCTGAGCCTGCTCCTGTCGAACTTCGGCATCGTTGCCCTGGTCGCCCAGGGGTACGGCACCCTTGCCTGGTTCGGGATCTTCCTGTTCGTGGCGCCGGTGATGACGATCGGCGCCTGGCGGCTGTACGGTACCCGATGAGGCCGCGAGCATTGTATTCGGCGTGCCCCGAGGGTCAGACAGAATTCACCGTTGCCGGCAATTCTGGCCGGCACGGAATCGCCAGCGGGCGCGATGCAGCCATCATGGTCTGCAAGGCGCCGACGCAGCACGGATGCGCCCGCCCTGAGGGGGGCTGACGCCGTTTGCGTCTCCCCGGTCACCGAGCCTTTGGGAAGACTCCCATGCCACGTCTGACACCATTGCTTCTGTGTCTCGTCGCCGGCCTGGCAACGGCGAACGATCCTGACCTGTCGCCGCGTACCTGGCCCGACGGCGAACTCGAGCGGTACGAGAACCTGTTCGGCGCCGAGAAGCCTCTGGCGGAATCGAAGACGGGCATCGTCGTCAGCACCACGGCCGCAGCGGCCGCCCGTGCCGGGCTCGAAGCGCTCAACCGCGGCGGCAGCGCAGTGGATGCGGTAATGACCCATGCGCTGGCGGAGATCACGCTGTGGGCGAGCTGCTGCGTCAGCCATGCGGGATTCATGGACCTCATGGTCTTTGAGGCAGCTACGGGCGAAGTGCATCACCTGAACGGTGGCTGGAACACGGTGCTCGGCGAGGATGACCCGCTCTCCATTCCGGGCGACGGCGTGCCGAGCGGGCGGGCTTCCCTCGTGCCGGGATTCATGGCGGGGCTGGAGGCTGCCCACGAGCGCTTCGGCAAGCTGCCGTTCGCGGCGCTGTTCGGCCCGGCGATCTACTTCGCGGAGGAAGGCTTCGAGGTGCTGCCGATGCTCGAGGGCATGATCGAGATGCGCAAAGACGTGCTGTCCCGCCGGCCCGGCACCAAAGCCGTCTTCACCAGGGACGACGGAAACTGGTACGCCACCGGAGACCGTTTCAGCCAGCCGGAACTCGCGCACACCCTGCGCCAGGTGGCGAAGCACGGGGCAGACTACATGTACACCGGCCCCTGGGCGGAAAAGCTAGTCGAGGCAGTGCAGTCCGAAGGCGGCAAAATGACCCTCGAGGACCTGCAGCGCTACGAGCCGTTCTGGAAGGCGCCCCTCAGCTCCACCTTCCGGGGTTACGATGTGCACGCCACCGCCCAGCCGAACCTCGGCGGCGTCAACATGGTCGAGGCGCTGAACCTCGTCGAGCAGGCGGACCTCGGCCGGCTCGGCCACTACACCGAATCGCCGGAAGCGCTGTTCCGGCTCACCCGCATCGCCCGCGTGATGGACATCATGGGCACCTCGCTCACCCACCACGTCACCCCCGCCGCGTTGATCGAGGCCCATGCGCCGGGCGTGGCCACGACGCCGGCGGAACGCACCTCCAAGGAAGCGGCGAAGAAGCTGTGGCAGGCCATGCAGACCGACGGCTGGCATGCGCTCAATGTCGCGGCGTACGAATGGCATCCCGGCCCGTCATCCGGCAATCATTCCGACGCGGTGGTGGCCGTGGATGCCGAGGGCAATGCGGCAGCCCTGCTGCACACCATCAACACCGCGCTCTGGGGGACGACCGGCATCTTCGTCGATGGCGTGGCGATCGCCGATTCCGGCAAGTACCAGCAGACCAAGATCGCCCGAGCCGGCCCGGGAAGGCGTCTGCCCATCGAGACCAACCCCGTGCTGATTACCAGAAACGGCAAGCCCGTGCTGGTCTCCTCGAGCATCGGCATGGGCGTGCACGAGCAGACCTACCAGGCCATCGTTAACGTCCTGGAATACGGCCTCGACCCCAAGGCGGCCGCCGAGAGCGCCCAGGTGCTGCGGCCGATGAGCGGCGGCCTCGACCGGGCGCTGGGCACGGATACCGAAAACCCCGCCGCCCAGGCAGTGGAGCAGGGCGCCTTCGATGCCGAACTGCTTGCCCGGGTCCGGGCCATGCAACAGCCCATGCAGGAGATTCCCCCGGAGACCGCGGGCGGCTGGCGCGGCTATTGGGTCGGCATCCACATAGACCCGGCAACGGGCATCCGGCGCGGCGCGGTTTCTCCCTATTTCGATGGCTGGGCATTGGGGCAGGCTGAGACCAGACGGGATTGAGGTCCCGGCTCATGGGCATGCGCTCGATCGCCCCGCCGCCCCTGCCGGAGGCGATTGCATCGGTTGAGAGGATCGGCGGGCGTGGCGTGGACAGTTCGCGGACTTAGCCCCGCTCGAAGCTGTCCTGCTCAGGCCTCACGACGAATTCGGTGACTGCCGTGAACGAGGGTCGAAACGCGCTGCCGGCCATGGTGCGGGACGCGATGCCGTCATGGATGTGCTTGTCGAGTGCCGTGCGCCCCATCGTCGATTGGCTTTCCGAGGCCGGTCATGGCGCAAGCCCTTGCGGGTCGAACTCCAAACAGGACACCACGTCGTAGGCATCCCGAACGACATAGCTTTCACGGTTGATCAACCGCGGGGATCATTGTGCGCAAGATCCGGGCGGGCGATGTAACGACAGGGTTTTTCGAGCTTGCCTCGTTGGTTGGCCTCACAGCAGTTGGCCGCGTGCAGGGAGAACCCCGGCAGTTTGGGCCAACGGAGCGCAAGGCAGACGCCACGCGGCCTACTCGCCACCCTGAAGCCCGCCCAAGGCCTTGAGCCGCTCCGCAGCGCAGCTAGGGCGCCTGAAACAGCGCCTCGCAGCCGGTTCCTGATAGCAGTTCATCCACAAAGGCGCGATCCTCCCCGTCCAGCCGCGCCCGTTCGCTGCGCAGCCATTGCAGGCATTTGGCTTGGTAGGGGAAGGGCTTTTGGGTCCACGGGCGCCCGTCAATCTCGGTGCGCACTTCATCCGCGCCCTGATTGACCGCGGCGGCGTTGGCCAGCAACGCGGGGGCGTACACCCGGCCCACTTCCTCAAGCAGCCCGCGCAGCGTATCCGGCAGGGCATCGCGATCAAACCAGTGGTACCGGGTGGGTTCAAGGCCGGAAAGGTCCTCCATGACACCCACCCAGGCAAAGACATGGGGCGCGCTTTGCAGCGCGATTTGCATCGGCGTGGGGTCGAAACCGGTCAACTGGGTGAGCTGGCCAAAGATGGCGAAGTCGGCGGCGCCAGGACGTTGGCCGAGCACGAAGGGGCCGTTGCGGATGTGGGCGTCGAAGAGGCTCAGGAAGCGCTTGTAGCTTGCCTCGATGATCGGAGCGGTGGTTTCATTGCTGCCCACCACATGCAGGCGGCTGATCTGCCGGTCGCGAATGAAGGCCGACATGGGGGCAATCTCCGCATCGCTGGCGGCCAGGTTGCGCCACCGGGGCAGGATTTCGCCCCCGCGCTCAATGTCCGCCGGGTAGTGCCAGCGATAGTGGAACATCGCCTTGGTCAACCATTCATCACCGTAGTCCTCAAGCAGGAAGTCGATGAACGCCAAGGCCGGGTCGGGCGCAATGACGGAGCGGCCCAGGACCTCCTGCTCCAGGCGGCGGATGATGGGCGAGGAGTCCACCACCGCTTCGAGCTCGCCATCGGCGCCCGGGAGGTAAAAGGTAGGCAGCAGGCCCACCTTCGGCTGTGGCAGACCGGCATCCGGCTCCCTTCCGTCCACCGCGCTTTGCAGAAAGCGGTAGGGAATGCGCCGGTAGCGCAGCAGTGCCAGCATCTTGCGAGTGTAGGGCGAGCCGGGCGCTCCTTTTAAGGCGATTGGGACGTCAAGCATCGGTAGGCATTCAAGCAGACAAACGAAGAATGGACGCGAACCTCAGAAAAGGTGGCGACCGTTCAGGGTCGTGGAGCACGTCGAAAGCGTGCATCAATCCGGTGCGACCGTGTCGCCCGTGTAAAAGGCCGCTGTAC
>CAZWZH010000111.1:0-7172 GCA_964638775.1 uncultured Pseudomonadales bacterium
GCTTTCGCCAGCGCCTTTCCCGCATGGTACTCCTCACGCAGGGCACTCGTGCCCACATCGTTCATCTGCCACTGATAGGTGGCCTGCACCAGGGCGCGGCGGGCCTTCCTGCGGGCGTGCGCGCGCGGTTTGCCGGATGCGGAATCGGCCACCGCTCAATCCGTCCGTACCAGGCGCAGGCGCAGGTCTTCCCCTACCTGGACGCATTCCCGGATGCGGCCGGAGACGGCATCCCCAAGGCGCTCGATCCGCCGGTCGATCAGCGGCCGGGCGGTACTGCCCAAGAGCCGCGGCGCCAGGTAGAGAAGCAATTCGTCCCACAGCCCCTCATCGATCAGAGCGCCGGCGAGCGTCGGCCCTGCCTCCACAAGCACCTCGTTGCAGGGACGATCGGCAAGGAGGTTCACAAGCGCGCCCAGATCCACTTTTCCATCGCCGCATTGCGCGCATTCCGCCTTCGAGTGTTCGGCGTCCGGATCCCCCGCATGGGCAATCAGTACACCTCCGTCCTCCTCAAAAAGCCGCGCATCAGGCGGTGTCCGCATCCGGCTGTCGGCGATCACCCGCAGGGGAGGACGCATGCGCCCGTGCACCGCATAAGCCTCATCGCGCACATTCAGCCTCGGGTCGTCCGCCAGCAGCGTGCCGATACCGGTGAGCACGGCGCAACTTCGGGCCCGCCAGTACTGAACGTCCTGCCGAGCCGCCACGCCCGTGATCCATTGGCTTTCACCGGACGCCATGGCGGTGCGGCCGTCGAGGGATGCGGCCATCTTGATGCGAATCATTGGCCGCCCTTCGGCAATGCGCTGCCGGTGCCCGGCGTTAAGGCGAAGCGCATCCGCCAGGCCGGCGTTCTCGGTCTCGATGCCCACGGCACGAAGGCGCTCGAATCCGCTGCCGTTCACCCTCGGGTCCGGATCCGGGGCACCGGCAACGACCCGTTTGACCCCGGCGGCTATCAGGGCGTCCACGCAGGGGGGTGTCCTGCCGTCCACGGTACAGGGTTCCAGGCTGACGTACACCGTCGCTCCAGCCACATCGCCGCCCGCATCGCGAATGGCGTTCACCTCGGCGTGCGCCTCGCCGCACCAGGCGTGCCAGCCCCGGCCGAGCACGCGGCCGTTGCGCACGATGACGCAACCCACACGCGGATTGGGTGTGGTGGTGAAGAGCCCGCGCTCGGCCAGGGAAACGGCCTCACGCAGGTACTCGAGATCCGTCTCCGTAATCATCGAAGGTCTGTTTCGAGCTTCCTGATTTCCGCCTGGAACTCGCTTAGATCCTGGAACGCCCGGTATACGGAGGCAAAGCGGACGTAGGCCACCGCATCGAGTTCGCGCAGTTCGTTCATGACCTCTTCGCCGACGCGGCGGGATGGCAATTCCCGTTCTCCGGTGGAACGCAGCATGTGCATGATGCGGCTGACGACACCGTCGATGGCCACGTCGGGCACCGGGCGCTTCTCCAGCGCCCTCAAGAGCCCCCGGCGCATCTTGTCCTCATTGAACGGTTCACGCGAACCGTCGCTCTTGACGATTTTCGGCATCAGCAGTTCCGCGGTCTCGAAGGTCGTGAAGCGCTCGCCGCAGGTCTGGCATTCCCGGCGCCGGCGCACGGAGTCTCCCTCCGCGACGAGCCGGGAGTCGATCACCTTGGTGTCGTAGGCACCGCAGAACGGACAGTGCATGGTGCGATTATGGCGTTTCGGGGCGGCGTTGCGAATCCATGCCGGCCACCGCATCGAGGGCGCCGGAAAGGTTCTTGACCGGGTGCACCGCCATGCCGCCGATCGCCTGCTTCGGCCGGTTTGCGAAGGGTACGACCGCTCTCCTGAAGCCGTGCTTCCCCGCTTCCCGCAGCCGTTCCTGACCGTTCGCCACCGGACGCACCTCGCCGGTGAGGCCGAGTTCGCCGAACACGATGAGGTCCCTGGGCAGGGGCTTGTCGCGAAAGGACGAGAGCACCGCCAGCAACAGCGCCAGGTCGCCCCCGGTCTCCGACAGGCGCACGCCGCCCACCACGTTGGCAAATACGTCCTGGTCGGCCAACTGTATCCCGCAGTGGCGGTGCAGTACCGCGAGGTGCATCGCCAGCCGCTGCTGGTCGAGGCCCACCGCCACCCGCCTGGCGTAGCCGCCCTGAACCTGGTCGACCAGGGCCTGCAGTTCCACCAGCAACGGCCGGGTTCCCTCCCAGGCGACGGTGGCGACGCTGCCCGGCGCATCGACATCGCCCCGCTGCAGGAATATGGCCGAAGGGTTCGCCACCGGCTTCATGCCCTGCTCGGTCATGGCGAAAACGCCCAGTTCGTTGACAGCGCCGAACCGGTTCTTCACGCCGCGCAAGGTTCGAAAACGGCTGCCGCCGGCGCTGTCGAGCATGAGGAAGCAGTCGATCATGTGTTCCAGCACCTTCGGCCCCGCCAGGTTGCCTTCCTTGGTGACATGCCCCACGAGCACCACTACGGTAGAAGTCTGTTTGGCCAGACGGGTGAAATACGAAGCCGCCTCGCGCACCTGGCTGACGCTGCCCGGGGTACCGTCGACGCTCGAGAGTTTAAGGACCTGCACGGAATCGAGCACCAGGAGCGCCGGTTTCCGGTCTTCGATGAGTCCGGCGATGACCTCGACACGGGTTTCCGCGGCAACCTGAAGCTGCCCGCCGTCCAGGCCGAGCCGCTCCGCCCGCAGGGCAAGCTGCTGCAGGGACTCCTCGCCGGTCACGTAGAGCACCGCCGACCGCGCTGCCATGCGGGCGCAAACCTGCAGCAGGAGCGTGCTCTTGCCCGCGCCCGGATCGCCCCCGATCAGTACCACCGACCCGGGAACCAGCCCGCCACCGAGCACCCGGTCGAGTTCACCGAAACCCGTTCCGAGGCGGTCGGCCTCCTCCGCCCGCACGTCGCCCAGGTTCATCACCTCCGCGGCGCTCCCGCTGTAACCCACGGCGGGTTCGGCCCGGGAGCCGACGGTCATCCGGGACAATACGTTCCACTCGCCGCAGACGCTGCACCGGCCCTGCCACTGGGTATGCTCGGCACCGCAGTCGGAGCACACATAGACGGATTGAGGTTTGGCCATGGGCTTAAGGGGGCCGGTTTCCTGGGCACCGGCCCGAACGGCGTGCCTCAGCCGTCATAACCAGGCGACAGGTCGCCATAACGATCGCGAGCCAGGTCTTCGAACCGGGTGAGCTGGTTGAGATAGCTGAGCTTCACGGTGCCGATGGGGCCGTTGCGCTGCTTGCCGATGATGATCTCGGCAATGCCCACGTCGTCCGTCTCCTCGTTGTACACCTCGTCCCGATAAATGAACAGGATAACGTCGGCGTCCTGCTCGATGGCGCCGGACTCGCGCAGGTCGGCCATGATCGGCCGCTTGTTGTTCCGCGTCTCCAACGCCCGGTTGAGTTGCGCCGCCGCAACCACCGGGCAGCGCATTTCCTTGGCCAGCGCCTTCAGCGACCGTGAAATTTCGGAGATCTCGGTGGTGCGGTTCTCCGCCTGACCCGAGCCGCGCATGAGCTGCATGTAGTCGACCACGATCAGGCCCAGCCCCTTGTACTGGCGCGCCACCCGCCGGGCGCGGGCCCTGATCTCGTTGGGGGTGAGCGCCGCGGAGTCGTCGATGTGCAGCGGTTTGTCCTGGAGCTGTTGCACGGCTGCGCTGAAACGGTCCCAGTCTTTTTCATCCAGGTCGCCGATACGCATGCGCGACTGATCGATGCGGGCCAGGGACGACAGCATGCGCATCACCAGTTGATCCGCCGGCATCTCCAGGCTGAACACCAGGGATGGGGCCTCGCTCTTCATGATGGCGTGTTCCACCATGTTCATGGCCAGCGATGTCTTGCCCATGGAGGGCCGTCCGGCGACGATGACGAGGTCCGCTTTCTGCAGCCCCGCGGTCAGGTTGTCGAGATCGGAAAACCCGGTGGCCAGGCCCGTGATCCCGCCCTCGCTCCTGGACAGCTCGTTGACCCGGCGTACCGTCCTTTCCAGCAACGGGTTGATCTCCTGGGGCCCGTCGCTCTTGGCGCGCTCTTCGGAAATCCTGAAGATTTCCTCTTCCGCATAATCCAGTATCTCTTCGTCGGACTGGCCTTCGCGCATGAACGCCTTTTCGACAATCTTGTTGGCCGCCGCAATGACCTGGCGCAGCGTCGACCGGTCCCGCACGATTCGGGCATAGGCGGTGACATTGCTGGCCCCGGGTGTGCCGTCGACCAGTTCGGCCAGGTAGGCGATGCCCCCGGCCTTCTCCAGCAAGCCGAGCGACTGCAGGGCTTCCGAGACCGTCACCGCATCCAGCGGCTGGTTGTCCCGTGACAGCGCCGCCATCGCTTCGAAGACGATCCGGTGCTGGGGCCGGTAGAAATCGCCAGGGGCGACGATATCGGAGACGTCGAACCAGGCCTCGTTGTTGAGCATCAGCGCGCCCAGCACCGACTGTTCGGCCTCGGTCGAATGCGGCGGCACCTTCAGCGTGCGGGTTTCAGGCGGTATCGAGGGGGCGGTGTCCGACAAAACGCGACTCTTGCGTGCAGGGCCAACGGGGCGATACCCCCACCCGAGGGGCAAACGGTGAACGGGTGCAATGCTGATTCATCCGACAACCCAATCCGCGAAAATGAGGTATGGCGGACGCCCAAGCGTCTGCCTTTCCGCCCTTCAATGCAAGGGGGGTGTAGCGGGCTCAGGAAAAATCGGAGGCGTTCGCGGCCGAACGCCGACGGCAGGCGAAATCCCCGCTTATTCCGGCACCACGGCCACCGGGATGTCGACCGAAACGCCGGAATGCAGTTGCACCGCGAACTCGTATTCGCCGACCTGGCGAATGACGCCCTCGGGCATCCGAACCTCGCTCTTGTGCACCTCGACACCCCGCTCGGTCAGGGCGCCGGCAATCTCCTGGGTGCCCACCGAGCCGTACAGCCGGCCTTCCTCGGAGGCCCGCACGACAATGGTGAGGTCCGTGATCTCCTGCAATCGGCCGCCCCGCGCTTCGGCTTCGGACAACCGTTCACCGGCCACGCGTTCCAGTTCGGCGCGCCGTTCCTCGAAACGCCGCCGGTTGTCTTCGGTGGCGCGCACCGCCTTGCCCTCGCGCAGCAGGTAGTTGCGCGCAAAGCCGGGCTTGACCGTCACCTCCTCGCCGAGGCTCCCCAGGTTGGTGATCGGCTCGAGCAGTATCACGTTCACGGCGCCGGCCTCATTTGTGCTGGTCGGTGTAGGGCAACAGCGCCAGGTAGCGGGCGCGCTTGATTTCCTTCGCCAGGCGCCGCTGAAAACGGGCGCTTGCGCCGGTGATGCGGCTCGGCACGATCTTGCCGGTTTCGCCGATGAACTGCTTGAGGAGGTCGAGATCCTTGTAATCGAGGTCGGCGGGGTCGCTGTCCACCGCAAACTTCTTGTGACGAAAACGCCGGCTCACGTCGCTGCCTCCGGTTCCTCGACTTTGGCGTCAGCCTCTCCTGGCCCCTCTTCGGGGTTGTTCTCCGGCTTTTCCTTTGCCTTGGCCTCCGAACCCCTGGCCGCGGCGGCCGTCGCGGCCCGCTTGCCCGCGGAACGCTCCGGACGGCGGGCTTCACGCTCTTTCTCCCGCTCCTGTTCCTTCAGTTCCTCTTCATAGATCTTGGAGTCGCCGGCCACGGCTTCCTTGCGGCGGATGACGAGGTTGCGCAGAACGGCATCGTTGAACTTGAAAGCGCTCTCGAGCTCCTCGAGCGCCTCGGCGCCCACCTCGATATTCATCAGCACGTAGTGGGCCTTGTGAATCTTGGAGATGGGGTAGACGAGCTGGCGCCGGCCCCAGTCTTCGAGCCGATGCACCTTGCCGCCGCCGCGTTCGATGAGGCCCCGGTAGCGCTCCGTCATGCCGGGCACCTGGTCGCTCTGGTCCGGGTGGACCAGGAACACCACTTCGTAGTGGCGCATGTTCTTCTCCTTCCGGTGTCGTTCGCCTCCGCCGCAACGCGGCGTGAAGCAAGGAGTTCGTGACCCTGTCGGCCCGCGGCGGAAGTCCTGTTGCATTCGAGCGACGAGGCGCCCAGTGCGTCGCGGGGCTTCTGCCGCGAGCTGCCAGGGGCAAGGGGGCGCGATTCTAGGTAGGTGGGCCGCCCGTTGCAAGTGATGCGCGCCGCGGCGCCGGCGCCGGCGCGCCTTCTTGTCCGGTGCGCTGCCGCACCGCTTCGAAGAGCAGCACGCCCGCCGCCACCGACACGTTCAGGCTCTCGACGCCCCCGGCCATCGGGATGGCGGCGAGTTCGTCGCAGGTCTTGCGCGTCAGGCTTCGCAATCCATCGCCTTCGCTACCCACGACCAGCGCGATGCTGCGGGTCAGGTCCGTATTCGCCCAGGGCGTACCGGAGTCGCCCTCGGCTCCCACAACCCAGACATCCCGCCGTTTCAGCCAATCCAGCCGCCGGGCAACGTTGACAATGGCGAACAGTTCCGCCCGTTCCGCGGCGCCGGCCGCCGCCTTCAGCGCCGCGGCGCTCAACGGGGCGCTCCTGCGTTTCGGCACCAGCACGGCCTGCACTCCGGCCGCCACGGCACTGCGGATACAGGCGCCGAGGTTGCGGGGGTCGTTGATGCCTTCCAGGAGGAGGAAAAGCTTGGGGTCCGGCCAGTGGTCGAATCGCTCCTCGAAGTCCGCCTCGCTCAAGAGGGCGAGTTCATGACAGTCCGCAACGACACCCTGATGTGCCGCTCCCGCGATGCGGTCGAGTTGACGCCGGTCGACGAACTCGTGACGAACCCTTGCTTGCGCCGCCAGCTCAAGCAGGGCCGCGATGCGTTGGTCCCGGCGATTCTTCTGCACCAGCACGGCGCGCACCCGCTCCGGCGCCTCTTCCAGCACCGCAAGTGCAGCGTGAAGGCCCTTGACGTACGCCATCGCAGCCGGCCGTGTCAGCTTTCGCGAACGCCTCGGAGCCGGCGGCCGCGCCCGTTCCCGCGGCCACGCCGGCGGCGTCCCCGCTTCGGCGCGCTCGCCAACACCAGGTCGAGCCTGCCCAGTTCCGGCTGTACGTCGGTCAGGCGCACTTCCAGCTCATCGCCCAGGGTGAAGCGTGCGCCGGAGGACTCACCGACCAGGCTCATGCTCGCCGGCCGGTAATGATAGTAGTCAGCCCCCAACTCCGAGACGTGCAGCAGGCCCTGGACGTAG
>CAZWZH010000112.1:0-11131 GCA_964638775.1 uncultured Pseudomonadales bacterium
CATCGAGCGGTTCGGCCCCAAGCTCGCCCAGCTCTACGGCCAGGGTGAGACGCCGATGACGATCACGGCGCTGCCGGCCCGGGTGCACGCCGAGACCGATCATCCCCGATGGCTGGAGCGCCTTGCCTCCGTGGGCGTGCCCCAAAGCGCTGTGGAGGTGCGTACGGCGGACGTCCACTCGGAGACCGTCGGTACCGGCGAAGTCGGCGAAATCCTGGTACGCGGACAGACGGTGATGCGCGGCTACTGGCGCAATCCGGAGGCCACGGCGCAGGCCGTTCGCAACGGCTGGCTGCACACCGGCGACATGGGCTCTTTCGATGAAGAAGGCTTCCTCACGCTCAAGGACCGCGCGAAGGATGTCATCATCTCCGGGGGCAGCAACATCTATCCCCGGGAAGTGGAAGACGTGCTGCTGAAGCACGCCGGGGTCGCTGAAGCGGCGGTGATCGGCCGCGCCGACCGCGAGTGGGGCGAAGCCGTGGTGGCCTACGTCGTCCCGCAATCGGGCGAGGCGGTCGATACGGCAGCGCTCGACGGTTTCTGCATCGACAACATCGCCCGGTTCAAGCGGCCCCGCATCTACCGGGTCATCGACGAACTGCCGAAGAACAACTACGGAAAGGTCCTGAAACGGGTGCTGAGGGCCATGGAAAAAGGCCATGACGCTTGACGCCATGGACTCTGCCGGTCGCGCCGAGCCGGGACACCAGTGTTTTCTCCGCTTACGACGCCCTGACCACGGCTACGCTGAACGCGGCCCGAGCCATGCGTCTGGAGCATGAGATCGGCTCCCTGGAAGCCGGAAGGAGAGCGGCGCCACCCGTTGGGGGCAACGATCGGGCGCGGCGCTCACCCCACGCCGAGCAGTTCCCTGGTGATCCTGCAGTCGACGCGCATCTGACGGATGAGTTCTTCGACACTTGCGTATCGCGCTTCGCCACGAATCCGTCTCACCGGCCGCACCCTGAGCGGCTCGCCGTAAATGTCCCGGTCAAAATCGAGAATGTGCGCCTCCACCTGCCCCACCGGCAATTCGAACATGGGCCGGATGCCGATATTGGTGGCTGCCGGACGCCAGGTTTCCTCCCCCTGAACCCGTGCCCAGGCGGCATAGACGCCATAGGCCGGATGCAGGGTTTCGCCGAGTTCGACGTTGGCGGTGGGAAACCCCAGGGTATGGCCGCGCCGGTTGCCCGTCACGACCTCGCCCTCCACTTCCCAATCCCAGCCCAGCAGCCTGTTGGCGGTGTCGAGGTCTCCGTGCCGAAGCGCTACGCGAACGCGGCTCGAGGAAAACGCCTGGCGTTCCCGGTCGGCCAGTTCCTCCACGACGGTGACGGGATAGCCCGCCTCGCGCAGCGTATCCGCGGTACCCGTGCGCAACTGGCCGAACCGGAAGTCGTAGCCCACCACCACGTGGGACGGCCGGATGCCACCGTCGAGCACGTTGGCGATAAAGGCCTCCGCCGACTGGCTGGCGAAGTCCCAGTCGAATCGAAGCGAGAACAGGGCCTCCACGCCCAGGGATTCGAGGAGGCGCCGTTCAACCTGCGGCGGAGTGATGCAGAAAGGCGGGTCATCCGGCCGGAAGAGGCGCCTCGGGTGCGGCTCGAAGGTCATCACCCCGAGCGGAGTGCCGCTTGAATCCGCTATCGACCGCGCCACACCGAGAAGCTTCCGGTGGCCGCGGTGTACGCCGTCGAAATTGCCGATGCAGAGAACGCACCGGGTATCGCCGGCCTGTTCCAGATTCCGGTAGATATCCATGAAGCGCGACATAATGTCCGCAATTCGGAACGTGGGCAAGATCGCGGCGCGTCAGGGCCCCTCGACCGGCATTTCACGCCAGGACAGCCGCCCCGTCCTGGGCTTTCCGGTATTCCCGATGGACAGCGACAGCGCGTCGCCGCCTTCGCCCACGACAAGAATCGCCGAACCGTCCCTGCCGGAAACCAGCTCCGGTTCGCGCGGGACACCCGAAAAGGCGGTGCCGTCCAGAACGATGCCCGAAGCCGCCGTTTCCCCGTCGAACGGTACCAGGTCCTCCCGGCCGATGTGCCCGTCGTCGTTCAGGTCGAGCACCGCCGTCCGGGCACTGCCGCCGGTGACCATGTCGATGGCCAGTACCGACCCGGATGGAGCGACGGCACAGTGCGGCGTATCCCGGGGAATGACGGTAGCCATGAACAGCAGGTTTCCACGGGGAATCGGGCGGCCTGCCACCCGCTCGCCCGGGTACTGTGGATCAGGCGGTGTTCCGCCGCACCGGTCCGGGTTCGGATTGCCCTGCAAAGTGTGCCTCGCACGCGGCATGTCCAGATCGATGTACCAGCCGTACACGCCCCTGCGGCCGGGAGCATCCCTCGCATAGCGGACAGGTTCGCCTGTCAGTACGCGGCGCGTCCCGAACGATCCGGCAGACTCATCGACCAGGTTCACCAGCGATCTGCCGACCAGGCGTTCACCCTTGGCGCGGGGACCGGCCGTTGCCGGATCGGGGCCGCCCGGATCCCAGATGCCGTAGATCGACTGGACGTCCGTGCCGGCCGGGTCCTCTGCCGCCGGGCCGCGTCCCGTCCCGAACACCACCAGAAATCCACCCTGCCCGGGGTGCATGACAACGAACGGCCGCTCGGCAATCGGTTGGCGCGCGGTCGGGGGGTCGCCATACCCCGCCTGGAAGAGCCGCACCGCCCGCCACGACGATGGATCGCTGCCGGAGATATCGAAACGGTAGAGGTTCCCGTGCTGGTCGCCGGCATAGGCCAGGTCGGCCGAACCGTCGAGATCGGTATCGACCAGGGCCGGTTCGCCCAGCCCATTGGACGCAGGCGTTTCAGTGTCGTCCACCGGGGCCCGGACACCTGTCGGTATGCCGACGAAGTCTCCGGCGTCCCAGCCGTCGATGCCCCGGTCGATGAACGCCACGAAGAGCCTCGCCTCGCCCGCGACCAGACCATGCCCACCCCCGAAAACTGCGGCCCACTCCCTGTCGCCCCGGCTGTCTTGCGCATTGGTCAATGCGATGCGCGCCCGGCCCGGGGCCTGACCGAGATGGGTGTCGGTGAACCGCCATAGCTCGGCCGGCGATTCGCTGCCGTCGCCCCCATCCGGGACGCTGCGTGCCGAGTATCCGGTCTCATCCGGAAGAGGGGCGACGGTCACCCGCCGCCACGACTTTCCCGCAGCGCCGGGGTGCGCCCGAACCTGTACCGTCTCCTCGACGGGCGCAGAGAACTCCCGGGTCGAGCCGTAGGGGGGCAGAAGACTCACGCAGACCCAGGCCGCAACCCTGGTGATAACCGTCAAAGCAGTACACCGTACGTGCTTTGAACCAGGGCGCTGACAGAGCCCGACCGCCCGACACCCCTTCCCGTAACCCTGAAAATCTCCAGGCGCTGCTGCTCGTTGACGGAGGACTCTTCCACGAGGTGCCGGCTGGACGCGGCCTCCAGGCTTGCCAGCCACTCGACAATGAAACGGGGTTGCGCCGCGACAGCCTTGATGTGAGCCGTCGCCGCCCTGCTCCGGCCGCCCTCAGGGTCCCATACTCCGGCGAGGGCCCATCGTTCCGGTTCACCGGGCAACGCCGGCGTCCAGAAGCCGTCGTTTCCTTCGTCGGTGAAGCGCTCGGTGCTGTCGAGGCTATCGACGAGCAGTGCTTCCCCTTGCCTGAGCGCCGCCTCCGCCGCCTGAAACGCCACAAGCGCATCACCCGCGTTTCTCACCATCCGCTCTTCCAGGATCGTTGTGCGAACCGCGGATGCTCCCGCAATCCCGAGCACCAGCAACAGCGCCAGGCAGACGAACAGTGCGACACCCCGTTGCCGGACCGGGCTTCCGGGCCGTCTGCTCATTCCGCATTCCGCAAGCTGAACGTCTGGCCGAAGGCGCGAGAACCGGCGCCGTCGCCAACGGCAACACGCACTTCGACCGACCGCACGACACTTCCTGCCGGTAGGTCGTCGATGCCCACGTAACGGCTGACCGCCGCCACGCCATCGCGCGGCCAGGCATCCACCCCGAATCTGACCTGCAGGTCGTGAACTCCCTCGACGAGTTCGGTAGACGCGGCGGTGCCGGTTCGCCGCCAGAGCGAATTCAACGGCTCGCCCCGGCGCCCGGTGCCACGCCCCCTGGCGATGAAATAGGTTTCGGTCAACACGCGTCCGACCGTTGCCCCGCCGGCCAGACCTTCGGGCCCATAGGCCATTGCAATGCCGGACAGGACCTTGGCCGCAGCGTTTTCGTAGCTTTCCGTGCCCGGTTCGCGGAGAAGCACCACGCGCCGGTCGCCAGGAACCACACCGGTGAGCCGAAACAGCGACGACTGCTCGCAATCGCCGATGAGCAGGAAATTGCCCGCTTTCAGGTTGAACTCGCCGGTGCGTTCGACGACCGGGGATGCATCCACCGGAGCGGAAACGCGTAGAAGCGGGCTTTCCAGGCGGCGAAATGTGAGCATATCGGTACCGGGAACGATCCGTCCTGGATCGATATCCGCGGCAGCGGCATGGGCGGCGGCCGAGCCGTCACCGTCGTTGTCGAACGCCTGCACCGCCTTGCCGATATTCGGTTCGAAGAGCGCATCGAGATCGCCGTTGAGCGTATTGACCAGCCGGCCGGACCCGCCCGCACAGCCGAGAAACCCGGCATGTCGGGCCGAATGCCCCAGAATCGCAAGGGCATAGCGGCCGCTTTCCCCGGCACGCGCCATACGCTCGAGTGAGGCATGACCCTGCCCGGCGCCCCTGAAAAGCTGCGCCATTCCGGCGATCACGATCATTCCCAGCGTCAGGGCCAGCATCAGCTCGACAAGCGAAAAGCCGCGGCTGGCGCAGCGCTGCCCGACAACCATCAGATGCGGCTCTGCACCGCCAGGGCGTGCAATTGCCCGCGGTCTCGCCACTGCACGCGGATCCGCACACGACGGGTCGCCGGATCGACATCGATCGCGCCGTCGCCTTCCCGCAGCCCGGCGCCCTCCGGGGTTGCGCCGCGGATGCCCAATCCGGCCGCCTCGGCCAGCCCGATGCACAGCGGGGATTGCGCGAATCGACCCAGACGGCACTTCCAGGTCGCCTGGTCATAGGTTGCGATTTGCTCCGCAGTGCATTCGACGGCACCGCAATCCGGTGGCGGCGGGGGTGGATCGCCCAACGCGAGGCCGTCGTAGAGGCGAGCCGCGCCACCGCCGGCGGCGTTGACGCGGATGCGTTCCATCATGTCTGCGACCAGGAGCGCCGCCTCCGTTCCGAGCAGGGCGGCGCGATTGCCCTGCAGGCTCAGCGCCATCAGGCCGGCCGCCCCGAGCACGCCCACGCCCGTGACGAGCACCGCGACGAGCAGTTCCACCAGAGAAACGCCCGCCGACCGTTTTTTGCGCGGCGCGGCCCGCGGGCCCCGCCTGCGCATGGCGGCGGGTTTTCGGCGCGGAATTCGGAATCTTCGGATCACGGCGGCGTACGCTTTGAACAGCTAGTCGTACGATTGTTGCGTCCAAACCGGCGAGGCGCTATCCGTCCATCACGCAGGTTGCGGTGCGAATATCGCCCTGTCGCCTGTAGGAAGACGGTCAGGCCCGCAGTCTCCCCGCGCTACTCCCAGCGATCTTCGCCGGTGCCGATCACCCCGTCGCCGTCACGATCCCAGCCGCGGTTGCCGGCGTCGTCCAGCGCCAGGAAACCATCCTGCGCCATGGGCCCCAGGGGTTCGGGCCTGGCGACAAGCCTGAACGTGTCGCCGCTGCCGTCCACCGAGACGGCATAACGCCCCTGACTCACCGACCGGGCCTGGCAGATCGTCGCGGCAATGGGGCCGGAGTCTGCATCCCCCGACCCGTCGCCATCGGTATCGGCCGCGCTCTCATAGCTGAAGCGGTTGCCCGCCCAACGCTCCATGCCCAGGGCGCAGGCCAGCAGGTCTGCCTGGGCTTCCGCGCGAAACGCGCGTTCGGAATAGCTCGTATAGAGCGGAACCGCCAGCGCCGCGATAACGGCAAGTATGGCCAGCGCCGCCAGCAGTTCGATCAGGCTGAACCCCGTACCGCCACGGCCGGGATCAACCTCCAGCTCGGAACCCATCGCTCGACCGCACCGCGCTCAGGCGGCGCGCGCTCGCTCGGCCCGGCTGTCGCGGATCATGCACCCCACCCACAGCACCGCGCCGCAGGACAGGGCCGCATCGGCGACATTGAATGCGGGAAAGTAGTACTCGCGCCAATGCAGCAGCACAAAGTCGACCACGTAGCCGGTCATCAGGCGATCCACCATGTTGCCCAACGCTCCCCCTAGAATGAGGCTGTACGCCAGCCCTTGCAGCCAGTCTCCAACCGGCAGCCGGCGCAGTTCATAGACGATGAACACCGCAAAGGCCGCCGCCAGCCCCACGAAAAACCACCGCTGCCAGCCGCCCAGGCCCGACATCAGCGAGAACGCCGCCCCATCGTTGTGCCAGAGCACCCAACTGAAGAACGGCAGCATCTCCACCTGCTCACCCAGCCCGAGGTTGCTGCTGGCCAGCCATTTGGTGAGTTGATCCAACGCGATCACCGCTCCGGCAATCAGGTACCACCTACCGCGCATGTCGCACCCCTTCGGCAGCTTGCGTCCTGTGTCTCAGACCACTGCTCATCGCAATTGATGCCTCCAGGCTGTGAAGCAAAACCGCGCGGCGCATGCCCGAATCGCAAGACCGGACCAAGAGCTTGCGTCGGATGTATCGCCGCCACAAGGCGACATCCGCCCGACATCTCGTAATCTTGATCGCAATGCCTGCGATGCACGACATCGTCCGGACCAGGGGAAACCGCTTCCGGGCCGATTATACGTTCAAACGCTATGGCGGATGTCGCGCAGCCCAAGCCCGCTCACGCCCAGTGCGCCCGCGAAAACGAAGCCGCCCAGCAAGACGGCGCCCGACAGCCACACCACCCGTTCAGGCGCCGGGGCAGCCAACCAGAACGCGTCGCTCGGCACGGTGGCCGCCAGGGTCAGGCCCATGCACGCCACAGCCGCCAGCACCCGGGCCGCGGACACCACCAGGGTGCCGTCAACCGGGAAGTAGCCCCGCCCGACGGCGGCGCGCCAGAGCAGCCAGCAATGCAGCCATGCCGCCACGGACGTCGCCAGTGCCAGCCCCACATGCCCGAACCAGCGAAACATCGACAGATTCAGCGCCACATTGGCCGCCACCGCAACCCCCGCGATGCGGAACGGCGTGCGCGTGTCCTCGTGGGCGAAGAAGGCTGGCGCCAGCACCTTGACCAGCACCAGCGGCAGCACGCCGAGTGCGAACGCCTGCAGGGCCAGCGCGGTCATGGCAACGTCCGTCACTGTCATTTCTCCATGGTGGAAAATGGTCGCGATCAGGGGGCACGCCAGGATGAACAGCGCAACGGCGGCCGGCAGGCCGAGCAACACGCCCATGCGAACGCCCCAGCCGACGGTCCGGCCAAACCCCGGGGCATCGTCCCGCCCGGCCAGGCGGGAAAGGCTCGGCAACAATACGGTTCCCAGAGCCACGGCCACCAGCCCGATGGGCAGTTCGAGCAGGCGGTCTGCGTAGTACAGCCAGGAGATGCTGCCGGTGGCCAGCGTCGATGCCAGCACGGTGTCGATGAGGGAATTCACCTGCCCCACCGATGCCGCCAGCACGGCCGGAACCAGCAGCCGCCCCACCTGGCGCACCCCGTCGTGGCGTGTTCCCACCCGGGGCCTCGTCAGCAGGTGCAGCCGCGCCATGAATGGCCCCTGGAAACAGAGTTGCACCGCCCCGGCGGCAAGCACGCCCCACGCCAGCGCGAACGCAATGTCCGCGCCCGCAGCGGCCGCGAGCAGCATCGCCGCGACCAGCGAAGCATTCAGCAACACCGGCGTAAAGGCCGGTACCGCGAAGCGGTCGTGCATGTTGAGAATACCGCCGGCAAATGCCGTCAGGGCGATGAAACCGAGGTATGGAAAGGTGATGCGAACCAGGTCGGATGCGAGCCCGAATCGATGCGGGTCGTTCCAGAAACCGGGCGCGAAGACGATTACCAGCGCCTGCGAGAACAGCATGCCGGCCGCGACGAACAGCACCAGCACAAGACTCAGGTTGCCTCCCACCAGCGCAATGAACTCTTTCAGTTCGTCGTGCCCGCGCGCCTTGTAGCGGGCAAGCACCGGCACGAAAGCCTGGTTGAACGCACCTTCGGCAAACAGCCTGCGGAAGAAGTTGGGAATGCGGAACGCGACGAAGAAGGCATCCGCCGCCCCGCCGGCGCCGAGAAAGTGCGACAACAGCACATCGCGGGCGAATCCGGAGAGCCGTGACAAGAACGTCATGGACGACACGACCGCGCCCTTGGCGGTGACGTCCGTGAGCCCGTCGGCGGTGGCCCCAGCGTCCGGCGAAGCCCGCGGGCGCTCAGTTGACATGCATCATCCTCGACGGCATATTAGCGCGCCTTTCAGCCCCCGGAGCCCCAATTGGCCAACAGCGCCCAGGCCCGCAAACGGGCCCGTCAAGCGGAAAAGCGGCGGCGGCACAACGCCAGCCGGCGCTCCATGGTACGGACGTACATCAAAAAGGTGCAAGCGGCCATCGATGCAAACGACGCCGAAGCGGCCAACGCCGCCCTGGTGGCGGCCATTCCCATAATCGACCGCATGGCAGCCAGGGGCATCCTGCACAAGAACAAGGCCGCCAGGCACAAATCCCGCCTTTCCGCCGCGATCGCCGCGCTCTAGAAGTTTCTGACCAGTTGACCGGTGCTCCGACGCACCCGGGCGAGGACGTGCAAGGAACAAAGCCGAATCTCGGGAAAGAATTCGCATGCGGCGCTTCCCTTTCGGCGCGTTAAGCTCGTCCGAAAACCTTGTGTGCCGCTGGACAATGTGGCCGTGCGCCGAAAGGGAAGCGCCGCATGCGAACTCGCTGTTGAGACCGACGATAGTATGTCAAATATAATTTCCTTTAAAATCAAAAGCTTAAATTTTGTTCCGTGAAAGTCCGGTAGCCGGTGACACGACACTAATCAATGATGACCAGATTGTCCCGATGCATCAGTTCGGGTTCCTCAACGTAGTCGAGTATCCCCGCCATCTCATCGGTGGCCGCCCCGGCCAGGCGCTCCGCTTCCGCGCTCGAATAGTTGACGAGCCCCTGCGCCACCGCCTCCCCGCCCTCGGTGACGCAACGAACCAAGTCGCCACGCACGAACTTGCCGCGCGCGGCAACGACGCCGACGGGCAGTAGGCTGACGCCCCGTTCGCGCATGGCCGCGGCGGCGCCGGCATCCACCACCAGTTCGCCCTTCGGCTTCAACTGCCCGGCTATCCAGCGTTTGCGGGCCACCAGCGGCAACACAGTGGCGGCGAGCAGCGTTCCCTCCGGCTCACCGGCGAGAATGCGTGTCAAAACGCCGTCCCTGCGGCCGTTCGCAATCACCGTATGGGCTCCCGAGCGGGCAGCGATGCGCGCCGCACGTACTTTCGTGACCATGCCTCCCCGACCCAGGGTACCCCCCTCTCCAGCAAGGGCATCCAGGCCCGGGTCGGTGGCTTCCGAGTACGCCAGCCGGCCGGCGTCGGGGCTGCTTCGCGGGTCCCGTTCGTGCAGCCCGTCCACATCGGTGAGCACAACCAGCAGGTCCGCGGCAAGGAGGCTTGCAACCAGCGCCGCCAGGGTGTCGTTGTCGCCGAAACGGATCTCTTCCGTGGCCACGGAATCGTTCTCGTTGATTACCGGAATCACGCCGAGGTCAAGCAGGTGGGTCAGGGTGGAACGGGCATTCAGGTAACGCCCCCGGTCAGCCAGGTCTTCGTGAGTGAGCAACACCACGGCCGTGTGCCTGCCGTGGTGCGAGAAGGCCGATTCGTAGGCCTGTACCAGCCCCATCTGGCCCACAGCGGCGGCGGCCTGCAACCTGGGCAGGTCCGCGGGGCGCCCGGGCCAGCCGAGCCGCGTCACCCCTTCCGCCACCGCGCCCGAGGAGACGATCAGCGGCCGCCTGCCCGTGGCCGACAACTCGGCGAGCTGATTGCACCAGCCATCGATTGCGGCGTGGGCCAGCCCGGACGCCGGATCGGTGAGCAGCGAACTGCCAATCTTGACCACGAAACGCTTCGCGTCCGCCACCTGCCGCCGGACCTGTTCCTCGGTCAGTGTCACGATCGCCTCGCGGCCAGCGCATTGGTGAGGACATCTTCGTGAATTCGCTCGCTCAACACCCTTTCCCGCGCCCGTACCGCATCATCCGCCGCGGCCAGTTCATTCAGTTCATCGAGCCCCGCCATCACCCCGTTCTTCAATGATTCGAGACCGGCGTGGGTGAGTGCGGATACCGGCAGAACGCGCCGCGATGGAAAGGTCTCGCGCAGACGCTCCACCAGCCTGTCCAGTGATTCGCTATCGATCAGATCGATTTTCGCCGGCACCAGCCAGATCGGGCGGCTGGCCAGCGCCGCGCTGTAGGCGGCCAGTTCGGCCTCGATGGCGGCGGCATTGGCCACCGGGTCGGAACCGTCTCCCGGCAGCACGTCGATCAGGTGCAGCAACAAACGCGTCCGCGACAGGTGCCGCAGGAACTGCGCACCGAGACCGGATCCGCTCGCCGCACCCGCGATCAGGCCGGGAATGTCGGCCATCACGAAGCTTGCCTCGTCATCGACACGCACCACTCCCAGGTTCGGAACCAGCGTCGTGAACGGGTAGTCGGCGATCTTCGGGCGCGCGGCCGAGACGGCGGCAATCAGGGTGGACTTGCCTGCGTTCGGCATGCCGAGCAGGCCCACGTCGGCCAGCAGTTTCAACTGCAGCGACAGTTCCCGCTCGTCTCCGGCCGTTCCCTGTGTAGTCCTTCTCGGAGCCCGGTTGGTGCTCGACTTGAAGCGCGTGTTGCCAAGCCCGTGCCGCCCGCCCCGGGCAACGAGCAGGCGTTGTTCCGGTTCGGTGAGATCGCCCAGCAATTCCAGGGTGTCCGCGTCGACCACCGAAGTTCCCAGCGGCACCCTGATTTCGGTGTTTTCGCCGTGAGCGCCCGTCTTGTTGCGCCCGCTTCCCGGCTGGCCGTTGCCTGCCCGGTAGCGGGGCTGATAGCGGAAATCCACCAGCGTATTGAGAGCGGCGTCGGCCACCAGAACGACAT
>CAZWZH010000113.1:0-10262 GCA_964638775.1 uncultured Pseudomonadales bacterium
CTCGAACAGAACACTCTGTTTGGTGGTATGGTGTGCCATGCAAAAGCCCTCGGTGCGAGTAAGTGGTTGTTGGCAAACATCATTTTCGCACAACGACGGGCTTTTGTTTTATCTGTTCAGGAATAATCCGGGCTAGCAGCCCGTGGCAAAAGTCGGGCGTAGCACCGAGAGTGCCGATGCGCCCCGCTGACAAGGCGTTTTCTTTCACCGATTGCACCAGCTTTGTCGTAATGGACGAACTGGGCTTCAGGAAAGCCCTGATCACCGACCGCCGCTTCCGACAGGCCGGATTCGAAATGTTGTCCGGCGTCGACGGGGCGCGAAGTTCAACGCGGGGAAGTCGTTAGGCGACCGCCCCTCACATCGATGCATCCATAAAGGGCAGGTCAGCCGAACCGTTCCCGAACCCAGCCGGTCATCAGTTTGCCCGCCAGTTTCTGCCCGTTGGGGTCGCCTTCGCGGATGGGGCGGCCGTGGTGATTGCCCGGCAGTACCTCGTAGGTCTTGTCCTGGGCGGGAATGGCATCGACGATCGCGCGGGTTTCCGAAGGAAAGAGGCTGTTGTCGCCGTCGAACCGGATCACGAGCGTCGGCAGGCCGATGCTCTTCGCGGTTTTCGCCATTACGGCATTGGAGCTGATTCCCGACCAGGTGCTGAGCCAACTCTCCGCGGTGCAGGTGCGGCCGAAGCCGATGCTGCCATAGTTGGAAACGAAGGGATTGGCGCCCCAGAGCGAACCGTAGGCGCGCTTGGTGGGCTCCAGCGACAGGTCGAAACAGCGCAGGTCCGCATCGGTGCGCCAGATGGTGATGATGGGAGTGTGAGACGCCACTCTCAAGTCGTTTGGGTCGGAGTTTTCCCTTAAGCGCTTGCGGGCGGCCAGGCGGCGCGCGGTAACGCCCTTTGCCCAGTCGTCGATACGCGCCACCCGGGCGCGTTGCGCGGCGCGGTAACGGCCGATGAATTCTTCGGCGTAGCTGCTGGATTCCGGGGGCATCCTGAAACCATTCGCCGGGCTGAAGGGGTTCAGCGCTTCATCCGTTGGCATGGGGTCGTTCTCGTCGACCACCGACGGGTCGAGCGAATTCATCAGCAGTATGCCCTGGCAGTTGACGCGGTCTGCGCAATGCACCACCGCGGCTTCGAATTGCGTATCCGCCGGAAGCCTGGCGGGGTCCCAGAACGCGCCGCGTACGCCGGCTGTGGTGGTCGGTGTCGCTTTGGGCATGTTGCGGTTCTCCCGCTTCGGTGGACGAGTCGCAGGAAGTCTACTCGCAAGCGACGGGCACGCGGCGTTCGAGACCTTGCATCGGCCGGCCGCCCCGCCCGGCGAGGAACGCCTGATTCCGGCGGGGCTCGACGATGTCTGGCGTTTCAGGCTGCGCCCCGGTATTGAGAAGGTGGGTTTCGACATGCCCGGGTGGCGCCTGGGCTATGCGAAGGACGCGCAGAATTCGTATGCGATCTTCAAGGCGATGAAACGCGACGGCAAGGTGCCGGGCAACGCGCGTTTCCAGGTTTCCCTGCCCGCCGTCAACAGCGTCTGCAACCCGTCGATCTTCGGGGCGGACGAGGCAGAGCTTGCAATCATCAGGACCGGGTTTCAGGAAGCCATGGTCGCCGAGGCGCGCAAGGTATGCGAAGTGATACCCCCAAGCGAGCTGGCCGTGCAGTTCGACTGCTCTTTCGAGATTACCGATGTCTATGGGGGTACCGGCCTGCCCATCGAAGGATCGATTGCCCGCAACGTGAAGCAGTTCGAGGGGCTTTCAGAGGCTGTGGCGGACGACGCACTGCTGGGATTCCATCTCTGTTTCGGCACATTCGGCGGCTGGCCGCGGTTCGCCCCCGACGACCTCGGCCGCACGGTGGAATTGGCGAACGCGATCAAGGCCGCCTCGCTCCGTCGCATCGACTGGATTCATATGCCGGCACTCGATACAACCGAAGAAGCGTTCTATGCGCCATTGGCCGACCTCGCCCTGGGAGACACGCGCGTCTTTCTCGGCATGATTCACTCGATGGAAAGTTTCGAGGCACGCTACCGCGTCGCCCGCAAATTCGTATCCGAGTTCGGCCTGGGTGCGTACTGCGGTCTCGGGCGCCTGGAGGCGGGCCAGGTGGAAGGGGTCTTTTCAGATCACCTGCGCGCCATTGAAATTGCCGGGGAAGTACATGCCGGATCGATCTCGAGCTGATGGCTCTCGGGCCTTGACTGCCGGACAGGTGACAGATGGAGCTACTGATCGACCGAATCGCTGAACGTGTTGGCCACGACCGTGTGCTAACGGGCGATGCGGTACGGGAAAGGGCGACGAGCCTCTGGAACAGCGCGCCGAATCCGGCGGCGGCGATCCTGTTGCCCCGGTCCACGGCGGAGGTTTCCGAGATGTTGCGGCTCTGTCACGAGGCACATCAGACGGTGATCACGCAGGGCGGGCTCACCGGGGTGGTGGCGGGCGCGGATCCACGGGGCACCGACGTGGCACTGTCCATGGAAAAGATGAACCGCATCGTCGAAGTCGACCCCGTGGACGCAGTTGCCGTGGTGGAAGCCGGGGCGGTCCTGCAGACGGTGCAGGAGGCGGTCGAGGACCAGGGCCTGTACTTTCCGCTCGACCTGGGCGCCCGGGGAAGCTGCACGATCGGGGGCAACGTCGCGACCAACGCCGGTGGCGTGAACGTGTTCCGCTACGGGATGATGCGAAACCTTGTGCTCGGGCTCGAGGTCGTATTGGCAGACGGTACGGTGATCTCGTCGATGAACCGCATGCTGAAGAACAATGCCGGGTACGACGTGAAACAGCTCTTCATCGGAACGGAGGGGACTCTCGGGGTAGTCACCCGCGTTGTAGTACGGCTGTTCCGCAAGTCGTCAAGCCGCCAGGATGCGCTGGTCGCGATGGACGGATTCGATGCGGTCGTCGATTTTCTCGCGTCGCTGCAAACAGGCCTCGGCGGCAACCTGAGCGCTTTTGAGATCATGTGGGGCGATTACTACAGGGCAGTGACCGGAGATGACGGTCACCGTGCCCCCCTGGCCCGGGACTATCCGTACTACGTCGTGGTCGAAGCGGAAGGGGGCGAATCGGCCACGGACGACGAACGATTCGAGGCGGTGCTGGGCGACGCTCTCCAAAAAAAACTGATCCTCGATGCCGTCATCGCCCAATCCGCCCGGGAAGCCGGCGACATCTGGAAGGTCCGAGAGGACTTCGAAGCAGTGCTGGAGCCGTCGCCGTGCTACCTGTATGACGTTAGCCTGCCGATCCGGCATATGGAAGAGTACGTCGACGACGTCAGGCGCCGGATGCTCGGTTTGTGGCCGGACGCTGCACTCTATACGTTGGGGTACGTGGCTGATGGCAACCTGCACTTCTTTCTGCGCCCGAACCGGTCGGGCGACCTGCACGGACCGGCCGATCGGTGCGTCTACGAGCCGCTTGCCCGCTACCGGGGCTCCGTGTCTGCCGAACACGGCATCGGCCTGGAGAAACGCAAATGGTTGTCGCAATGTCGGTCCGATGCCGAGATCGAACTGATGAAGCGCATGAAAGCGAGCCTCGATCCGCAAAACCTGCTGAATCCGGGGAGGGTGGTGGCTTGAACCGCCACCCGGCTGTGCCAACGGCTCGAACGACGTCCTGATCTCGCTGTTTCGCGAGGCCCCGCGAGCTTGACGCAGTTGATGCACACAAATACTATATTTTCTTAGTATATATTTGAAATTGGGACTGATTGTGCGACAAATCGACTGCGTTCATGCGCTGCACAACCACACCTTGGATGCGCCGCCCGTTCTTACCAAGGCCGACCTCGCCCACCTGCTGCCGCACAAAAACCCACACACGTTCGACGCCACCCTTTGCCGGTTGGTGGCGAGCGGGGTGCTCATTCGTGCCGCCCAAGGCATCTACGTTCACGCCCTCACGGTGGGAACCCGAGATAACATCCTTCAGCATGTGGCTTGTGCGTTGCGCAGGGGGGAGTACAGCTATGTCAGCCTGGAGACCGCCCTCTCCCGGTGGGGCGCAATCTCCGAAATTCCAATGCGGCTCACCCTGATGACCTCCGGACGCAGCCAAAGCTATGAAACCCCATACGGCGCAATCGAGTTCATTCACACGACGCGCTCGGTGATCTCGATCCTGGACGGCACCGTGCGATCCGATGAGCCTTTGCGCCTGGCCAAGGCGATGACGGCCTATGAAGACCTGAAGCGCGTTGGGCGAAACCTGGAGCTTGTTGACCTGGAGGAACTCCTCGATGCCGCTTGAACCCGACACGTTCAACGAGCTGGTCCAAAGGTCCGTCGCCGGTCCGGGCATGGCGCATCTGGTTGACGTCATCCAGAAGGAACTGCTGCACTATGACGTTCTCGCCTGCATGGCGAGGTCAGGGTTTCTCGGCAACCTGGTGTTTCAAGGGGGGACGGCGTTGCGTCTTTGCCATGGCGCGCCGCGCTACAGCGAGGACCTGGACTTTGCCACAGCACCGGGCTTCGATGTTGAGGCGCTGGCAACCTTCAATGCCAGAATTGAATCACGCATGGCTCAACGCTATGGCTTGCCCGCCCGCCTTAAAGCGCCAAAGATCCGCCATTTGAAGACTCAAGGCGCCCAGGTTGTCGTTCACCGTTGGCAGCTCGTGGTTGACACCGCACCAGACCGGCCCGACCTGCCAAGTCAGCGCGTCAAGATCGAGGTCGCCGAGGTGCCCGCCCACACAAGTGAACCGCGCCGCCTTCGACGCAATTACGAGCACTTGCCGGACGGTTACGAGAACGTACTGCTCTCGGTGGAAACGCTCAGCGAGATCATGGCGGACAAGCTCATCGCCCTTCCTGGCTCGCACGCTGCCGGGCGCACCCGCAACAAGGACATCTGGGATCTCTATTGGCTGTCGGGTAAAGGTGTGACGCCGGCCCCTCATCTCATCGCGGCGAAGGCGTCTGACTACGCGCTCGATGACTACGCGGCCATGATTGAACGAACCCTTGCCGACCTGCCCGCCCTCCTGGGCGGCGAAGGCTTCCGCGCCACAATGCAGGCGTTCCTCGACGTCCAGGCGTTCAACGAGACGTTCGGATCCCTACAGTTTTCCAGCCACCTGGCGAACGTCATGCACGAACTGCTTGGCCAAGCGAAGGCGATTGCTTTCGACCGCTAGTCCATATTTGTCATCAATTTTCGTCGCGAGGGCCTCGAGTCGCCACATAAGCGTGGTCGCGCGGACCGGCAGCCGGTGCAGGCATACTCGACAGGAGGCGAACTTCCGCTGCGCTACGCCCTGACTGGCGATCCCCGCGCCGGGCACCTCTCTACATCGATGGAGAAAACGCGCTTTGAGCTTTGCATCCAGGTAATGGGTGCCAGCGGCTGGCCGGGCTTTGATGCTTCGGGTTCGCGCCTCGGCACGATTCGTTGCCGGTGTTTGCAGTTCGGAACCCTTTGGCGAACCGGCCTTAGGCCACGAACGAACCGGCCAGCTCCACCGACAAGCTCCGGCATCTCGAATACCCGGCCGCTGGCACAACGTCTACTATAGAAAACCAATGTCCAGGTCCGACAGGCCAGAAACGCCGGTCATGATCAACGTGCCCGTATGCATTGTCGGATGCGGCCCCATCGGGCTTGCGGGCGCCTTGCTGCTCTCGAGATTCGGCATCGACACCTTGCTGCTCGAGAGACGCAGTGAAGTCAATAGCCATCCCCGCTCCAGGTTCGTGGACACCAATACCATGGAGTTAATGCGGTTCCTGGGCCTGGAAAAGGCGGTCGAGGAGACCGGGCTCGGGCCCGACTGGACGGCGTACAACCGCTGGTTCAACGCGCTGACGGGTGATCAGATCGCGGCGATTCCCAGCCCCACATTTCACACGGTGCCGCGAAGCACCAGCCCCACGATGCCCGTCATGACCTGCCAGGACTACGTGGAGAACGTGCTGTTGGCCGAGGCCCGGGACGACGAGCGCATTGAACTGCGTTACCGAACCGAAGCCGTCGAGATCGACCAGGATGAGCAGGGCGCCACGGTGGTTATCCGGAATCTGGCCTCCGGCGGGAAGAGCACCGTTCGCGCCGACTACCTGCTGGGCACCGACGGCCCGCACAGTTTCGTGCGCCAGGCCATCGGCAGCGCACTCGAGGCCGCGCCGCTCGACAACTACGCGCAGGACGTGATCTTCGAGGCCGACCTGTCGGAGTACGTCGAAGGGCGCAAGGCCGGGCTGCTGTATAACGCAACGCCAAGCGGAGTGCTGGTGTTTCAGCCGCTGAACGGCATCACCCGCTGGCGGTGCCAGATATTCAAGGCGGACGGGGAGCCGCTGTCGGAAGCGGAGACGATTGGGCGCATACGGGAAGCCGTCGGCGGCGGCGAGGTGCCCATTCGCATCACCAGCACCGGCATCTGGCGGCCGACGCCGGGTTGCGTGGACCGCCTCAGCCGCGGCCGGGTGTTTCTTGCCGGGGACGCGGCGCACATTTCGGTGCCCACAGGCGGCATGGGCAACAACATCGGCTTTGCCGGCATCCGCAATCTCGCCTGGAAGCTGGCCTATGTACTGAAGGGCCTCGCACCCGCCTGGATTCTCGATACCTACCACACCGAACACCGGCCGGTCGCCCTGCACCGTGTGGCCACGGGAGTGGAGACCACGGCGTTCATGAGGAAGATCTTCCTCGCCTACTACTCCGGGGAGGATCCATCGGAGGGCGTGCGCGAGACCCGGCAATACGCCGACTACGACGGAGTGCTGCTCGGCTTCGAACTGGAGTCGCCGCTGATCGCGAAGAACGCGGAGCCGCCTCCGGCGGTGGACAACGTCACCATCGACTTCGTTCCAGCGGTGCGCGCGGGCCGCCGTGCCCCCCATGTGTGGGTTGACGAACGGCAAAGCCAGTCCATTCTGGACTGGTTCGGCACGGACTACGTGCTGGTCGGCGGTGCCTCCGTTGCTGCGGAGCGATGGCGCAATGCCGTTGGCCGAGTGGCGGCCGGGGCCGGCTTCCCCGTGCGCTGGGAACAGTTGCCCCTGCCGGTAGCAACGCCCTACGATCCCCGAGGCCTGGCGCTGATCCGCCCGGACGCGATCATCGCCGATTGCTGGGACGACGGAGAGGTCCGCGACGATGACGTGGCGGCACGCCTGCGAAGACAACTTCCTTAAATTGGGGTCAGAGTCAATTTGCGGGACAAATTGACTCTGACCCCAATTGTCATGTCATCGATGCATAGGCGGCTGCGCGTCAGTCGCGTCAGCCGCGGGGAGTACGAAACCTTCTCGTGCCGCGGCATCGTTGAGCCGCGTATCGAACGACACGAACCCGACGTTTGCCGGATTGTCCTCGGCGACGGCGAGGGCCGCCGCAAGCTGGAGGCCGTCTGCTGCCTTGAGCGGATGCACACGCAGCAGGCGTCGGGCAAGCGCCCTGATCCGCCGGTCGGGCTGCACCTCGTGCCAGTACGCGGCAAGCGAGTCGACGCGCCCGAGGAGGTCGGTAGCCTGTTCCGGCCGCAGGGCGTTCTCGCGCTCGCGCCGCGCCACGGCCGCGGCACACTCGACGACCGTGCCCCACCACACCGCCATGCGTTCATCGCCCTCGTATACGCGATGGGCGGCCGGCGCCAGATCCTCGCCGGCGAGCATCGCCATGATCGCGGACGTATCCCAGAAGTTCACCGATAGCCCTCGCCGTCGTCTTCTCTTCGGCCGGCGATTACGGCTTCGACAAGCCCCGCGCCGGGTACAGGCGCCCAGTTGCGGATCAGTTCCGCCCCACTGCCCGGGGTTGCCGGCGGCAGGAGCACTCCGGCTGCCTCCAGACGTGCGAGCTTGGCCTCGTCCTCCAGTTCCTGATTTGCGACGGCGTATGCGCTCGGTTCCTCTCGCACGCCCGGCGACCCGCCCACCGGCGTCAGGCGCGCCACCGGAAACTTGCGATCCATGACAAGGACGGTTTCTCCCCTTCGGACGCGCCGCAGATAAGCACTCAGGCCGTTTCTGAGTTGGGAAATGGTGGCTCGGATCATGGTTGAACCCAGTATGCACCCGACAACGCCATGTTAGCCATGTCGAATACGCCAGACAAGCATTTGCAGAACTCGCAGGATCCTTCAATCGATCGAGCAAATGCTCAGGCGTGCTGTGATTCGACTTCAGCGCGACTGACTGCGCAAGCGGAAATCGGCCCGTTTACGTAACCGTCTTCAACAGGTTCCCCACCACCCGCTCGAGGTGCATGAGCGAGTTGCACTCCTCAACCTGGTGGCAATAGGCGCTGTAGCGGCGCATTTCCGCATCGCCCACGTTCCATGAGTTGCGGCTTTCCGGGTTCAGCCAGATGATTCGCTTGGCCCGGTCGTACAGTTCCTTGAGGATTTCCGCCCGGGGTTCGCCGTAGTTGTTGCGGCTGTCGCCGAGGATGATGATGGTGGTGCGGTTGTCGATGTCGTCCAGGCACAGGCGCTTGAAGTCCTGGAAGGCCTGGCCGTAGTCGGTGGAGCCGCCCGAGTAGTCGCGCAGCGTCTTGGCGATGGCGTCCTCGATGTTGTTGCGCTCGAAGAGTTCGGTTACCTCGGCGAGGTCGGAGGAGAAAGCGAAGGAGCGCACCTTGGGCATCACCGCTTCCAGGCTGTACAGGAACATCAGCATGAAGCGCGCGTAGTTGGCCACGGAGCCGGATACGTCGCAGATGGCGAACACCCGTGGCCGGTCGATCTTCACCGACTTCCACTTGAGGTCGAAGATGGCGCCGTCGTAGGCGAGGTTGTGGCGCAGGGTACGCGGCACATTGAGCTGGCCGCGCTTGAACACCTTCTTGCGGCGGGCGTACATGGTGGCGAGCCGCTTCGCCATCTTGAAGACGATCTCCTGGATGAGGCGGAAGCTGCGGTGCTCGACGTTGGACAGTTTCACCTTGCGCAGCAGCTCTTCGCGCAGGCGCCTGCCGGTGGCGTCGGCGTGCAGCAGGAACTGCCGTTCTACGTAGTCTCGCACCTGCTCGCGCAGCCAGTCGCGGCGCTTCTTCAGTTCCTGGCCGAGGCGCCGCTCGGGGATGGCGCGGCTGTCGCGCAGGGCCCCGATTTCGCCGTTGAGTTCAGCCAGGCCCATCTCGTCCATGATGCGACGGGTATACAGACCCTTCTGCGTGAAGACCTGGATTTCGCGCACGTTCACCGCTTCGCCGGCGGCGGCAACCGACATGGACAGCTCCACCTTGGAATCGAGCATCAGCAGCTTGCCGAGGGCGGAGTGGGGCTCGGCCATCGCGCCGGGGCCGAGGTCTTCTTCGGCCTCCTGCTCTCCGCCCAGCGCACCGGCGCCGCGCTGCCTGGATTTCCTGCGGCCCTGTGCGGCGCCCTGGCGGGGTTCGCCGGTCTGCTCACCGCCGCCTCCCGCACCGTCTCCTTCGCCGTCCCCCGGGGCGCTTTCGCTATCGGACTCTTCGGCTGCACCGCCTTGGGCGCCGGCGCGGGCGCCGCGAATGTCATCGAAGGAAAAGAAGCGGTCGAAACAGGTATCGAATGTTTCCTTCTCGTCCCGAGTCTTCGGCAGCGCCAGGGAGAGGGAACGTTTCAGCAGGTCGCGGTCGGTATAGCCGACGAGTTCGACGGTGTTGAAGGCATCGAGGGTTTCCGCCGTGGAAATGCGGATCTCGGCGTTGCGCAGGGCGCCGATGAAGTTCGCGAGCGTGCGGTCCACGTCTCGGCCCGGGCTATCGGGTTCGGCGTTTTCGGGCCGCCTCGCCGGCGCCGCCCGGTTCGGTTAGCGGGCCGTGCCTGCTGCGAGATGCAATCGGATCGTGCGGGACACCGCAGTTGCCGCAAACCGCGCGGCTCTTGCGGACGCCCCTGTTAGCGTACATGGCCCGGCTGTCTGGACACTACCTTGCTGGTGATCGCCATCACCTCGCCGTTCACGTTCTCGATGTCCTCCTGGAACTTCAGGATGACGTTCAGCGTATCGCGCACTAGTTGCGGGTCGAGGCTGTCGGCGTGCAGCAGCAGGAGCGTGCGCGCCCAGTCGATGGTTTCGGAGATGGCGGGCGATTTTTTGAGATCGAGGTCGCGCAACTCGTGGATGAACGAGACGAGCTGCCTACGCAGTTCCGGGGGGATGTCCGGCACCCGGGCGTTGATGATGCGCTGCTCGAGGTCGACGTCGGGGAAGGGGATGTACAGGTGCAGGCAGCGGCGCTTCAGCGCATCGGAAATCTCCCGGGTGTTGTTGCTGGTGAGGAACACCATGGGCGGTTCA
>CAZWZH010000114.1:0-33872 GCA_964638775.1 uncultured Pseudomonadales bacterium
ATGTCCGGCACCCGGGCGTTGATGATGCGCTGCTCGAGGTCGACGTCGGGGAAGGGGATGTACAGGTGCAGGCAGCGGCGCTTCAGCGCATCGGAAATCTCCCGGGTGTTGTTGCTGGTGAGGAACACCATGGGCGGTTCACGGGTAGCCTTCACCGTACCGATCTCGGGAATTGAAACCTGGAAGTCGGAGAGGATTTCCAGCAGCAGCGACTCGAACTCGTGGTCGGACTTGTCGACCTCGTCGATCAGCAGCACGCAGCCGCCCTCTTCGCGCAGCGCCTTCAAGAGCGGCCGCGGCTCCATGAATTCCTCGGAGAAGAAGATGTCGCCGAATTCGTGCAGGCGATTGACCGACTGGGCGAATCCCTGGGCGCCCTGCAGCACCTCCTCAAGCGTCTCTTTGAGCACCTGGGTGTATAGAAGCTGCTTGTCGTACTTCCACTCGTAGATGGCCTTTGCCTCGTCGAGCCCCTCGTAGCACTGCAGCCGGATCAGCGGCAGTTCGAACATTTCAGCCGATGTCTTGGCGAGTTCGGTCTTGCCGACCCCGGGCGGGCCTTCGATCAGTATGGGCTTGCGCAGGTGGTAGGCCAGGTAGACGGCTGTGGCGATCTGGTCGCTGCAAATGTAGCGGTGCGCTTCCAGATTCTCCCGGATGGCTGCTACCGACGCAGTCGTTTGCTCGATTTCCTGCACTGGTTCTCCTCGCGATCTTTCGTGCTGGGCTCGTGCCGCCGCATCCGATTCAAATCTCTCGTTTCCGGATGATCGGACCTCTCCTATAGCGATAGCAAAGGGATTGCCTGCGCCGAATTGTCGCCCAAGGCTACAGTTTCGACAATCGAGACGAATAGCAGTTCTGGGCGCACGGGGCCACTACTTTGATACTCACTGCCGGAAGGCTGCGGCATCCGGTATTCCGCGGCTGTACATCACTTCCAGTCCTCGCCTCGCTGCGCGTGCGGCATCGGCATCGTCCAGCGCCTCGCGAAGCAGCCCTCGTACCTGCCCGCTGTCCGGATTTCGAAGTATCGTCAACGGGCGTTCGCTTTCTGCGGCGACTGTCGCAGAGCCTTCAGGCCCTGAAAGCGTGATGGCAGCCAGCGCACCCGGCCAGGAAGGATGTAAGGGGACGGCAAAGGCGAAGTAGGAGCTGCGGCCGCCGTCGGCTGTCTCCGGCATGGCGAAGTCCAGGGAGAAGAGCTCGCGCCTGTCGTCGGTGTGTCCGGTGATCCGATAGTTGCCGGTGGACGTGGGCAGCAAGGCCGGCGCGGCGATCGGGAAAGCGGGTTCCAGGTACGGTTGTCCCGCGGAGTCGGTGCCACCCCAAACGAGCAGCGACGGCACGGCCTGCGCCGCGGGTGCCGGAGCGTCCGCAATGAACAGGCGGTACTTCAGCGCCTTGCCGAAGCTGTAGTCGCTGATCCAGCTCGGGTCACAGTAGCCCATGAGATCGGCGTGCGTTGGCGGCACGAGCGTTTGCGAACCGCTGTCATATCCTGGTGAGCCGATCCTGCCGCCGGAATTGGGAAATCCCGACTCTTGTCCGGGTGGGTTGCCGCAAGGCGCATGTTTGAGGCTCATGTTGTGCCCCAGCTCGTGGGCGATCGTGTCGGATTCGAGCGCGGCCCAGGAGGAGAGCCCTCCTAGCATGGCTAGCCCCCCGCCCCCGAAGCCGAGCGACCTCGGCGACATGGTCCCCATGTAATGGCCGCGGCGGCCCTCCATGACGCGGATCGCTTCGGTTGCCTGGAGCAGCAAACGGTCGGAAATGGTTACGGGCTCGTGGACGCGTACGTCGAGTTGACCCACAGGGAGCAGCTTGCGTGTATGTTCCAGCAACGCATGGCCCATGGGATCCGCGGCCATGGCGTCGAGCACCGGAACGATCGACGAATCGGGGTTGTCGCGGAGCAGGAATGGGACCAATGTCAGGTCAAGCACCGGCATATCCCGAACATCCACCGGCAGTCGCCCGTTCTCGGGGACTCGACGTAAAACGCCAAGGTTCGGGTCCAACGTGGCCTCCGGGTCGATCTCGATTACAAACTCAAGCCCCGGCTGCACTACGCTGGCCGAAACCAGGGCGTTGACCGAGGAAGACAACGAGCCTTCATGCATCGTAGTGGGAATCGGGCCGACCCTGGCCGGAATCTCGATGGTATGCACTGAAGCGCCGTCCAGGTAAAACGACGCCCGTACGAGCGGAAGCCAGGCATGGTTGGGCCGAACGGCGGCAGGAAAGACGCGCAGTAACGCATCCTCGCCCGCAACGAGAGGCACGGGGAACAGCCGCGACTGAACGGCCTGTGTGAGGTAGGCCGCGACCTGCGCAGACTGGCACTGCGCGATGCGCCGGGTCGGTATGTCTTCCAGCCAGGCGCGGAATCCCGCGTCCGACGGGGCGCAGAGGGCGGTGCCGCCGGCTTCGAACACCTCAAGACCGCCGATGTCGGCCAAACTGGCCGGGAGGGTTCCCGCCAGGGCATCGTTACCCGTCAGAACCAGTTCACGCAACCGGGCAAGCCCACCCAAATCCGTCGGTACCCGCCCCGACAGCTCATTGTGGGCCACTACCAGGGACTCCAGTCCGGCAAGGGAACCCAACGCGGGCGGCAAACCGCCGGTCAGCCTGTTGTAGGCAAGGGATAAACGACTCAGGTTGACCAGGCGGCCGAGGTCGGGCGGCACGTCGCCGCTCAGTTCGTTCGACGCCAGGTTCAACTCGATGAGGTTTGCAAGGTGGCCGATCTCGGATGGTATGGGGCCTGTCAGGCGATTCTCCGCAAGGTCGAGCACCTCCAGTTCGACCAGGTTGCCGATCTCACGCGGGATTGGCCCCCAAAGGTGAGCGCTGCGAAGGTCCAGCCGCTTGAGTTTGCCCAGGCCACCGAACTCGGGTGGAATGCGGCCGGAGACGGCGCTGCCGCCGAGCCGCAATGTCTCCAGTTGCGCGAGCCGGCCGAGTTCCGGCGGCAACGAACCGGTAAGCCCGCACCCCTGGAAGCCCAGTTCTTCCAGCTTGTGAAGATTGCCGAGTTCGCGCGGTATGGACGCCGACAGGCGCACATTGCCATCCAGATGCAGCCGTCGGAGATTGGTGAGGCGGCCAAGTTGCGGCGGTATCCGGCCCGCCAGCCTGTTGCCGCCCAGGCGCAGCTCTTCCAAGGCGCCCAGGCGGCCCAGGGCACGCGGTATGGCGCCGTCGAGCCTGTTGTTGCCGAGGTCGAGGCGCCGAAGCCGCGCCAGGTCTCCAAGCACAGGCGGGATCGGCCCGCGCAGTTCATTGGCGGCGAGATCCAGCGCGATTACCTTGCCGTCTTCGTCGGTCTCGACGCCGTACCACGTGTCCAGCGGTTGTTCCGACAGCCAACCGTCGTTCTGAATCCACGAGGCTCCGCCGGCCGTTTGGTAGAGTTCGACGAGGATTTCGCGGTCCGAAACCGGTTCGCATTCGGTACCCGTCGTAGTTGCGGACGAAATCGTGCCCAACCATTCGCGGAAGAACGGCGTGGCCGGTGCACAGAGGCCAGTGCCGTCGTAGTGCAGCACCGTGAGCGGCTGGAGGTCGGCGAGACCGGACGGCAATCTGCCCGAGAGGTCGGGATTGCCGTCAAGCCTCAGTTCAGTTAGTTGGGAGAGTTCGCCCAGGTTGGCAACAGAGCCGGCGAGTTGGTTTTCGCTGAGATCGAGTGCGGTAACGCGGCCGAGCGAATCCACGGAGACCCCATACCATTCGCCCAGCTCGGGCTCGCCCAGCCAGCCGGCAGAGTCCGTCCAGTTCGAGCCGGCCGTCCTGTGGTACAGGGTTTCCAGTACCGCCTGGTCGGACTGGTTGCAGAGCGGGCCGTCGTCATGGTGCTCGATGCCATCGAGCCAGTCGACCGAGGCGGAGACTCCCGGAACGCATAAGCCGTCGTTGCTGCTGAAGAGAAACTGCTTCAGCGGCAGGGCGACGAAGCTGGACGGTAACGCCCCGCTGAGCTTGTTGTAGCGCAGATAGAGCGTTGTGAGGTTGGCGAGATTGCCGAGTTCGGGCGGGATGGTGCCTGACAGCTCGTTGTAGTCGAGACTGAGGAACTCGAGGTTGGCGAGATTGCCAAGCTCGCGTGGGATGGGCCCTGACAGGTCGTTGCCGTACAACTCCAGGGATTGCAAGGCTAAGAGTTTGCCCAACTCGGGTGGAATCGGCCCGAACAATCCCCTCAGGTTCCCCCCGATCAGACTAAGACGTACAAGGTTTGTGAGGTTGCCAAGCTCGGGCGGAATTGGGCCCGAGAAGATGTTGTCTCCAAGATCGAGTGTCTGCAGGTCGACAAGTAGGCCGAGTCCGGGCGGAACCTTGCCCGACAGTTCGTTTTCGCTGAGCGCCAGATGCCTCAGGTTGGTGAGGTCGCCGAGTTCGGGAATCTCTCCCCAGAGGTGATTTTGCGACAGCGACAGGAATGTCAGGCCAACAAGCCGGTTGAGTTCGGGCGGGACCGGCCCCGTCAGTTCATTGGCGCCGAGTAGCAGGTGTTCCAGCTTGGCCAGGTTTCCTATTTCCGGCGGGATTGAGCCCGACAGTTCATTGAAGCCGAGATCCAAGTACTGCAACTCGGTGAGATTGCCGATCTGGGGCGGGATCGAGCCGGACAAGCCGTGCTTGACTTGGCGTTGCGTGTCGATATCCCACCTGCCGGAGAGATCGAGGCGGACGACTCGACCGGAAGCATTCGTGGTCACGCCGTACCAATCCCCAATTGGGGCGCTGGTCAACCAGTTCCGGGAGTCGGCCCAGTTCGGCCCGTCCGTTGCGTGGAAAAGTGCGGCCAGCGCGGCCCGGGACGTCCACCGGGCCTCCGCCTCGATTTGCGTGACGAACCGTTCCATGGCCGCGTAGCCCTCGGAGCCGGGCGCAAGCTGGACACCGCCGTCGTGACCCTCCCCCCGGGCCTTGCTCAGCATCAGCGCGGCACCGTTCGGCACCGTCGCAAGGAATGTGGCGACCGCGTCGAAGTTCGTCGCCAGGTGGCCTGCTTCCGTAACCGGTTCGAACACCAGCCCGGTGCCGCTCGCCTCGCCGCCCGCGGTGTGGCAGGAACTGCAAGTGTCCTGAACCATGGACGCGATTCCGGACTGGAACATCTCCTCGGCGGTCGCCCTTGCCTGCGCCGTCGACAGGTTGGTGAGGTGCCGCGTCGGACTCGACAACAGGCTCATTGCCACAATGGAGCGGTCCGACACTACTGAGAGCGCCCACTTCCCGGCCCCGTCGCCCAGCGCCCCCTCGAAAGACCTCCCGCCGGCTTCGAGTTCCTCGGCCGTCAGCGACCGCGACGCGCCTGCCGGCAACGTCAGCCCCACGCTTCCGGAGGACACGCCAGCGTCGTCCGTGCCGGTGATGGTCACCTCCGCCGGCTCGTCGTCGGCGTTGATCAACCGCAGAATGCTCCGTTGATTGGTGTTGTCGCCGGGGTTGAAGGTCGCCACGCGGTGGCGAGTCGCGGCGGCAGGAGCGACATCGTGCATCGCAGTCAGAAAGCCGTCCTCAGTGCGCATGTATGCGAGAGCCTCGATGTCGAGATCGCTTTTCAACTCCAGCCGCCAGTCTCCGGAGCCGGTTCCGGCAGCGCCCGTCAAGCCCTTGGTGTCGTTGCCGGATTCCAGATCGTCGGAGTTGAAATGCCGCGTCTGCCCCGCGCCGATGGCAAGCGACAACGGCTCGGAACGGCTACCCGCATCGTCGATGGCGACGATCTCCACCGTGCCGGACTCGTCCCCGTGATTGATGATCCGCGCAAAACCCTGCTGGAACCCATCCGATGCCGCCGGGAAAAAGGGAATCAATCGAACGGGAGCGGCCGCTTGATCGGTTTGAGCAGTCGCCAGCGCGGCCAGCGCGGACACCAGTGCGCCGCACGTGATCAGAAGGAGCGCGCGGACAGGTGAAGCTGAATTCGGATGTGAAGTGCCCGGGTACCACAGCATGGCCAAATGGTCGCAATAAAGTGCCGGGCCGGCAAACCGCCGCAATGGAACGACTACCGGGCCTTTCGCCGGGCTACCCTCAACAGAAGTGGTCCCCGATTTTTCAATAACGCGCCAAGGTGAAGTCGATTAGCCGCAGGAGGCAATCGACATGGCAAAGAGGAGACAGTATTCAGCCGAACGTGATCGCCAAGTGGAAGCGCATGGTGCTCGACAACTTGACACAAGAAGGGCGCACGGCGCCGGTGTCGAACTGGTGTACGGGATCCTCGATCAGGTTCCGGATCTTATGACCGCCGTTTCCGCCGGTGTCCAGGTTTCTTCCTGGCCTATCAATTCCGATCCGTACACGTAGTAGATGGAGAATGGCTCGGTGCCGATGCAATCCGCCCCGTGAACGACGCTCGAGCCGATATACAGTGAGTCGCCTTCGTCCATCAAGTGCGAGGTGTCGTCGACATACACTTTTCCGCGGCCTGAAGTGATGAAATAAATCTCCGCCTGAACGTGCGAATGGCGCGTGTAATGAAATCCCGGCGCGATTTCGCCGATGCCGGTGGACATTTCCCGGCACCCCCCTCGCACTTCATCGAACAAGTACCTGATCTTGACGCCCATCCCCTTGGACGGCTCGACGGATTGCCAGGGCTCGGTCGATTCATGCATCGCCCAGCGCTGCAGAAACTTGTTCACAACGCCGCAGGCGCGAACTTCGGACGCCTCCGCGGGCTTCTCGATTCGCGCTTCGGGCCCCGACTCTTCGCAACCGTACACGGCGACGAATTCCAGCGACTTGGCGCCCTTGTTCTCGACCCTGTGCGGCACGTTTGCCGGAAAAAAGAACGCGGACTGCTTTTCGAGTTCCACACTGTAGCGGCCGTAGGAAAAAATGCCGGCACCCTCGACAACGTAGCCGGAGACGCATTGAGAAACCGTTCGATAAGGGATTTCAGCCCCGGGCCGGATGCTGTAGCGCCTGAATATGAACTCGGGGCAGATGTCGCCGGCGGGCCCGAAAATTTCGCGATAGGCCACTCCCGGATAGTATTTCGTGCCCGAGTTTCCGGCCACCGGCTTGTGGGCCCTGTAGATTTGACGAATCACGATGAAATTCTCCCATTGCGAGGCGCGGCCCTGTCCGGCTGCGGCGCCGCGCCGTTTCCCGTTCTCCCGGCTCTCGCCATACGCCACACACCGATGGTAAGCAGCGGTACGACATAGACAACCAGGAACCCCCAGGACATGGTGCCATATCCCGTCGATATCAATGTCTGGATGCCGAGTTGCGCGATGAACGCGCTGGCGACGACGCCGACGATGGCCGCGCCGACATGCCCCGACCGAGGCACCGTGCGCCCCCACCGCTCCAGCGCCCAGCGGTCGAGGCGCTCTATGATGCCCTGCACGAAGCCGATGCCGGTCTCGACAAAAGTCCCGAACAGGGCCACCGCGTAAATCAGCGCCAGTGCGGGAATGGCAAGCTGGTTGATCATTGCCTTGAGCGGCACATCGGCGCCGAGAACCGCGGCGCCGCCGGCCAGAAAACTGACGTGCAGCAGGAACGAAGGAAGCTGACAGAACACTCCGCTCAGAAAGCCTGACAGCAGCGCTTCCGTTCGCGTTTCGATGCCGCGGGTGGCGAACAGAACCGCCGGAATGATCACCGTGGTGTACATCGCGTACTTCAGCGCGGGCAGCAGCCACCCGTCCGATACGTCCATTCGGTCGAGCCTGGACGCTATCTCCAGGTCGTAGGTCGAGAACGCGAAATAGAAGAATGCCGCGAACACGGCGTATAGGGTCAAAGACCAGAAGGTAAGGACACGCCCTATAACCTCCCGGCCGAAAAAGGCCAGGATCACGATCAGCACCAGCATCCCGCCCACCCCGGCCATTGGCGGCAACCCGAACTCCTCGCTGATGATGCTTCCCGACGCCGAGGCGATGACGCTCAGTACGATCAGGAACATGACGATGTAGAGGAATTCGAACGCCGGCCACACCGGCCCGATCAGGGCCCTGAAAAACGAGCGGTAGTCGTAAGCTCTCGTTATGCGTGCGAATTCGTACGACAACGCCAGAACGATTGAAATTCCCAGTACCGCAACCAGATTGCCGAGCAGCCCGCCGAGCGAGCCGAAGCGGGTAAAATACTCGACCGTTTCGCGGCCCGTGGCGTATCCGCCCGCGATGGCGACAGACTGGAAAACCGCCGCAGGCAACAGGTAGGCGCGAAAGATCCGGTTGAAGCTCATCGGCGGTCACCGGAATCGGTTGCCGCAATCACCCGGCAGCGCCCTGCAGCCCTTGGCAGGAGCACGGCGGCGCACCGAGAGGAGAGCCCGGGTGGGTGCGAAGCAATCGGCCGCCGCTTAACCCTCCTCGAGCAATTCAAAACAGAAGTCCCGCACTACATTGTCTCGACTGATTCCAAGAACATCCTGCGGACAACTCGAAAAGGCGACAAACGAGTCCAACAACACCTCCACAACCACGTAGTCTCCCGGCGCGCCAATCGGCTCGTCGAGCGTCATGGTCAGACCGTCGTCCCCCAGTTGAATGTTGATGAAGAAATTCCACGAACCACTGATTCGCCTGTCTGTTTCGACGCCGATCCCCGCGAGCCCTTCCAGCATGTTGTCCTGACAGTTGCGGTGGTAGCCTTCACAACCGAGAAGCTCGTAGCGTTCCGCGTTGCATGCGGCAACCAGCGTATCGTGAACGCGTCCCGGCGTGTCTTCCAGAAATCGTGCGATCGGGCGGCGCCGGTTCGAACACAATGTGTCGCCCACCTGGGGATTCAGGCGCAGGTTCTGGGCACGGGTTGCGAGCACATCGAGGTACTCCCCGATATCGTCCGCGCAGAGAACCCAGAAATCGAGGGCCTGGGCACCGTGGGTATTGATGATCTTGACCTTCTGGCCAGCCTTCACGCGGGCCGCCTTTCCATGCCCGGCGGGTACGGTATAGATGCCCGGCGGCGACACCGGAATATGATCGAATGTCATGTGTCGTCCCCTGAAGCAGGTTGTGCCGGTGCTCGCCTTCCCCTGAATGCAGGCCTCACAGTTGCTCCGCCGCCAGCCGGGCGACCGCCTCGTGTGTGGCGAACCAGGCTTTTCCGGTGCTCTTCATGTGCACGATCAGCCTTTCCATCATGGCCGCTCGCGACCGGTGCCCGATTACGTGCGGATGGGCGACCAGAACCCAGGTGGTGCCTTCCTCCAGAGCCACGTCGAACTCCGACTTCCAGATCTCGTACATCTCTTCAGGCGTATGAATTCCGGCGACGAATGTGGTGGCGACGTTTAGCGGCGAATCTTCAAGAATCAGGCTGATCGGAATTTCCACCAGCCCCGATGCTTCGCCCTTGTAGACGATCTCGTAAGGCATGTCGTCAGCCAGCATCGAACTGTCGTACAGAAACCCCAGTTCCTTCACAAAGGCGAAGGTTTCGCTGGTGACATCGGCCCAGGGCGCCCGATAACCGGCCGGTTTCTTCCCGGTCTGCGCTTCCCAGTAATTCACCGCCCTCTCGATCATTTCGCGATGCAGTTCCGGCGGCATCTGGTCTGCCCGACCATGCACCCAGCCGTGAACGCCGATCTCATGCCGGCCCGACTTCATGATGATCGGGAGCTGGTACGGCGCGATCACGTTGCTCATCACGGGAATGAAAAACGAGGCTGGAATCTCGTGCTTGTCGAGAATGTTCACGATTCGCCGCAACCCCGCCCGGGCGCCGTATTCGTGAAAAGAGTCCCCGAATATGGAGTAGTCGCCCAGCGAGAGGTTTTCGGTCTCGTTATCCACGTCGAAAGAGAAAAGTACCGCGACCCTGGCGCCTCCGGGCCACTGGGCCGGCTGCAGAAGCTGCCGGCCCGCCCTTGCGGTACTGACTTCTTCGACGATTTCCGCTTCCGTCATCTGCCAGACCGGCTTCTGTTGTTCGGCTGCTGCGGCGCCGGAGAGCAGGAGCCCCGCCAGAGCCAGCAGCGAGCAGCACGCGGAAACCCCGTTGCGATTGAAATCACCAGGTTGCTTCATGTGAACCCCCACTTGTTGCCACGACCCGCCGCTAACTCCACGCGTTGCCCGTCAGCGGAGCGTATATGCCAGATTCACGCCCATGTACTGCGGGCTGCCCTGGATAAGGACATTGGACTGACAAGCGGCGCAGAGAAAACCCTCGACCGTATATTCCTCGTCCGTCAGGTTCCTGATAAAGGCGCCGATGCGCAAGTTGCTGTCGGCGCTTTCCCAGTCGAGACGGGCGTTGACGACGGTTACGCTCTCGCCTTTTTGCGTCGGCTCGTTGGCCGTGTCGAAGAAAAACTCGTCCGTGTAGTCGAGATCGACCTGTGCAGTCAACGACGACCCCCCGGGCAATGGAAACCGATAGCTGGTCAGCGCATTGAAGGTGATTTCCGGCGCATACACCAGTTCGTTGCCCGAGTTATCCGTGAACATGGGGTTCCCGTCCATTCCGATTCCGGCAAAACTGACGAAGTCGACCAGGTCGGTGTTCAGGTAGGCCAAACCCAACCGAACATCCCAGTTACTCGTGGGGCGCATCAGCAGTTCCGCCTCGAACCCCCCGATATCCGCATCGGCAGCGTTCGTCAACACGGTAGCCGGCAGCCCGCCGGCCGCCGCGATCTGCGTAAATATCTGCAGGTCTTCATAGTCATAGAAGAACCCGGCCGCGCTCAGGCGCACCCGATTGTCGAATAACAACGACTTGAAGCCCACCTCATAGGCCGTGAGAATCTCTTCTTCAAACGGCTCGACTTCGATTGGCGAAAAAACCAGCCCCCCATTGAAGCCGCCGCTTTTGAACCCCCTCGAATAACTGGCGTAGACGAGTTGCCCCGGCGCAGGCGACCAGTTCCCGGTTATACGGCCCGATACGTTGCTGAAGGAAGCGTCGTGTTGAACGTCGACCAGGGGAACGTACACGTCGTTCGCCACCAGGGTAAGCGACGCTGCGTTGACGAAGTCTTTTTTCTCGTCGGAGTAGCGCAGGCCCACCGAGACACCCAGGTTGTTGCCGAAGTCATGGTCGAACTGCCCGAACACCGCCCATGCCGACGTCTCCTGTTCATAATCCGAAATATATGAGAACCCGGCGGGTGTTTCCGGCAGCAGCAGCAGACCCACGCTGCCTTCTTTCTCGTCTTCGACGATATACGCCCCTGCAACCCAGGTGGTCGTTTCAGTGCTGTGGCTCAGGCGCAACTCCTGAGTGAATTGATCGGCGTCAACGTCGATTTCGGTATCGGCGATGATCAGCGTGGGACTGGAATCCGAGTCTTCCTCGTATTCTTTTTTTGCGCTTTCGATAGCCGAAATCGAAGTGAGCGACCACGGGCCGTTTTCGTATTCGAGCTGAACGAATCCGCCGCTGGTCGTTACTTCTATGGGCGGAACTTTGCTGTAGTCGCCTTCGAAAAAGTCCTTGCCGCCGTCCGCATCGCGATAGCCGAACGCATCGTAGCAGGCAAAGCTCAATATCTCGTCTCTGGAGCAGCGTGTTACCCCGTCAGCCTGTACGCGGCCCTGGTGCACGAACGGGTTGCCGGTGTTGTCGGCGTCGTTGCCATGCACGTTGACCCGGGCCGACCATTGGTCGGTCAGCTCGAACTGCAATTGGCCGCGAAAGGCGAAAACATCGGTTGCGTTACCCGTGTCGCCCGAGAGCCTGTCCTTGACGTAGCCGTCCGAATCGCGCTTGAGCACACTCATTCGCCCCGACACCCTGTCGCCTAACGGGCCACTAACGTAGGCTTCAAAGACAGTTGTGGAAAACTCGCCGAACTCGGTGGCGATGCCCGCTTCGAATTCTTCTGTCGGGCCCTTCGAAATGAAGTGCACGATGCCGCCGGTGGTGTTGCGTCCATACAGCGTGCCCTGGGGCCCACGCAGCACTTCCACGCGTTCGAGGTCGAACAGGTTGATGGTCTGCCCCGCCATCGACCCGACGTATATGCCGTCGATATACATGGAGACCGGGGATTCCTGCGTATCGGCCCAGTCGCTGATGCCCACGCCCCGAATCGACAGGTTGGGAACGTTCATTTCGCCGAGCGGCGAACCGACGTTGAGGTTCGGTACCTGCGCCTGCAGTTCCACCACCGTGTCGGAGCCAAGCGACTGCATCATCTCGCCGGTATACGCCGAAATCGACATCGGCACATCCTGTATCGACTCTTCCCTTTTCTGGGCTGTAACCAGAATCTCTTCGATCACGCCGGTTTCGGCCCAAGTGCCCATCCCCGGCGTCAGCAGGGCACAGCCAAGTATCGAAAATACCAAGTATTCATGCTTCCTGTTCATGATCCTTCCTCCGTTTTATCTCCCCGGAACTTTCCTGAAGCACTGTCAGTGCATAACAGTTCCTCTCCGCTTTCGACTTGTCGAATTGCCTCCTCTTGCCAGGACGGTCTTGTTCGACGGCACTTTCACCCCTTCGGGCAAAAGTGCACGGGTCACCAGATCGCGCAATACGATATGGAGCTGGTGCGATTGAATGGCGTGTGTGTTGGCTGCGAGCAGAATCGTTCCCAGCATCAACGGGAACAGCACGGGAGCATTGAACGGCCTGAGCGTGCCTTCCGCGCTTCCCCTGTCGAGAATTCGTTGCAGCCGTTGGATCATGGGCCCAAGAGGACCTTCCAGCGTGCCTATCGTGCCGGAGGGACCCATTACGTCCCGCAGTGGTTCAAACCCGCCGGGAATGGACATGTCCCGAGCGATCAGCCGCGCTTCCGCCGGATGCTCTTCGATGTAAGTCAGGAGCTTGTCCAGGCCCAACAGGATCGTCTCGAGGTGTGAGTTGCCCTCGCTTGCGTCGAACAGGTGCAGCATGTCCTCGACGATATTGCGGCCCAGTTCCCGGAACATCTCGTCCCGATTCCTGAAATGGGCATAGATCGACGGCTGACGGATGCCGACCGTTTTGGCGACCGCAGTAAGCTTCAACCCGTCGATGCCGTGCTCCGCAATCATGCGCTCGGCCTGTTCCAGGATCCTCTCCCGGGTATGCTGCGGGTCGGCGGATGCCCTGTTGCGTTTTCCACCTGCATTGCCCGACGCCGAGCGATGCTTCCTCCCGCGCGCGTTAGAACTCTTTGGCATGTTTCCCCCACGCATATATTGTATAGGCAATCACCTATATCGTATAGGTTTGTTGCCTGTTTGGTGCCTGCCGATCGCAGGCAGGTTCGGGTATTTCCCTCAGGCTGCGCAGACCTCGTTCAGCAGTCGACGCAGAAAGGCCTCGCAGGCGCGTACCTGGCTCAACTCAATGTACTCGTTTGGTTGGTGGGCCTGCAGGATGCTGCCTGGGCCGCAGACAACCGTGGGGATGCCCGCCTGTTGAAACTGCCCTGCCTCGGTACCGTAGGCGACCACCTCCGTGCGATTGGTGCGCGCCAATGCCATGACCAGCGACTCGGCGGGCGATTCCCCGTCTGGCCGCAAACCGGGAACCGTACAGATCAGTTCGGTTTCGACCCCGGTATCCGAATCCACCGCGTGCATGCGCGGAACCACCTGCTCATCGGCGAACCGCTCGAAGCGCTGGCGGATCTCGTCCGGGTCGGCGCCGGGCATGAGGCGGTATTCCCAGGTGAACGCACAGTCGAGGGGTACGATGTTCTGCGCCGTGCCGCCGTGGATGGTGCCGACGTGTATCGTCGTGTACGGGGGATCGAAGCCGCTTTCCGGAGCCTGGCGCGCTTGCATCTCCTCCCCCAATTCGATGAGGAATTCGATCAGCTTCGCGGCATGGTGCACAGCGTTGACACCGCGATGGGCCGCGCTCGAATGCGCTTCGAGGCCGCGTACCCTGGTCTGAAAACAGATCACGCCCTTGTGCGCGTTTACCACAGCCATGTCGGTGGGTTCGCCGACAATCACGATTTTCGGCTTCGGGCCGAGTTCGGTACCGAGCTGTTCGATCATGAGCGGCGCGCCAAGACAGCCCACCTCCTCGTCGAAAGAGAGCGCGAGATGAATGGGTGTCTCGAGTTTGCGCGCAACGAATTCCGGAACCATGGCCAGCACGATGGCGCTGAAGCTCTTCATATCCGCCGTTCCCCGCCCATACAGGCGGCCGTTTCGCTCCACAACCCGAAACGGATCCGTATGCCAGGGTTGACCATCTACCGGCACGACATCCGTGTGCCCCGACAGCGCAATCCCGGGTACATCGACCGGACCCATCGTTGCGTACAGGTTGGCCTTCCTGCCGGTTTCGTCGTAAGTCAATGCGGAATCGATACCGTGCGAAGCCAGGTAGTCGCGCACGAAGTGAATGAGCGGGAGGTTTGACTCTCTACTCGTGGTATCGAAGGAGACCAGCCGTTCGATCATCTCGACCGGGCTATGGACGGGTTTGGACATGCTCCCCACCCTCTTTGCTGACGTGCAACAATCTTCGATGCTGCCGGCCCCGGGAACAAGACCCGGGTGATTCACACCGACTCAGGGTCATTGACCGCTTGCCATACCGTCGTAATCATCCATGCGGCTGATGCAAACTCGCCGTTTCACCCGAGCCGCCACGCCCATCGTGGCGAATACCGCAAATCGGGGGATTGTGCCTCGTCAGGTCACATGTTCTTTTGCGAAACCAGCGGTTCCGGGACGACTCCAGGATTCCGGTCAAAACTGGCCACGTGTGAGGGGTTTCCTGGGGATGAGGAGAGCGTTCGAAGCTGGTTCTTACCGTCGCCTCGCCGAAACCTGGTCATCCCGTCGCTACTCTGGATGAATGCGGCCAGGAGCGCTCCGTCGTCTACCAGCGCACACAATGCACCAAATGCCCGTTCGCGCGCCCCGCCCGTCGGCTGGGTGCTTTGCTTTGGCAACTGGACGAACCACCTGTAGGCTCGAAACTGTGCCGCCGCGTCGAATACGGCAATTCCGTCGGATAGCACCATTGACTTGACGAGCGCGGCGCTTTTTTTCACGGCATCCGCCTCCAGAGTTCCATTCCTGACATCATGCAGCATGCTCGGAAAGCTGATCGGGGATTTCAGCACCACAGCGTCTTCGCATGGCTCGCCCCCCGCCCAGGATGCGTCCACGACCGCAATCATGCATCCCTTTCGCTGTTGGACTACGTCGTGCACGACACTGCGGAGCGCCCTGAATGTTTCGGCCACGTTCGTGTTTCCATCTCCTGGGCAAATCGACGCCAACAGCCTACGAACCGTCTCGTCTTGCGACCGGCGACTCCGGGAATTCAATCGCAGCCGGTACTGGACCCCTCTGGAACCCTTCAATTCGACTTTGCTGGCTCCACTCTCCCACACGCTCGCGATCTCGAGCCCATCCCCTTCCGCGCAGCGAGCCGCGCGTTTGACTACATGAGGCTTAACGCGACGATCCGTTTCATTGAACCTGAACATGCCGTATGCGATGCCACCACCAGATACCTCGCAGAACACGGCCCAATCGTCGCTTGCAAGCGGCGCGCAATGGCTCACAAGCCGTCGCGCGCCCTGCTCGTCAACCGTGTCCTGCGAGATCAAGCGCACTTCAATGGCGGACAATGCGCGCGTGGCACGCGCAAGGTGATTGGTCAAGTACACAGACGGCGCTACTCTTCTACCTTCGTCGCTGTATCCGTGCATGTGCGCGACCAGACTGCCGACGAATTCCGGCCGGAGCGGCATAAGTTTAAAGCTCCGACAGAATCTCCTGATTGCTTCCCGCGAGTCGTCGCAGAGAACGCCGCGAGCCTCCCGGATCTCACTTCGGGTCGATTCAGTCATCGCAAAAGACCCTCCAGGCGCTCGTCCACTTCCGTTGCCGCCTCTCGCCCCAAGGCGAACATTTTCTCGAGACGCTCCACGTTTGCCTCCAGAAAGCTCGTCTTCAGGTGCGTGTATGTCTTGTTGATTCTCACAGCCTCAATGTTCGCGAACAAGACTTGATTTAGCCACTCCATCACGTTGGTGCTCGTTTCCAGCAATTCAACGACAGTCCGTGTCGCGGGAACGAGATGGTAAGCAACCTGCTGGAGGAACCCGCGCCGCACGGGGTATTTTCCGGTTCCGACGCTCAGTACGCGCACGCGTTCCGGCTCTATGCCCAGAAACTGTAGTGTCTCGATGATGGCTAGCGGCGTCGGGTTGTTCGCTAGGAATCCGCCGTCTACGAGTATATGTTCATCGTAGCCCGGCACTTTCAACTTGACTTTGTTGAAATAGGGATAGGCGGCGCAGGATGCAACCACCGCTTCTGCTACCGTGCACCCAAATCCCGGTTTGAATGATGCAACCCCTGTGCGCAGTTGTTCGGGATGACTCTTGAAAATCATCGGTTCGTTCGGCTTTATTTTCGTCGTTACGATTCCCACCATGGTTCGGAAGTCCTTGAATGGCGTTTCGCCGAAAACCTCCGAAACATGATTGCGAAGAGCCTCGGATTTCGCACAGAGCAAGCACTTCTTCATCACCCCAGGGGCGAGTCGCCGGTAGTGCTCCCAAATATTCTCCACTGGCTCGCCCAATGCGATCATCGAGCCGATTATGGCCCCCGTGCTCGTTCCGTAGATCAAGTCAAATATATCGGCCAGCCTTTTTTGCTGCGTGGAATGCAAGATCGCCTCGACTTCGGTCAGCGCTCCTAGCGCGTACGCGCCCATCGAGCCGCCACCGTCCAGCGACAAGACGTGGAAGTTCTCTGTAGAGAGCGTCATACCATCATGCATTCGCCGTACCCTCGGAGCGTAGTGAACTTGGCAACTGTATATCTGAACTCCTTGGATTGTGAGAGGTCATTTTGTGCTCAGCGTGTAGGACATTGGACCCCGCTCCTGTGCAATCGAGTCGAATCGGCGGTGGAATGCACCAAAGGCACTGCACCGGCCGCCGTTTGGCGTAGAGCGCGCAAAGGTTCTGGGGGCGTGCACTCAAGTGCCACCCCAGTGCTGGTTTTTCCGGGCTGGGAGACCGACGAACACGAAGCGGCTTAAGTCGGTTCGAAGGCGGGGCCTTTCACTACCCGACCCTCAGCCATTATCCTCACCCAAATCGGACACCACGGAAAGGACACATGAGATTTTTTTGCATGATGCTGGCGCTTGTCCTGTCGGCAGCCACCTGGGCAGAAACGATCATCCACGCCGGCAAGATGGTGGATGCAGCCACCGGCGAGGTGCGTGAAGCCGTCACCATCGTCGTGGACGGCGAGCGCATCCAGTCGGTGGAGGCGAGCTACCAGGGCACGGCCGACATCGACCTCACCGACGCCTTCGTCATGCCCGGCTGGATCGACATGCACGTGCACATCGCCAGCCAGCAGAGCCCCAACCGCTTCGTCGAGGGCTTCACCCTCGAACCGGCCGACTACGCGCTGCGCGCCGTGCCCTACGCGGAACGCACGCTCATGGCGGGATTCACCACGGTGCGCGATGTGGGCACGGCCTATGCACTCGCGCAATCCATCCGCCGCGCGGTGAACGAAGGCCACATCCCGGGCCCCCGCATCTACACCTCCGGCAAGAGCCTGGCCACCACCGGCGGCCATGCCGACCCCACCAACGGCGTCATCGAGGAACTGCGCGGCGACCCCGGCCCCGCGGACGGCGTGGTGAACGGCGTGGACGACGCCTACAAGGCGGTGCGCGCCCGCTACAAGGAAGGCGCAGACCTCATCAAGCTCACCGCCACCGGCGGCGTGCTGAGCCAGGCCAAGAGCGGGCAGAACCCGCAGTTCACGGAAGAAGAGATCGTCGCGATCGTCACGGCCGCGAACGATTACGGTTTCCGCGTCGCCGCCCATGCCCACGGCACGGAAGGCATGCGCCGGGCCGTGGCCGCCGGGGTGAATTCCATCGAGCACGGCACCTACATGAGCGACGAAGTGATGGAGCTGATGAAGAAGATGGGCACCTGGTACGTGCCGACCATCATGGCGGGCATGTTCGTGGCCGAGAAGGCGAAGATCGACGGCTACTTCTCGGAGGTGGTGCGGCCGAAGGCGGCGGCCATCGGACCGGTGATTTCCGAGACCTTCACGCGCGCCTACAAGGCCGGCGTGAAGATCGCCTTCGGCACGGATACCGGCGTTTCGCCGCACGGGGACAACTGGCAGGAATTCGTCTACATGGTGGAGGGCGGCATGCCGGCCATGGAGGCCATCGTGAGCGCCACGCGCACCGCCGCGGAGTTGCTGAACGAATGGGAGAACCTGGGTTCCATCGAGGCGGGCAAGTACGCCGACATCGTCGCGGTGCCGGGGGATCCCCGGGAGGATGTGCAGGAGTTCGGGCGGGTGCACTTCGTGATGAAGGGCGGGAAGGTGTTCAAGCAGTGAGCCCACGAAAACCCGGCAACCCGCGCTCGACAGCCTGGAGAACGGCGGTGGCCGCGCTGGCCCTCGCCGCTGCCGCGGCCGGCGCCCGGGAGCCCTATGAATCCACGTACGAACCGCTCGAGGCCCCGGATTTCCTGATTGCCTCCACCTCCGTGTACACCGGCGCGGGCGATATGCTGGAGGGCGTGGATGTGCGGGTGGAAGCCGGGCGCATCGCCGCGATCGGCGCAGACCTGCCCCGGGACGGCGTCGAGGTGGTGGACGGCGCGGGCCGCTGGCTGACGCCGGGCATCATCGACGTGCATTCCCACCTGGGCGCGTACCCGTCCCCCGCCGTCGATTCCACAGCCGACGGCAATGAGGCGACATCGCCCAACACCGCCGAGGTGTGGGTGGAGCATTCGGTGTGGCCGCAGGACCCGCAGTTCACGCTCGCGCTGGCAGGCGGGGTGACCACGCTGCATATCCTGCCGGGTAGCGCCAACCTGTTCGGGGGGCGGGGGGTCACCCTCAAGAATGTGCCGTCGCGCACGGTGCAGGGCATGAAGTTCCCGGGCGCGCCGCAGTCGTTGAAGATGGCCTGCGGGGAAAACCCGAAGATGTATTACGGCGGAAAGGAAATGGCGCCGTCCACGCGGATGGGGAATGTGGCCGGTTATCGCGCGGCCTGGGCCAGGGCCGTTGCCTACGGCGAAAAACGGGACGCCTGGCTGGCCGGCGATGCGGATGCGCCGCCGGAACGGGACCTGACGCTCGATACGCTGGTGGGGGTGCTCGATGGGGAGATTCTGGTGCAGAACCACTGCTATCGGGCCGATGAGATGGCGACGATGATGGATGTGGCGCAGGAGTTCGGCTACAAGATCACGGCGTTTCATCATGCGGTGGAGTCTTACAAGATTGCTGATTTGTTGGCGGAGGCGGGTATCTGCTCGGCGATGTGGTCGGACTGGTGGGGGTTCAAGCTGGAGGCGTTTGATGCGATTCCGCAGAATGCTGCATTGGTCGATGCCGCCGGCGCTTGCGCGATCATTCACTCGGATTCGCCGGAGTTGATCCAGCGGATGAATCAGGAGGCGGCCAAGGCCATGGCGGCGGGGTGGCGTATGGGGATGGACATCAGCGAAGGGCAGGCGATGCGGTGGATTACGTTGAATGCGGCGCAGGCGCTGGGGATTGATGGGGAGACGGGGAGCATTGAAATGGGGAAGGCGGCGGATCTGGTGTTGTGGAATCGGAATCCGTTCAGTGTTTATGCGTTGGCGGATGTGGTTTGGATTGATGGGTACGCGTATTACGACAGGAAGGCTTCGACGATGCCGTTACGGGACTTTGATCTGGAGCAGACAGTTCGGGGGATGTCGCGGTAATGGTCGCGGGACCTCGCCTGAGCTTATGGTTGTGTGCACTGGTCGCGGAACTCTCTATGGCTGGGGCTTTTGCCGACATTGCCATCGTCGGGGGACGCGTTTACACGATGGAGTCGCCGGAGCCGTTGCGTGATGCCACGGTACTGATCTCCGACGGGCGCATCGAGGCGGTAGGAACCGACATTGAAGCGCCGTTCGAATACCAGCATATCAATGCCACCGGCAAGATCGTGACGCCTGGGTTGATTGAGTCTTATAGCCAACTCGGTCTCGTTGAGATCTGGGCTGAGGGGACGACCGTGGACAGCCAGGTCGAGGAGTATGCGGTGGGTCCTTCGCTCGATGTCAGTTTTGGCATCAATCCGGCTTCGACATTGTTTGCGGTCAATCGGATGGGTGGTGTTACGCGCGCGGTGGTGGCGCCCGTGCCCGGAAGCGACCTGTTTGCTGGGCTTGGGTCGACTATTCGATTGAGCGGTGACAACACACTGGTAGAGTCGCGCATTGCCCTGTTTGGCGATGTCACGACAAGCGCCGCGGACTTTACCGGTGGCAGCCGCGCGGTTTTGTTTCAGCGTCTAGATGACGCCCTGGAAGAGGCGGCACGGTTCAGTCCGAATCGATATCGGGCGGAAGGGAACGGCTACAGCCGTCGGGACATGACCGCGCTCAAGGAATTCCTGCGTAGCGGAAAGCCTCTGGTGGTGCGTGTAGACCGTGCCATTGACATCCTGCGATGCATAGATTTGGCGGAGTCCCATGGATTGCGCCTTGTCGTGCTCGGTGGCGCAGAGGCGTGGAAAGTACGGGAAGCGCTGGCGGCGGCACGCGCTGCGGTGATATTGAGCGCTACAACAAACTTACCTACCGGTTTCGACGCATTGGGAGCGCGTTTGGATAACGCAGCGCTTCTCCGGGAATCCGGGGTCGATGTGCTCTATACCGGGTCCGAGACACACAATGCCCGCAATCTTCGCCAGCTCGCGGGAAATGCGGTGGCCAATGGAGTGCAGTGGTACGATGCACTCGATTCGCTTACACGAACGGCTGCATTGACATGGGGCATGGCAGACGCAGGCGTACTTCGTCCGGGGGCTGAGGCTGACGTAGTGGTTTGGAGCGGAGACCCATTGGAGGTGACTACGTGGGCCGTTCACGTTTCCATAGACGGACAGCTCATCTCCAATGACTCGCGACAAACAACACTGTACGAACGTTACAGGGACCTGAGCTTGCCGTACGGCTTGGACTAGCGCCGCGGGGTCATTCCGCATCGCTCGCTCGCGCAGCAATGGGACATCGCTGTCGAGGTGATCGCGTTCGACGGCGGTGGTCACATCTACCACGATGCGGCGACGCTGCCTGAGCAAACGGCGGTCGTGGTTGCCCGGCTGTCCGAGGGAGTCCCGGAGCTTTTCCGGCTCGGCGTCCACCTCTGCTACAGAGACCCCGGCCACAAGCACATTATCGAACCCGAAGACAAGGGCACGTTGATACGGTTCGCCAACGTGATTGTGGCCCGTTGCCCGAGCCGTGTGAATTTCATGCACATGCCGGTACCGCACGACCGCGGCGACAGGGCCTACTTCGAGCCGGAACGCCGTTTCAGGCGAAATGCCCGTGTGCCAGTTTACGATGTCGGATAGCTGTGCCCGAAGTTAATCGGGGTTGCTGGTTTCGATTGCGCTCAATCGTGGTCCTGGCATCCCGGATTGAGTCCCGGTTGGTCGCGCAATGCTAGAGTTGAACGAAGCGAAGTGATGCAGCTTCCTGGTCCGGCAGGAACTGAACTGCATGGCTAACCGGGACAGAAGTCACTCCGCTTGCAACTGACGCTCCAGTTCCGCGATTCGGGCCTCCGCCGCCTTGCGGGCGGCGGTTTCCTGCCGGCGCAGGCGCGCCTCCCGATCGCGTTCCGCCTGCATTGTTTGCCTGGTTTCTTCCGCCGCTTGCCGGGCCCGTTCCGCGCTTACCCTGTCTTCTATCGCCTTGTGCCGGCCATCGCGTTCTTCCGGGGGCGTCAACAGGCGGACGTTGTTCGCGGGGTCGAAGTAATACAACCGCTCTCCCTCCAGGCACAGCTCGAGACCCAGGAGACTCGGGTGGCGAAGCGCGCCGTCTCGCCTTTCGAGCACCAGGTCGCGGTACTTGCCGTCCGGCCCAAGTTCTCGCCCCTTGAGAATCGGGTCAAGGTAGTCGCCCGTCGGGTCGAACTGCCAGTACTCCTTCACCCCAAGCTCTTCGTAGAGTTTCTTCTTGCGAACCTCGTCCTCACGCTTCGTGCTTTTCGAGGTGATCTCCAGCACGAAGTCCGGGCCCTTGCCCTCCAGCCAGATTAGCCAGCTTCGGCGCTCCGGCAGCTTGGGAACACCGAACGCCACCCACACGTCCGGCACCACGCTACGTCTCAGATCGCCCTCGACGTAGTACACGAACATGTCGCTGCCCACGTATACATCGCTGCGTTCCTCGAAGAACCAGTGCAGCGGGTAGGTGGCATCGACCGTGGCATACCAATGGTCCGGCGTCTCGACCATGGGCTTACCATCGGAATCCGGGTAATCCGAGGGGGCCAGTACTTTGCGGATTGGAGGCTTCGGAGGTGCGCCGCGAAGGCTCTCGCGGCGTGGACGGAGCGGCTCGGCTTCTCGCATGGCGTACTCCTTCAGCGGGCCGTGGGTGGGTGCGCGGAACTGTAGCATGGGGCGGGCCCCGTCTTAAGCGACCTGTGCGGCACCGGGGGGCGTTGCGGACGGCACGGAGCATCGAGTGGCCCGGTAGCAGAACGGACCGCGCAATTTGTCAAAGACGCCGCGCACTCTATGCCGGACGAACGCTCGACGTTTTGTGCGAAATTGTCAGAAACCAAACCAGCGCCCACGGTGTTGCCCCGCCCATGAACTCATAGTCCGGGCGATTCCGTCTCCGGCAGGAGGGCGACGATCTCCGGCAACGTCAACCGGCGCCGAGAAGCTTCTCGCTTGTTTGCGGCGTGATAGGGAACGGATGGCGCTCCGAACTGCGATCAGGACGACTTACCAGGCGGTAACGGGCTCGATGTCCGAATATTGCCAGGCGGCCTCCAATCGACGCTCGACGTCGCCCGTCGACCGCCCGCTTCCCGCCAGCGCTGCCCGCAAACCGTGCAGCGACCAGCCGTTCTCCGGAAACTCCGCCAGGTCGGCTTCAAAAACTGCCCGGGCCGCCTCCGCGTCTCCTTCCCGCAACAACGCCGTACCGAGCGCTTGTCGAACAGGAAAGTGCCAAAAGGGCGGTTCGGAATAGGGCAGCGTGAGTTGGATATCCACGGCTTCCCGGAGCAGTTCAACCTCGCGCCCGGTATTGCCGAGGTGTTTCTCGATGCCCGCCCGCACCAGATTGGCGGCGATATCCACCAGTTTCCTGCTGATCTCCGCCTGCCGCCGCAGCACCACCAGATCGAACTTGTCGCTGTCCCGCGTCGCCTGCAGCGCGGCAAGTTCCCCCTGCGCCGAGTACACATCCCCTTTGGCGGCGAATGCCAACCCCCGCCCGTAATGCCACATCGCCGTTGCATAGGGCAGCCCTTCCGCCTCGGGCGGTTCAGCCAGCGCTTCGTCCCACATACCGAATCGCGCAAACGTGAACATGCGCACCGGCAGATAAGCCTGAATCGCCCCCATCTCTCGGGCAACCTGAACGGGAACCCGCTCTCGCAACCGATCCGCCGTCGCCAGCGCCAGGCCCCGCCGCCCTTCCATCATGGCCGCATACCACAGGAAGTGCAGGTTGTGCGGATAGTAGGCGGCCGGGTAGAGCCCCTGTGCGTTGCACTGGGCGATGTAGTCCTCATCGGCGGCGGCCGCCCGTTCGTTGGCGATCACTGCGTCGTGATAGCGGCCCAGCCGCAGATAGATGTGCGAGGGCATGTGCACCAGGTGGCCCGCCACCGGCACCAGGTCGCCCAGGCGGTCGGCGGCGGCTTCCGCCTTTTTCGGGGTGAACTGTTCCATGGCGTGTATGTAAAGGTGGGCTGCGCCCGGGTGTTCCGGGTCTGCGGCGAGCACCCGCTCCAGGGCCTCCACCAGGGTGGGCGTCATCTCCTTGGGCGTGCCGTCGTCGCTCCAGTAGGCCCAGGGCATCCGGTCCATCAGCGATTCGGCGTAGAGCGTCTGGGCGTGCAGGTCATCGGGATACTTCGCGGCGAGCGCTTCCATCGCCCCGGAGAACGCGGCGTCCAGCGCCTCGCGGTCTTTCCCGTCCTCGGAGTAGCGCGCGGCGATCGCGTCGATGTAGTCGCGCTCCCGGTCGGTTTCGTGGTGCCGCTGGGCGAGCGCCATCTCGACGGCTTTCCAGGCCGGCGCAATGGCGTCTTCGCTCATCGGCATGTTGATGTTCGGCCCGAGGGCGAGCGCCTGGCCGGCGTAGCAGATGCCGCAGGCCGGGTCCAGGACGGCGGCGGCGCGGAAGGAACGCACGGCTTCGGCATGGTTGAAGCCGAACGCCAGGGTAAGCGCCTGGTTGAAGTAGCGCTGGGCCTTGGGTTCGACCGTGCTGATGGGGAAGTGAAGGGGGCCGATGCCTTCCAGCAGCGGGGCGATGGGCGACGTGGAGGCCGGTTGGGCGGCGGCCGCCAGTGGAATTGCTGCGAATGTCAGGGTGGCAAGGGCTTTTCCTATGTGCATGTGAGGTGCCGTTCGGGAGTATGACTGCCGGATAGTTTCCCATGATGCACCAAATGATGCGGCTTCGGCCGCCGCCCTGCCGGGACGATCCAGGAATTGCTCGATATTCACCTCGCCGCACGGCAATCGCTTGCGGCGGGCGGAACTCCCCGCTGAACGAGACTACGATTCGAGAGGTTCGTTCTTCAGGCCGTTGGAGATACCCTTCCGACCTTGATTTCATCGGCGTGCTTCATCGTCTGTGCCAGGTCGTAGGCGACTTGAACCCTCAGCCATGTGTCGGTGCCGCATTCGAATGCCTTGTCGAGCCGGATTGCCTTTTCGGGCGAAATGCCCGCGTGGCAATTCGCGATGTCCGATAACTGTTTGCGGTTCACGCCCAGGTGCTGGGCCGCTTCCGTGACGTTCAGCCCCAAAGGCTCAAGGCAGTCGTGTCGCACGGAAGGCCCTGGATGCGGCGCGTTCATCATTGGCATGGCTTGTTATTGCCCCCGAGATCGATGAGGACTTCTACGATGCACGCGAGATCGCTGAGGGCAGCGACCTCCGTGCTGTTGTCAGAGGGTTTGTGTCTCGTCCGAGGGCTCGCCCTCAACGATAGACCGCCTTCGGAGGACGTGGCTTTCCACCACAGCCAAGCGCTTGTCTATCGTGGCGACCTTGGTATCGAGTGCCCTGATCTCTCCGCTCAACTTGGCTTCCACCGAGCGGATGTCTTCGCGGTGCCACCCCGCAACAGTCAGGACCATTGCGGCCATGCCGATGAGCGCCATAATGAGGGTGACGGCCGATCCGATGATTGCCCAGAACTCTGGGCTCAGCGTGCGTACTGCGATTTCGCCAGCCATGCGGGAATCATAACGATTCGTTCGATTCGGAGCCATTCCGACACCGTGGGAATACGCTGAAGAAGTCGTGAGAAATCGACGCCCGTTCTTCAGAATCATTGCTGGTTCAGCGGGCCGTGGCTGGGTGCGTCGAAGCAATGAGCGGAAGGCTCACACTGTTCGCCCGTTTCCCGGATCGGCCGCCGGTCGAATTGTTGGGAGTGGCCGATCGGGAGTGACGGTTCTTCCAGGAGCGGCGTAGTGCGAAGTCATTCCGCTCGCAACTGACGCTCCAATTCGGCGATTCGGGCCTCCGCCGCCTGGCGGGCGGCAGCCTGCAGATCGCGTTCCGCCTCGGCGGCCCGGCGGGCGTCGGTTTCTTGCCGGCGCCGGCGCGCCTCCCCGTCACGTTGGGCCTCCGCCTTCTGCCGAGCCTGTTCCGCCGTTTGTATGGCGTTGTCCTTGTCCGCGGAGGTTAACAGGCGGACGTTGCGTTCCGGGTCGAAGTAAAACAGCCGCCCTCCCTCCAGGCACAACTCGAGACCCAACAGGCTTGCGTGGCGAAGTACGCCGTCACGCTCCTGAAGCGCCAGGTCACGGTACTTGCCGTTCGTGCCCAGTTCCCGGCCCTTGAGAAGCGGATCGAGGTAGTCGCCCGTGGGGTCGAACTGCCAGTACTCCTTGACGCCAAGCTCCTCGTAGAGCTGCTTCTTCCTCACTTCGTCCTCGCGCCTGCTGCTCCTGGAGGTGATCTCCAGCACGAAATCCGGTCCCTTGCCCTCCAGCCACATTAGCCAGGTGCGGCGCTCCGGCAGCTTGGGAACACCGAACGCCACCCACACGTCGGGCACCACGTTGCGCCCCAGATCCCCCTCGGCGTAGTACACAAACATGTCGCTGCCGACATACACATCGCTGCGCTCCCGGTAGAAATCTTCCAGCGGGCCCGTTGCGTCGATGGTGGCGCGCCGGTGGAGAGGTGTCTCGGCCATCGGCTTACCATCGGATTCCGGATAATCCGAGGGCGAAAGGAACGGGCGGACGGGAGGCTTGGGAGGTGCGCCGCCAAGGCTTCTGCTGCGTGGACGGAACGGCTCGGCTTCTCGCATGGCGTACTCCTTCAGCGGGCCGTGGATGGGTGCGCGGAACTGTAGCACGGGGCGAACATCCCCATAAGCTGCCTGTGCGGCATTGGTCGGTGCCGGCGGCACAAAGCATCGAATGGCCCGGTAGCGGAACGGGCCATGCAATTTGTCAAAGACGCCGCGCAATTTATGCCGGTCAAACGCTCGACGTTTTGTGCGAATTTGTCAGAAACCAAACCAGTGTCCACGGTGGTGCCCCGCCCATGAACTCATAGTCCGGGCGATTCCGTCACCGGCAGGAGGGCGACGAACTCGGGAAACTCGGCCAGTTCGGCTTCGAAAACTGCCCGGGCCGCCTCCGCGTCTCCTTGCTGCAACAACGCCGTGCCGAGCGCTTGTCGAACGGGAAACTGCCAGGAGGATTTTTGCGGAATGCGCCCGGCATCCCAGGTGGTGCCCGAAGTTGTCGAAAACTGGCGCAGGGGGCGTGGTAGCCAAAAGGCACCGACCAAGCTGCAAACCACAATCCGGCTCGACGCGGATCTGATGGCACACTTTCGCGCCGGCGGGCCCGGTTGGCAAACCAGAGTCAACGACACGTTGCGCCGGGCAGTATTCGGTGCGCCAGCCGAAACGCGTAACGGCTAGGCGGTCCCCGCGTGGGGCTGCGAAAACGTTGCTCAGAATTGTGCGCAGCAATCCCGAGGTGCTGGAGGAGCTTGTGCCGTAGGCAGGCGCGAATGGTTGCCGAAGAGCGCCGGATCACGCGATTCCGGCACGAGTCCAGCTTGGAACGAATGCCCGGAACCCCCTATTCTTGCGGCTCCGTCCCCCAGGAAGCCATCCGATGAAGCATTTGGCCGCACTTGCCCTCGCGTTCGCCGCCATCCCCGCCATGGCCGATATCGCCGAGATGGTCGATCACCGCTACGCCGACAGCGATGGCGTGCGCATCCACTACGTTGTCACCGGCGAGGGGCCCCTCGTCGTGATGATCCACGGCTTCCCGGACTACTGGTATTCCTGGCGCCGTCAGATGGAAGCGCTCAACGATCGTTTCCGGGTCGCCGCCGTGGATCAACGGGGCTACAACCTGAGCGACAAGCCCAAGGGGGTGGAGAATTACACGATGCCCCTGCTCGTGCAGGATGTGGCTGCCGTCATCGCCTCCGAAGGGGAAGAGTCGGCCATCGTCGTCGGCCATGACTGGGGCGGCGTGGTGGCCTGGAACCTCGCCATGGCCCGCCCGGAACTGGTGGACCTGCTGGTCATCCTCAACCTGCCGCATCCCAACGGGCTGGCCCGGGAATTGAGGAACAATCCCGAACAGCAGGCCAACAGCCAATATGCCATGGAGTTCCGCAAACCCGGCGCGCACGAGCAACTCACCGCCGAAGCGCTCGCCGGGTGGGTCAGCGACGAGTCCGCCCGCCGCCGCTACGTCGAAGCCTTCGGGCGCTCGGACTTCGAGGCGATGCTGAACTACTACAAGGCCAACTACCCCGACGTGTCGGCCACCGCCAGCGATGCGCCGGCGCCGCCGCCACTGCCGAAGGTGCGGGCGCCCGTGCTGATGTTCCACGGGCTGGAAGACCGCGCCCTGCTGCCTGCCGGCTTGAACGGCACCTGGAATTGGCTCGAACGGGACCTGACGCTGGTAACCGTTCCCGGCGCCGGCCACTTCGTGCAACAGGATGCCGCGGAACTGGTGTCGGCGACGATGCGAAGCTGGCTGTTGCAGCGGCGGGGTTGAAGCCTGCGTACTGCGATTTCGCCAGCCATGCCGGAATCATGGTGATTCAGTTAACGCGAGGCCATTCCGCCCTATCCTCAGTGGCTTCGCTTCAACAATGCATAGGTGGCGCCGGTGCCGCCATGGCGTCGGGTGGCGCTGTGCAGGGCGACCACGCGCGGGTGGTCCTTGAGCCAGGCATGGACGCTGCTTTTCAGCCGCGACGGCTTGCTGCTCAGGTCGCCCCGGCCATGGATGACCAGCAGGCAGCATTGGCGATCGGTGCGGGTTCCTTCAACGAGTTCGAATACCGCCTGTCCGGCCTCACGGACGGTCATGCCATGCAGGTCGAGTTTGCGCCGAATCTCGAATTGCCCGGCTTTCAGGCGCTGGAAAACGCGTTCCTGTACGCCCTCCGACTTCCAAGCCAGAACCGCATCGGCGTCAACGGCATCTATGACGACCCCAGCCGGCCATTGGCTGGCATCTTCCTTGATTGACAGGCCTTCGGCGACCTCGCGCTTTGCGCGGGAGTCCGCCTCTGGCATGGGCCGCCGGGAATGGTGGACACGCCGGCGCCGCAGAGGCACCACGTCCGCGACGGCATCCCGAAAACCGGGGTCTGCGCGCGCCTCCGGCTTGTCGGGTGAGGTGTCGTCAATCACGGAATCACCAAACCGGTATTCGGCATTCAGGCCAGGTCGCCAAACGCCTTCATGAAGCGCGCGTTCATCTGCAGATAGGCGTCCGCGCAGGGGTGACTGGCCCAGATCGCCCGCCACTCGGCATTGCTCTCCAGGCCGCGCATCCCCTCGTCGCGGGCGGTGCGGTCCGGCCAGCGAATGATCCAGCACACGTTGGCCTGACCGTTCGGCGAGACATGCGGGTCCGACCCCGTCACTTCCGCCTCGCTGCCGTCATCGAGCCAGAAGTCGATGACATCCAGGTTGGCCATGAGCCAGGGGGCCGCCAGTTCACATGCCCACTCCCGGTAGGCATCGAACCGGGCGGGGTCCACGGTGTAGTCTCTGATCTCTACCAAGCGGTCCGTCATCTTTTTTCTCGTTGGGTTTCGAAGTATCCGTCCGAGGGAGAAGGTTATCAGACCGGGCAACCCCGCAAATGGGGTCAGAGTCGAAATGCCAGGGGGTGAGCGGCAATTGTCCAGCCCGGCCATCAAGCGGGTTGCAGGCTCCGGATACGCTCAATCAATGCCCTGGCATCCCGGGTCGAGTCCTGGTCGGCCCCGCTGCGCTCGAGCTGTACGAACCGGAGCAATGCGACTTCGTGATCCACCAGGAACTGCATGGTGGTCCTGTCCTCGGCGGGCGCCGCATCGCACAGCGCCTCGAACTTGGAAATCACGTCTTCGAGGTAAGGTTCGATGAGCGCCATGAATTCGCCGTGCGGCATTTCCGCAAACTCGCGCGCAGCGGCGAGGCCCCGTTCCACCTCCTCCGCCGGAGGTTCTGTGTCAAATCCGTAGCGGCTCACCAGGGGCGCCAACCGTTCACCGGTGACGTGTTCAAGCTTGGCGAGCGTTTTCCACTTGGATGCAAGCGCGGTGCCCCCAGCAAGGTGCGCGAGTTCCGAAAACAGGGCTTCGCCGTAAAGCTCACCTGCCCACGCGGCCCGCACACTGGCTTCGTATGTCTGGCCTTCTTCCATGATTCCGCATAGGTGTCGTTTGCCTCGAGAGGAACATATTAGCCTGTGCCGACCCGGGTCATGTCGGCGATGGCCGATGTCCGGGGTGGACTTTCCCAAGTGGTTCGCCATGACCGACTTGGCGGCGCGGTGAAATTGGGGTAGAACCCAACGCCCGCATCCGGGTCGAATTGAACCGAAGGAGGTTCGCCTTGCATGAATCCATTGAATTCCGGGTCAACCGAAACGACCTCCGCGATACCCACATCGAGAGGCGCGCTCTCAAGCCGCTCCGCGACGGATGGGTGCGCGTGGCGATCGACAGGTTCGGGCTCACGGCCAACAACGTCAGCTATGCAGTTGCTGGCGACCAGATCGGCTATTGGGGCTTCTTCCCTGCAGACGACGCGTGGGGAAAGGTGCCGGTATGGGGGTGCGGCAACGTCGTGGCGTCGAACTGCACGGGCATACCGGTGGGAGAGCGCCTGTGGGGTTTCCTGCCCATGGCGAACGCCGTCGACCTGCAGCCGGGGCGTATCCGCGACGATCAGTTCACCGACGTGGCGGCACATCGCCAGGCGCTGCCGCAGGTGTACAACAACTATCGGCGCACGAATGCCGAGCCTGAATTTCTGCGGCAACTGGAAGTGGAACGGTGCCTGTTCTTTCCGCTGTTCATCACATCGTTCGTGCTCTACGACTATCTGCAGGACAACGGGTTCTTCGGGGCGCAGCAGGTGGTCGTCGGGTCGGTCTCGTCCAAGACGGGTTTCGGGCTGGCACACCTGCTCTACAACGACCCGGAAATCGATGTGCGAGTGGTCGGCATCACGGCGCCGGCGAACGTTCCGTTCGTCGAATCGCTGGGCTGTTGCGATGAGGTGTTGACCTATGGCAACGAATCGGCGCTCGATGCCGCCGTGCCGACCGCATTCGTCGACATGTCGGGCAACCGGGCATTGACCGCGGCGCTGCACCACCATTTTGCAGACAACCTGGTTGAGAGCTGCATGGTCGGGGCCACGCACTGGGAGAGCCGGGGAAGCGGCGAAGGATTGCCCGGCGAAGAAAAGCCGGGCGCGGCATTGCCCGGCGCCAGGCCGAAGTTCTTTTTCGCCCCGTCGCAGATCACCAAGCGCAACCGGGATTGGGGGCCGGGCGCGGTCATGCTCAAGGCGGGCGAGGCGAGCGCCGCCCTGTCGAAGCGGCTGCTTGAGTCGACGACCGTGGAATGGACCCGGGATGTTGAGGGACTGCAGGCGCTCTGGCTGGAGATGCTGGATAACAAGGTTCACCCTGCTCGGGGGCAGATGGTGTCGCTGTAATGCCGGTAACCAGGGGCGGCTGCTCCCATCGGTTTCCGTGGAAGCGGGGCATTCGGTCTGATTGACGGTCAGCCGGGGGCGCCCGGCGGTCTCGCCGAAACTTGTTGCCGGCTTGCGTTTGTTACGACCGAATGTGTCGTAGCCGCCTGTTAGCTTGCGTTCAGTCCCCGAGAACCAAGCCTGAAGCAATGATCACGCGTTATCAGCGACGCCTCCTGCTGTCCTACGCCTTGAACGTGGCCTCCCGTACTGGCCACAAGAGTCCAATGGCAAATGAGATTGCTTCCTGGCTGAAAAAACACGGTGATCTGCTTGATATCGATGAGGATCGCGGGAAGCGATCTGAAGGTTGCATCGAATCCGACAGGGCATCAGGCCGGTCGGGCGATGGTTCGAACGGTCTGAGTGAGGAAGTCGCACGGCTTTTTGCCGGCCCAGGCGAAGTCGGGGGATCCCCCGTTGATGGGGAGCCGGCATTGACCTGCGATGCGTGGGAGAGTCTCAAGAACTCCCTGGCTCGGGAAGTCGCCAGGCTGAAGAACGCACGCGCCGATTCCATGGCACGGCGAATTAGTGAACTCGGTCGTGTGGTGGGATTGTCGAAAACAGACATCTCGATTCTTGAACTGCTGTTGCGCTATGGAACCCAACCGCTCGTCGAGGCCCTGGCCGACAACTTGTTAAGGTGCGTCCCTCGCAGCGGGTTTGGGCTGTCACTGGACAACCGAGTGTTGCCTGACCTGCTCGGCCTGTCGTACAACACCTGTTGCACACGCTTGAGCCCCACTCGGCCCCTGGTACGTACAGGGCTCGCACTCGTCGACGATGGCGGGGGCATAGACATCGTGGAACGGCTGAAGCGGCTGGCATTCGTAACGGCCGATTCGACGGGCGATATTGGGCATCTGCTGTTCGGCGCCGCGCCTGCAGGCAACCTTCTCTGGTCCGATTTCGAACACGTGGCGGAGGGTAGAGACCACGTCGAGCGCCTGGTCAAAGGCGCATTGAAAGCCGGCGCGACCGGCGTCAATGTTCTGATCTACGGTCCGCCCGGTACCGGCAAGACCGAGTTTTGCAGAACACTTGCAGCCCGGCTGGGAGTAACGCTGCACAGCGTCGGCGAATCGGATGACGATGGCCGGGAACCCAATCGGAACGAGCGGCTTCAGGAACTGATCCTCGTCCAGCATGTGTTCGGGGGAAGTCACGATACGATTCTTCTGTTCGACGAGATGGAGGATCTGCTGGCCGACTCCATTCACATGAACATCCCGAGTGGAATACCGTGGACCGGACGCCGACGGGGCAGCCAGGGATCCAAGGTATACATGAACCGGATGCTGGAGCAGAACGCCGTACCGACATTGTGGACATCGAATTCCGCCGACTGCACCTGTCCGACCGTACTGAGACGCATGATGTTCGCCCTGGAACTGCGTCAGCCTTCCAGCAAGGTGCGGGCACGCATCTGGGCGCGGCAACTCGCACGTCACGGCATCCCGTCGGACGAAACAGTGGCGGGTGAACTCGCTCGTGACTATGGCGTGTCTCCCGGCGTGGTGGCGGGCGCCACCGCGGCCGCGCAACTGGTGAAAGGCGGTGGTATCGCCGACGTGCGGCGAGGTGCACGCAGCCTGGCGCGCCTCCTGTTGGGCGAACAGCCGCCGCAGCGGGCGCCCGCCGGGTTCGACCCGGCTCTCGTTCGCGCAAAGACCGACCCTGCCGAACTCGCAGATCGATTCGCCCGCTGGGGCGCCCGGCGCGTCTCGCTCTGCCTCAGCGGACCGCCCGGCACCGGAAAGAGCGCGTTCGTGCGTTACCTGGCCGAACGAATGGGGCTGGAAGTGGAGCAGAAACGCGCCTCGGACCTCCTGTCGATGTGGGTCGGAGGGACGGAACGGAACATCGCGGCCGCGTTTGCGGAGGCGCGTGAAGATGGGCACTTCCTGGTTTTCGACGAGGCGGATTCGCTGCTTGCCGACCGGCGCCTCGCGCAGCGTTCGTGGGAGGTGAGCCAGGTCAACGAAATGCTCACCTGGATGGAGAGCCACCCGTTGCCGTTCGCCTGCACCACGAATTTCGCCGAACAACTCGATGTGGCCACGTTGCGCCGGTTCGACTTCAAGATCGAGCTTGGCTACCTTTCCCTGGATCAGGTGCAGTCAGCCTTTCGGCTATTTTTCGGGCTGGCGCCGCCTGCCGGGTTATCCGGTCTGCAAACACTGACCCCGGGGGACTTTGCGGTTGTCCGGCGGCGCGCCGAGGTACTAGACTGTCTGATGAATCCCGCCGCTCTTGCCGGGATGCTCCGCGAGGAAATTGAGGCCAAGCCCGATCGGCCCAAACGAATCGGATTTGGCGGCTAGTACATGACCATTCAATCAATTCACGAGTAACGAATCATGCGCTACGAGCGAGTAACCGACATTGTGCGCCTGGCAATACGCCTTCAAGGAACCGCGGAAGGATTGACCCTCGACGACATCGCGGAGGATTTTTCCGTCAGCCGGCGAACGGCGGAACGCATGCGCGATGCCGTCGAACAGGTATTCGGCCCGCTGCAAGTCGCGGAGACCGGTGGCAAGCGTAACCAATGGAAGCTCGACTCCTACTCCGTGCGCGCGGTCGCGCGAGTCACTCCAGAAGAACTTGTCGAACTCGAATCTGCCGCCAACGGCCTGGACCGCGCCGGGCTCACGGAACGCGCGGCCACCCTGCGCTCGCTTTCCGAGAAACTGCGCGCTATGCGGAAAACGGTTCCGGGAAGCGATTTCGAATCGGACCTGCAGACGCTCATGCAGGCAGAAGGCCTCGCCATGCGCCCCGGGCCCAGACCGCGCCTCGAACCGGGCCTGTTATCGCTCCTTCGCGATGCCATAAGAACCAGGCGCGAGGTGGAGTTCGACTACCTCTCCCAGTC
>CAZWZH010000115.1:0-7789 GCA_964638775.1 uncultured Pseudomonadales bacterium
CATAAGTTTCTTACATTTCAGCGTGCCGCACGGGGCCTGTGGCAAGGCGCGGCCCGCCGGGAATGGCCCGCCCCATTGCCAAGGGTCGCAACGCCGCCACAGGCCCCGTGCGGCGCGCCCTCCGGGAGCTCGCTCGGCGCATCACTGCGGTGTTGCGACCCTTGCCAATATGCTCGATATTGGCTGCGGGCCGCGCCTTGCATTGGCGCGCCGAGCGAGCTCTGAAATGCAAGAAACTTATGGGACAGGACACTAGGGACTGTCAACACAACAACCTGTCATGGTGCGCATCGAAGACCTGCTACCGCCGGAGTGCGTGCACCGGGCCGTGTCTGCCCAAAGCCGCAAACGCAGCCTCGACTTCGCGGCCGATCTACTCGCGGAACGGCATCCCGGCGTGGATGCGCGGCCCCTGTTCGATGCGCTCATGGAACGCGAGCGGCTCGGCAGCACCGGCATCGGCGAGGGGGTCGCGATTCCGCACTGCCGCCTGGAATGCCCCGGCATGATGGCGGCGTTCATCCTGCTGGCGGAGCCGGTGGACTACGATGCGCCGGACGGCAAGCCGGTAGACCTGCTGTTCGTGCTTGTGGTGCCGCCAGGGGAGAACAGCGCGCACTTGGATATGCTGGCCACCCTCGCCACTATATTCCGCGACCCCGCCACCCGCGACCGCCTGCGGCAGGCCGGCAGTTCCGAGGAACTGAGCGCAACCCTTTTCGATTCGGCCGCCCGTCCGTTCGGTGCGGGGGCATGAAGCTGACCATCATCAGCGGCCGGTCGGGCTCGGGGAAGAGCACCGCGCTCAGCACCCTGGAGGACGCCGGCTACCACTGCGTCGACAACCTGCCCGTCGGCCTGCTGCAATCCCTCGTCGACCAGGCACTGCACGTTCCCGGCGCCCGGAAGGGCAACATGGCGGTCTGCATCGATGCGCGCACTACCGGCCTGGAGCGCTTCCCGGAAATCCTGAGCGCCCTGTACGAAGCCGGCCTCGAATGCCAGGTCATCTATCTGGACGCTTCCAACGCCACTTTGGTGCGCCGTGCCAGCGAAACCCGCCGCCGCCACCCGCTCACCGATGCACAGACCGACCTGCCCCAGGCCATCGAAGCGGAAACCGAACTGCTCGCACACATCGCGGGCCTGGCGGACCTGCGCATCGATACCAGCGACTTCCTCGCCCAGGAGTTGATCGAATCGGTGCGGGACCGGGTGGTGGCGCCCGACCAGGCGGGATTGAGCCTTCTGTTCCGGTCGTTCGGCTACCGCTTCGGCGTTCCTCCGGACTCCGACATGGTCTTCGACCTCCGCTGCCTGCCGAACCCCAACTGGGTGCCGGACCTGCGCCCGCTGACCGGGCTCGACGAGCGGGTGCGGGCCCACCTTTCCGGCGAAGCGCCCGTCACCGGGATGTTCGAGGACATCGCCGGCCATCTCCACACCTGGCTGCCGCGATTCGAGGACAACAACCGGGCGTACGTAACGGTAAGCCTCGGCTGCACCGGCGGGCAACACCGCAGCGTCTACATGGCGGAACGTCTCGGCCTGCACTTCGCCGACCGCTACGCCAACGTGCTCGTACGCCACCGCGAACTCAGGATGCGGGCATGAAGCGCGCCGAGGTCACGCTGATGAACCGGCTCGGCCTTCACGCCCGCGCCGCCGCCAGGCTCGTGGCCATGGCAAAGACATTCGCAAGCCGGATCACCCTCGAAAAGGACGGCATCCCGGTGGACGGCAAGAGCATCATGAACATCCTGCTGCTGGCCGCGCCGGTGCACAGCCGGCTGCAACTCACCGTGGAGGGGGAGGACGAGGACGAAGCGTTCGCCGCCATCGAGGCGCTCATCGCCGACCGTTTCGGGGAGGAAGAGTAAAACCGCTTCCACAGCAAACACCGGCGCACGAAACAGCGCCGGAGGACTCCGGCCCGGCCGGTTGCAACCCCGTAGCGAACCCGTAACCTTGCCGCCGGGACCCCGGCACCCGGGCGAGCATCGAGCCATGGATTTCCAGGAACGTTTCAGCGAAGTCATCCGGTCTTACGGCGCCGGCGCGCTGGACGACTCCCGTGTGCTGCTGAAGTCCCTCCGGCCCGGGGAGACGGCCAACCTGCTGGAAGCGTCACCGCCCAAGGTGCGCGAGTTCCTGTGGGACCTGATGGACGACGACACCTCCAACCAGGTGCTGCACCACCTCGCCGAGGATGTCCGCGCCGACTTCCTGGAGGGCATGGACACCGCCCAGCTTCTCGCCGCCGCCGACGACCTCGACACCGACGACCTGGCCGACCTGCTCCAGGAACTGCCGGACACCATCGCCCGGCAGGTGCTCGATTCCATGAGCGCGGCGGACCGGGGCCGGGTGGAAGCGGTCATGTCCTACCCGGAGGACAGCGCCGGCGGGATGATGAACACCGACGCCATCACGGTGCAGCCCCGCCATGCCCTGGACATCGTGCTGCGCTACCTGCGCCTGCGCAAGGACCTGCCGGAAACCACCGATGCCCTGGTGGTGGTGAACAGCCGGGACGAGTACGTCGGCATGCTGCCCATCGCCAGGCTGCTCACTTCCGACCCGAGCGTGACGGTGCGCGAAGTGATGGACACCGATGCCCGGGCGATCCCCGTTGACATGAACGACACCGAGGTCGCGAGGCTCTTCTCGGAAGAAGACCTGGTTTCCGCCCCGGTGACCGATGCCCACGGCAGGCTGGTGGGCCGGATCACCATCGACGATGTGGTGGACGTCATCATCGAGGATGCAGACGAGGCGGTTCTCGCCCGCGCGGGCCTCGAACTCGACGAGGACACCTTCGCGCCCATCGCCAAGTCGGTGCGGCGACGCACGATCTGGCTCGGCATCAACCTGATCACCGCCTTCGTGGCGGCCGCCGTGATCAACATCTTCGAGGAGACCATCGCCAAGGTGGTGGCGCTGGCGGTGCTCATGCCCATCGTCGCCAGCATGGGCGGCATCGCCGGCACACAGACCCTGACCCTGGTGATCCGCGGTATCGCACTCGGCCACGTCGGGCGGGCGAACCTGTTCTGGCTCTTGAACCGCGAGTTCATCGTGGCGGCGCTGAATGGCCTCTTCTGGGCGGCCCTGGTCGCCGTCACGGCGGCGTTCGCATTTCGTGATCCCATTCTCGGCGCGGTGATCGCCGTGGCCATGGTGGTCAACATCGTGGTCGCCGCGGTTTCCGGCACCCTGTTGCCGAGCGCGCTCAACCGGCTGTCCATCGACCCTGCCATCGCCGGCGGCGTGATTCTCACCACCATTACCGACGTGACGGGATTCTTCGTCTTTCTGGGTCTCGCCACCTGGGCATACGCGTGAGGCCGGGGTTCGGATCGCCGATGCAACGAGCCACCGGTACAAACGCCGTCACACCTGTACCGGACGGCCCAAGACGGCAGCTTTGACGTTGCGGGCACGTTCAGACATGCCGTGCGGGAAAACGAAAGAGACGGATCAATCAGCAAGCATCAGGAGAACGAAATGACAAGCTGCAACCGATGGCAAATCGAGCAGACCGGCGGCCCGGAGCAACTGGGCTGGGTAAGCGGCGACCTCGAACCGCAAGGCACCCAGGCCCTCGTTCGGAATACGGCGGTGGGCATCAACTTCATCGACACCTACATCCGCAGCGGACTCTATCCGGCGCCGTTACCGACGGGCATCGGCATGGAGGGCGCGGGCATCGTCGAAGCGGTGGGACCGGACGCCACCCTGGTGCGCGTCGGCGACCGGGTGGGCTACTGCACGTCAGGGCCGGGCAGCTACGCCGAAGCGCGCCTTGCTGACGAGGCGACCCTGATTCCACTGCCGGACGGCATCGACGACGAGACCGCCGCGGCCGCCCTGCTGAAAGGGCTGACGGTGTGTTACCTGCTGCGCAAGACGTTCGTGGTGAACGATTCGCACACGGTGCTGTTCCATGCCGCGGCGGGCGGCGTCGGCCTGATCTTCTGCCAATGGGCGAAAGCGCTCGGGGCGCGTGTGATCGGCACCGCGGGCTCCGCCGAGAAGGGCGAGCTGGCGCGGGCCAACGGTTGCGACGAGATCATTCTCTACCGTCAGGAAGAAGTCGCGCCCCGGGTCAGGGCGCTGACCGGCGGGCGCGGAGTGGACGTCGCCTACGATGCCGTGGGCAAGGATACCTACCAGGGCACCCTCGACAGCATCGCCCCGCACGGGCTGTTCGCCTCTTTCGGCAACGCTTCCGGGCTGCCTCCCGCGGTGAACCCCATGGACCTGATGCAGCGCGGCTCCCTCAAGTTCACGCGCACCTCCCTGTTCTCCTACGCCAGCACCCGCGAGGACCTGCTCGGCCTCGCCGACATGCTGTTCGAGGTGATCGGCAACGGCAGCGTGAAGATTCACATCAACCACCGTTATCCGCTGAGCGAGGCGCCACAGGTGCACCGGGACTTGGAGGCACGGCGCACCACCGGTTCCATCGTGATGCTGCCCGGCGGGTAACGCGCGCCGGAACTGCGCCGCGCCTTGCATGGAAAAAAAACTTTCAACTCATTGTTTATATTATATATTTTTCGATTCACTCCAATTTTGAACAGTTCCTTCGATCTGAGGCTCCGAGAGCAGGTATGCGGTACGGGTATCCGGCACGCCAAGCGGACGAGTTGTCGTGGAATTCAAGTACGCAGGGGTGCTTTAAAGGTGCCGGATACCCGTACCGCACACCTACTCTCTCCCAGCGGTCTGCTGATACTTGCGCGTCGGCGTTGAGCGAGCCTCTATGGAACCGAATTTCAGAAAAGCAGTCAAATTGATTGCCGGGCGCGCTTTCTTCCGGAGATTCCCGAGACTCAGGAGCACGCGAGCGGGGCGTCGGCGCCCTCGAGCGCCCAGCGGAACCGGCGTGGATAACGGAACATCGGGGGCGTAGAGTAGCGACATCATGCAGGCCGAACGACCAGTGACCTCAGCCTTTCGACGGGAAATAGAGCGGATCGAGCAGAACGGCATCACGAAGGTGGCGTTCAGCCGCTTCGACGATCCCAACGTGATTCCGCTTTGGTTCGGCGAAGGCGATACGGTCACTCGGGATTTCATCCGGGAAGCCGCCAAGGCCGCCCTGGACGACGGACACACGTTCTACGTACACACCCGCGGCCTGCCCGGGTTGCGCAGCGCCGTGGCGCGCTATCTCGACGGGCTGTACGGGCTCGAGATCCATCCCGACCGCATCACCGTTCCCGGGGCCGCCATGCTCGGCGTCACCATGGCCGCGCAGACGGCGCTCGCGCGCGGCGACCACGCCCTGATCGTGAACCCGGCCTGGCCGAACATCGAGGCGGTCTTCCGGGTGACCGGCGCCGAAATCGGTCATGTCCGGCAACATCTCGGGCCCCGGGGCTGGCAACTCGACCTGGAAGAACTGTTCGCGGCGGCCAGGCCCAATACCCGAGCCGTCTATGTCAACTCGCCCTGCAACCCCACCGGCTGGGTGATGGCCCGGGAAGAGCAGCGCCGCCTGCTCGCGTTCTGCAGGGAACGCAAGATCCTGCTCATCAGCGACGAGGTCTACCACCGCACGGTTTTCGACACCAACTGCGCTCCATCCTTCCTTGAGGTGGCCGGCGAGAACGACCCGCTGGTGGTGGTCAACGGCTTCTCCAAGGCCTGGGCCATGACCGGCTGGCGCCTCGGCTGGATGGTCACGCCCCGGTCCTCGCGGGTGCCCTGGTCGGCGCTGTCGGAGTGCTTCAATACCGGGGCGACGGTATTCGCCCAGTACGGCGGCATCGCAGCGCTGGAGCGGGGCGAATGCGTGGTGCGGCAACTGCGCGAGCAATACCGGGCCGGCCGCGCAATCGTCGATGCCGCGCTGGCCGGCCATGAACTCATAGAGCACCACTCCCCGGACGGTGCCTTCTACGCGTTTCCCCGCATCCGGGGCCTCGAGGACAGCCTGGCCTTCGCCCAGGACCTGTTGAGGGAAGAGGATGTCGGCCTCGCCCCCGGCTATACCTTCGGCCCCGGGTTCGACAGCCACGTACGGCTGTGTTTCGCCCGTTCCCACGAGAAGCTGATCGAGGGGCTGAAGCGGCTGGTTCGTTTCGTGGAGCGGCGTTTCGCACCCACCGCGCCCGGGGCGCGAACTCCGGCCGCGGCGCGGCGGGCCCGCGCATAGCGGCAGCGGCAAACCCGGCTACCCGCCGCTGCCGGCCGGATTCACCGCTCCCCCGCCAGGCTCTCGAGGGCTGCGGCCCGTGCCGCGGCGAACTCATCACCGGGATTCCATGACTGCATCTCGTCGGCCTGGGCGATCAGCCAGGTAGCGAGCAGCCCGAAGCGCGTATCCGCCACCATGCCGTCGAATATCCAGTCGTCGGTCAGCTCGTCGCTCGGCTGGTGGTAGTTGTTGGCGGTGTATTCGTCGATCCGCTGGCGGCCCCAGCCCTCCGGCCTGCCGATGATCTCGACGCCGCCGTCCAGGTAGATGCCCGGCACGCCGATCCGGGCGAAGCTGAACTGGTCCGAGCGATAGTAGTAGCCCCGGTCCGGGAACTGGTCGCCTTTCAGGGCCCGGTCGAGGTAGCAGGCCACGTTGGATGCGACCTCGTCCAGGGACGACTTGCCGAGCCCGACGAAGATCATGTCGCGGGCCTCGCCCCAGATGCTGGCGCCATCGAAATTCACGTTGGCGGAAATCCGGCCGGCGGGGAATGTCGGGTGGCGGGCGTAGTAGCGCGAGCCGAGCAGCCCCTGCTCTTCCGCGCCGACCAGGGCGAAAACGACGGAGCGGCGCGGTGGTTCCGGCAGGGCGGCCAGTGCTTTCGCCAGCGAAAGCACCTGCGCCACGCCGCTGGCGTTGTCCAGCGCGCCGTTGTAGATGGCGTCCTCGCCTTCGGCCGCATCGGCGGCCACGCCGATGTGATCGTGATGCGCGGTGATCACCACCGCCTCGTGCCGGAGCGCCTCGTCTCCGCCAGGCAGAACGCCGATGACATTGGCGGAACCGACCCGGTTCAGGCGCGCGTTCAGGGCGAGGCTGGTGCGGACTCCCAGGGGCACGGGTGCGAAGTCGCGGCTCTGCGCCGTTTCCGTCAGTGCGTCCAGGTCGTGGCCGGCGGAAGCCAGGAGTTCGCTTGCCGCCGCTTCGGTGAGCCAGGCGGAGACATCGAGGCGCGGCTCGCCTTCGTCGGGAAGCTCGAACCTCGAGCCCGCCAAAGACGTTTCGATGACCTGCCAGGGATAGCCGGCGGAAGCGTCGGTGTGAACGACGATCGCTGCCGCCGCGCCGAGCCGTGCGGCCATCTCGTACTTGTAGGTCCAGCGTCCGTAATAGAGCCGGCGCTCGCCTTCGAACAGGTCTTTATCCCAGTGGGGGTCGTTGTTCAGCATGACGAGTACCTTGCCCGTCATGTCCTGGCCCTTGTAGTCGTCCCAGTCGTACTCCGGCGCCTGGATGCCGTAGCCGACGAACACCAGTTCCGCATCGGCCAGGCTCGCACGGTCGCGCTGATTGGCGACGCTTGCCACGAACCCGGTGAGCAGCGCCGCGGAATACCCGCTCGAGAAGGACCAGGCCGCGGGCAACTCCGTTTCGACGCTGACCAGTTCGAAGGGCTGTTCATAACCCTCTGTTCCACCCGGCCCGATACCGATTCCGGCCAGCCGCGCCGCGATCCATTGCCGTGCCTTCAGGTCTCCAGCACTACCCGGGGCACGCCCTTCGTAGGCATCGCTCGCAATTTCGGCGACGACGGCGCGCAGGTCATCGCCGACGATCGCCGGCGAGGCGGTATCCGCA
>CAZWZH010000116.1:0-3483 GCA_964638775.1 uncultured Pseudomonadales bacterium
CGGCCTCACCGACAATGAGTACCGGCGTTATCGACAGCAGTATCCCGAGGACAGTTCCACCATGGCAGGAATCATCTCAAGGGCCCGCGAAGAAGGCATGCAGCAGGGCATCGAGCAGGGCATGACGCAGGGCATCGAGCACGGCATGCAGCAAGGAATGCGCCAAGGCCGTGTCGAGGGGGAGCGTGCGCTCCTGGAACGGCAACTGCGGCGGCGGTTCGGTCTGCTTCCGCCCGAAGTCGCCGAAAAGCTGGGTGGAGCGGCTGCTGCCGATCTGGAAACCTGGGCCGAGAACGTGCTTGACGCATCTACGATTGAAGACGTATTCGCGTCAAGACACTGACCCGGCTCATTGGTCGAACGTGCACACCCCCTGGTCGATGACCACGAAGCCGTCCTGGTTGGTCGTGCGAAAGAGCGCACGGTTCCCGTCCACCCACATGGATACCGTCAGTGCGTCGCCCGGCATCACGGGCTGCGAGAAGCGTCCGTTCATCGAGCGGAAGCGGGAGGGGTCGCTGTCGCAGAGGGTATGCAGGAGCGCGCGCCCCGTGAACCCGTAGGTGCACAGCCCGTGCAGGATGGGCCGGTCGAACCCGCCCATGGCGGCGAACGAAGGGTCGGAGTGAAGAGGATTCCGGTCTCCAGAGAGCCGGTAGGTGAGTGCCTGATCCTCGCGAGTGGCGTAAGTGACCTGGTGGGTCGGTTCAGCGTCCGGGTATTCCACCTTCTCTGAGGAGCCCCGGTCACCGCCCCAACCGCCTTCGCCGCGACAGAAGAGTGAGGCTCGGGTGCGCAGCAGCGGCTTGCCGGTGGCAGCGTTGACGGCTTCGGATTCCAATTCGATGAGGGCTGCGCTGCCCTTGTCCCAGATGCCCGCGATTCTGCCGCGGCTCTCGAGCTGACCGTCCGGCGGGATCTCGTCCAGGAGTTCGATGCCCTGCTCGCCGTGCACCATGAGTGCCGGATTGAAGCTGCCGACCTTGTCCATGGGCAGGCCGCCGCCGCCGATGATCACGGCAAAGGTCGGAAAAACGCGCTGCGGCCTGTCGCTGGTGTTCTCGGTGGTGAACTCGAGTTCGTCGGTTCCCGCGCCGATGCCGACGGCGTAGAGCAGCGCGTCCTTGGATGTCCAGCTACGCGTGGCCGGTCCTCCGGTCTCCCCGACCGCGTCCGGATTGATGGGCATGGCGTTTCCCCCGTCGTCAGATTTTCCCGCACCATAAACGATGCCCGCGTGGCGCGAAAGGAGGTCGGGGGCGATCCCGCAACCGAGTCACGTGGACCGTTCGCCGCCTTGACCCCGGCGCCCTTCCCGTGAAAACTCGCAAATCCGGTGCGCCAGGCGTGCCGAACGGGGGGCGCGTAGCTCAGTTGGTCAGAGCGCTGTCTTCACATGGCAGAAGTCGCTGGTTCGAATCCAGCCGCGCCCACCACCGCCCAATGGGCATACATCGGAAATTTGGAGCCGTCCTCGGTTCGTTTGATGAGGCCTGTTGGTCGCTATGCGTCTGGTCTGCTGTTCGCGGAACCGGAATTTCCAATGCATCGAGTCCGCACCCGCTGACCGCTTTCGCTCCGGATCTGCGCACCACGTCGGCGTAAAGCCTGATGTGAACGTTTGAATGCGATAGGAGAACGAAATGAAACGTCGCGAATTTGTTTCCAGCGCAGCGGTGCTGGCCGCTGGATCCGCACTGTCCGGTACCGCTCGGGGCTCCGGCGGCGCGGAGGTTTCCAGCCTGAACGCGCCCTGGCCGCTGCGCGGATCCGAGAGTTTCGCGATTCGTTCCGAGGCGGTCGGCGACAGCCTGGCGGTGGGCGTCTGGCAGCCCGATGCGCAGATGCTGGAACTCACGGGCAAAACCACTTCCGGTCCGCTGGACCTGGTCTATGTGCTGGACGGTTCCTGGGCGCTGGCCATGGCGGCGACCATCTGCCGCCTGCAACTGGTGGACCTGGTCAAGCCCGGTTTCCCGCCCCTGCTGCTGGTGGGCGTCGACTACCTGGAAGACAAGCCCAATGCGCGCACCCGGGACTACACCCATACGGACCTGGCAACGCCGCTGCAAGCCGGAGAACTGCCGCCGGAACAGACCATCGGCGGAGCCGACAACTTCCTGCGCTTCCTTGAGGAGGAACTGGACCCGATGATCCGCTCACGCTACGAGGTCACCGACAAACCGGCCGGCATCCTCGGCGACTCCTACGGCGGCACCTTCACCTTCCACGCCTTCCGGCGCCAGTCGAAGCTCTTCGACAGGTACTTCCTGGGCAGCCCGGGCCTGTTCGACACCGAGGTGGACTACATCGGGGCGGTGAAGACGCTGCTCGAGGGCAAGCTCGTCCACGAGACGAAGATGTACCTGTCGTTCGGCGCCCTGGAAGCCAACGGGGGCGTGTCCTTCTACGAAGAGATGGGGCGCAACTACAACGGCCTGGTGAGCGTGCTCAACACCACGCCCAACGACCGGCTCGAATTCGCCTCGAAGATGTACCCCGGTCACACGCACACGACGATCCTGGCGCCCGCGTTCAACGACGCCATACTCTACCTGTACGGCCCGCATCTGCCGCGCGGCTGAGCTACTCCCGGTTTCCGCGGGCGTGATAGAGTCTGTCCGCCGCTGGGGCGCAAGCAAGGCGTGTTGTCACGCAGGGAGGGAACAGGATGATCGAAGTCAATTCACCGCGGCTGCTGGAACTCGTGGCCGAGGATGCAGCCATCGAACAGGTCTGCACGGGATTTCAGTTCACCGAGGGGCCGGTCTGGCACCCCGTCGAGCAGTGCCTTTACTTCAGTGACATCCCCGGGGACACGCGCCGACGCTGGAGCGAGGCGGACGGCGCGAGCGACGTACGCCACCCCAACAACAAGGGCAACGGCATGACGCTGGATGCCGATCTCAACCTCTACGTCTGCGAGCACGTCACCAGCGTGCTGGCTCGCGAGACCCCGTCCGGCGAGCGCCAGGTGCTCGCCTCGCACTACGACGGCAAGGAACTGAACAGCCCCAACGACGTGGTGGTGAAATCCGACGGCTCGGTCTATTTCTCCGACCCGACATACGGCCGCATGCCGGGCTTCGGCCTGGAGCGCGATCAGGAACTCGGCTTCCAGGGGGTGTTCCGCATCGCGCCCGACGGCGAACTGCACTGCGAGGCGGATGACTTCGGCCAGCCCAACGGGCTCTGCTTCTCCCCGGACGAGAGTATCCTGTACGTCAACGACACCGCGCACGCGCACATCCGGGTGTTCGACGTGGGCGGCGACGGTTCGCTCGGCAACGGGCGGGTATTCGCCGGGAACATCGGCGACGGCGAGATGGCGGGCGGCCTGGTCGACGGCATGAAGTGCGACGAGCGGGGCAACGTCTACGTGACCGGCCCGCGCGGCTTCTGGGTGTTCGCGCCGGACGGCGAGCACCTGGGCGTCATCGGAATGCCGGAGCACTCGGCCAACCTGAACTGGGGCGGCGCCGG
>CAZWZH010000117.1:0-29241 GCA_964638775.1 uncultured Pseudomonadales bacterium
ACAGCGAGTTCGCATACGGCGCTTCCCTTTCGGCGCACGGCCACATCATCCAGCGTGACGCCAGGCTTTCGGACGAGCTTAACGCGCCGAAAGGGAAGCGCCGCATACGAACTCTTTCCCAAGATTCGGCGTTGTTCCTTCCACGTCCTTGTCCCGGCGCACCGGGTTGCCGACTTGCATGAAAGTTTCCACCCCGGCGCGCCGGGGCGCTGACGTGCAAGGAACAGATTACCGTTGGGAGGGAGTAGGTGTGCGGTACGGGTATCCGGCACGCCAAGCGGACGCGTTGTCGTGGAATTCGAGGGTGCAGATTGTTCGACACCCGGCCCCGCAACCAGTTGCGGGGCGTCGCCACCTGCCGAAGCGGTGCTTCGGCTCGGGCTGCGCCCGACCGGTAGCGACCCCATAGCGCACTCCTGCTCTCGGAGCCGAATCGAAGGAACTGTTCGACACACCGGCTCCGCGATCCCGTTGCGGGCCGAAAACTGCTAGTTCAGCCCGACGACGAACGACAGGGTCGGCCCGATCTCCCGGTTGACAACCACGTCGGCGATGGGATCCAGGGGCGTTTCTTCCCGGTTGAGGATGGCGACCCTGGCGCCGAGTTGCTTTGCGTATTCCGGAAAGCCGGCGGCGGGGTAGACGACCAGGGAGGAGCCGGCGACGACCATCAGGTCGCATGACTCGGTGGCCTCCTGTGCGCGCTGCATTTCCGCTTCCGGCATTGCCTGGCCGAACGAGATGGTTGCCGACTTGACGATGCCGCCGCAGGCGCTGCAGGGCTGCACCCGGCCGGTTTCCCGAAGCTGGTTCTCGAGATCGGCCATCTCGTAGCGAATTCCGCAGTCAAGGCATTTGGCATACCCCGCGTTGCCGTGCAGTTCGATGACCTTGTCGTCCGGTATGCCCGCATCCTGGAAGAGGTTGTCGACGTTCTGGGTGATCACCGCAATACAGCGGCCCTCGTCGACCAGTTGCGCCACGCTCCGGTGCCCCTTGTTGGGCTCGGCGTTCTCCAGGGTGCGCTCGCCGCTGAATCGCCGTCGCCAGGACTCCTGGCGCACCTCCTCGGAGGCGATGAACTCCTGGAACGGGATGGGTTTCATCTTCGTCCACAAGCCCGTGCCGGGGGATCTGAAGTCGGGAATGCCCGACTCGGTGCTGATGCCGGCGCCGGTAAAGAACACGATGCGGTCCGACGTATCGATCAGGCGCGCGAGCGCTTCGACATCCTTGGTGGGCATGCGGGCGATGATATCAGAACGGCCCGGGTCCCCTGCCGCGGGCGGGCCCGCAGCGCCTTTTCCGGCGGTGGAGTTGCGAGTACACTAACCGTTCGCACTGCTTCGCTCGGGGTACGGGACATGCGCAGAATCATTGGCGGGCACGGGGACGAGGACACCGAAGAGCACATTAACCTTACGCCCATGCTGGACGTCGTGTTCATCATGCTCATTTTCTTCATCGTCACCGCTACCTTCGTCAAGGAAGTGGGCCTTGATGTCAACCAGCCGGACGACGCGCCGAAGTCGGAAGACCCGAACAAGAAGAGCATCGTTGTGCGCATCACCAACCGTGACCGCATCATGATCGCGCAGCGCGATGTCGACTGGCGTTCGGTGCGGGCCAACATCGAGCGCCTGCACGCGGAAAATCCCGAGGCGCCCGTGGTCATCCAGCCACATCCGGATTCCCAGACGGGGACCATGATCCACGTGATGGACTCAGCCCGCCTTGCGGGGGTGTTCAACGTCTCGCTTGCGTCGAATTAGCGCGGATGACGGCAGGGGCGGGCGTTGCCGCGCGCCTGGTCAATCACCCGCCTAGTCAATCGCGTGCCTAGTCAATAAAGAACAACGTAACGACCTGCCCGTCCAGGCAGCAGAAACGCCCGTAGCCCCGGTCGAGCAGGCGGTTGGATTCGTGTTCTCCCACGTAACTAACCCGGAAGGCCAACCTGTCCCAGTCGATTTCGACCGTCACTTCCCGAAAACCGATGTATCTGCCCACGAGTGGATTGACGGCCTTGTAGGCGGCTTCCTTGGCGCTGAACGTCACAGCGGCTTCCACAGGGCGGCCCAGTGTCCTCGATCGCTCCTCCGGTGTGAACAGTTTGCCGTGCAGGCGGGGATTGCTGCGCGCGAAGCGCTGCGCATCCTCCACATCGATGCCGATACCACGCAGTGGGCCTGTGGACACCGCCGCTGCCGCCAGCGCTTCGCTATGACTGATGGACCCGATGAAACCTCGAGGCCACACCGGACGGCCCCGGTCGCCGCGCGGGATGGGTAGGGAGACACCGGCCAGCCTGTGCAGTGCCCTGCGCGCGAAATAACGCCCGCTGGCAAACTGGCGCCTGCGTTTCGGTATCGCGCGTGCCACGGCCGACGCCTCTTCGGGGTAGAGGGGACGATTCGCGACCGGTCCGGCTTCAACCACGCAGCCGCCCGGTAGTTCGATGTCGATAGCCGCCATCCGTGAATTGTCTTACGGCGGAACTGCGATGGCTATCGTGCTGTTGCCCTCGATCATACGCAAACATTGGTAATACAAATTATTCCTATTCGCCATTGACGTGCATTTACAAACAGCTATAGTTTGCACCGCGCCAACCCGATGGGATGGGACATTTCCAGATGGCACCGAAAGAATTCGCCCTATGCGCACTGCTGCTCGCCTCGGGAGGCCAATCCGCCGTCGCCGGCGACAAGGGGGATTCGTCCTTCCATGAGGAGCTCACCATCGTCGGTACGCGGGAAGACGCCCGGGACGTCAACGGGGCGGCCCATGTCATCGGTGCGCAGGACCTGCGGGAGTTCGCGTATTCCGACATTCAGCGCATTGCGCGGCGGGTCCCCGGGGTTTCGGTGCAGGTGGAGGACGGCTACGGATTGCGTCCGAACATCAGCATTCGCGGGGTAGCGAGCGAGCGCAGCGGCCGCATCACACTGCTCGAAGACAACGTACTGATCGCGCCGGCCCCGTACTCCGCGCCCTCTGCCTACTACTTTCCCACCGCGGGCCGAATGGCGGCCTTCGAGGTGCTGAAGGGCCCGTCCGCCATTACCCAGGGGCCCTATACGATCGGCGGGGCACTGAACATGGTCTCGACCCCGGTGCCGTCCGAACGGCGCGGGATGCTCGTGGCCGAAGCCGGCGAAGACGGCACCGGCCGCATCCACGCTTTCTACGGGGGCTCCAACCGGGCGGGACTGGGCTTCCTGGTGGAAACCCACCAGTGGTTCTCCGACGGCTATCAGCACATTGACCGGGACGGGGGCGACACCGGCCTCGAACTCGAGGACTACACGCTCAAAGCCCGTTTCGCCCCTCCGGATTCACGTCACCGGTTCGATCTCAAGCTGCAGTACGCCAGGCAGTCATCGAACCAGAGTTACCTTGGGCTCACCGACGCCGATTTCGATGACCGGCCCTGGCGGCGCTACGGGCTGTCCGCACTGGACACCATCGACACGGAACACGAGCAGGTGATATTCCGTTACGAGCTCTCCCTCAACGGTCAGGCGCGCCTGTCGGCGACGGTCTACAACAACGAACACGAGCGGGACTGGTTCAAGACCGAGGGAATCGACTTCGACGGCAGCGAACACGCCGGGTCGTTCACGCGGACGAGCTGGTCGAGGGTAGTGCAGGCGGTCAATCGCGGCGAGGGGCTGGGCGAGCGCTCCGCGAGCGACCTGGAGGCTATTCTCCACGGCGCCCTCGACACGCCTCCCGGGAGCATCCAGCTCCGTTCCAACGCCCGCGAATAGTATTCGCGGGGCATCCAGGTCAATGCCGACTGGGCGCTGACGCTGGCCGGAACAAGCCATGACGTCGAAGCCGGCGTGCGCCTGCATGAGGACGAGGAAGACCGGCTGCAACGCAACAGCAGCTATCGTCAACAGGACGGCAGGCTGGTGCTGGACGACCCGGGATTACCGGGCAATGCGGGCAATCGCATCCAGCGGGCGGAGGCGTTGGCCCTGTACATCCAGGACAGGATTGCTTTCGGTCGATGGGTGGTTTCTCCCGGGCTGCGGTACGAATCCATCGACCAGGAACGCAGGCGCTTCGAAACGCGGCATGGCCGAACCCCGGATCCTGCTTCCCGCGCCGCGTCGAACTTGCGTGACACCCGGGAGAACCGCACCCGGGTATGGCTGCCGGGGATGGGCGTGAGTTTCGACCCGAACGAGGTGCTCAGACTGTACGGCGGCGTTCACAAGGGGTTCACCGCACCGACCAACGCGCCGGACGTCAAGGAGGAGCGGGCGGTCAACTACGAACTGGGCATGCGCGCGAACGGCGAAGCCTGGCAGGGCGAGATGACGGCATTCTGGAGCGACTACGATAACCTGCTGGGCGTCTGCACGGCATCCTCGGGCGCGGATTGTGAGGTGGGCGATGCCTTCAATGGCGATGCCGCCACCGTTCGAGGCCTGGAGGCAATGCTCGATCTCGAACTGGCGCCGAACCGCGGGTTCAGCGTGCCCCTGAGCGTCTCATACACCTGGATGCGCGCGCGCTTCGACTCCGACATCGCCGACACGGATTTCTTCGGCCCGGTGGGCAAGGACGACCCGATCCCCTACATACCCGATCATCAACTCAGCGCGACGCTGGGGCTGCTGCGCGGGCCGCTGGAAGCGCACCTCGGCCTGCACTATATCGATGCGGTCTGTGTGCGGGCGTCCTGCGGTGCCTTCGAGAAAACCGACGACGCGTTCACAGTGGACGTTGCCGTGACCTGGGCGTTCAGCGACCGGGTGGACCTGTTCGCCCGTGTGGAAAACCTGACGCGGTCGCAGGCCATACTCGGCCGTCACCCCTATGGCGCGCGCCCCAACAAGGACCGTACCGCCGCTGTCGGCATTCGCCTCGGCTTCTAATTGCACCGTGCAAAAAATCCGACGGATTCGAATTGCGTCCGGTTGTGGTGTTCAGTCGTTGCCGGAGAGCGCTATCCGCCAACCAGGGGTATAGAATGCAGTCAACCGGTAGTGAAAGCGAGGCTGAACGGTGGGCAAGACGACTCTGCTGATGGCAGCTATTGCGGGAGTGCTGTTGATTTCCGGGTGCCAGAGCTACAAGGACGGCAAATCGCGGACCGTGGGCGAGTTCACCGACGATACGGCCATTCAGGTCCGTGTCAAATCCAAGCTGGTTCGCGCTCCGGACGTGAACGGCGCGCGCATGAACATTGAAGTGAAAAAGGGCGTGGTCACGCTTCTCGGACGGGTGGATTCGCCGGAAATGAAGGCGAGAGCGGTGGAGATCGCACAATCCATCAAGGGCGTGACCTCCGTGGAGGATCGGCTACGGGTGAAAGAAAAGAAGTAACCGGCATGCCCGGCGGACTTTTCGTCATGCCGGGCGGCTGGCGGGCGGCTTTCGTGCTGCACTGCCTGCCATTGATTCGTTTGGCATTATGCACATTTGGTCTTTTGTCAAGTTACGGATCCATTACAATGTCATTTATAGAATAGTGTGTGTAAAGTTTTGATAAATAAAATAAAAATTGGGAAATTCAGGTTAGTGGCGACCGCTGCCCACTCGTTCGGTCAATTTCATACGATTTAATCCCCAGAGTTATCCACAGCGGGCAGCCAGTCCCTGGGCCGCTTGACATAGGTCATGAGTTCCGCTTCTGGCGATCCGTCCTCGGGCAGGTAGCCGTAGCGCCAGGCGGCCTTGGGTGGCAGGGATGCGAGCACCGATTCAATCCGGCGGCCGCTTTGCAGGCCGTAGCGCGTGCCCCGGTCGATCGCCAGGTTGAACTCGGCGTAGCGGCCGCGCCGGTAGAGTTGCCATTGGCGTTGGCGCTCGCTCCAGGGCATCGCGACGCGCCGCTCGAATATGGGCCGGTATGCCGGCAGAAAAGCATCTCCTATGGCCTTGACCAGGGCCAGGCTGCTGTCGAACCCGCCTTGCGCCCAGTCGTCGAAGAAGAGCCCGCCGATACCCCGGCATTCATCCCGATGTGAAAGGTGGAAGTACTCATCGCAGGCAGACTTGAACGTGCCGTAGTGGGCGCCGGCTGCATGGCGCGCTACCTGGTGCCAGTGGATGCAGTCCTCTTCAAAGCCGTAGCAGGGGGTAAGATCGAAGCCGCCACCGAAATACCACACGGGTTGCCGGCCGCTCGTTGAGGAGGCTTCGCCAACCCCCGATCCGCTGCCGTCCACCAGGAAAAAACGAAGGTTCATGTGCGTGATGGGCACGTAAGGGTTGAGGGGATGCACGATGACGGAGATCGATGCCGCCTGAAAACCGCGCCCTGCAAGCTCCGGATTGCGCTCCGTGGCTGCCGGTGGCAGTGCGTCGCCGATCCCATGGGTGAACTGCACCGCCGCTTTCTCGATGTTGGGGCCGTCGGCAAGAACCCGCGGCCTGGCAAGGCCGCCGGCGGGCCCGGCCAGTTCTTCCCGCGCGAATGCGGCCTCTCCATCCATGGTCTCCAGGGCGTCGCAAAGTTTGTCCTGCAAGGCCATGAAGTAAGCCAGAACGGGTCGAATGGCCGCTGTCATGTGTGTAGTCTACGATCTTTTGGTGCCGGCGGTATCAGGCGCAGCCCGCCTGCCGCCGGACTTGGGGCGGGCTGGTTGCACCCGTTCACCGGCTTCCAATCGGGTTGGGCCGTTGCGTGGTTCGAGAATGAACAGCAGAAAGGGAATCGTTCTAGCCGGTGGCTCAGGCAGCCGCCTGTATCCGACCACTCTCGGCGTGTGCAAGCAATTGCTCCCGGTTTACGACAAACCGATGGTCTACTACCCGCTCTGTACCCTGATGCTGGCGGGTATCCGGGAGATACTGGTGATTTCCACACCCCAGGATGTGCCGCGTTTCGAGCAGGTTCTCGGCGGGGGAGGGCAGTGGGGCATTTCCATCGAATACGCCGTGCAGGGCCAACCGCGCGGCCTGGCCGAAGCTTTCATCCTGGGTGAGGAGTTCCTCGCCGGAGACCCCAGCACGCTCATTCTGGGCGACAACATCTTCTTCGGCAGCGGGCTTTCGGGCCTGCTGCAGGACGCGTCCCGGCAGGCTGCGGGCGCGACGGTGTTCGCATACCCGGTCGGCAACCCGGAAGCATTCGGTGTGGTGGAGTTCGATCCGCAGCGGAAAGCCCTCTCCATCGAGGAGAAGCCAGACCGGCCGCGGAGCCGCTACGCGGTGACGGGCCTTTACTTCTACGATGCGCAGGTGGTGGACATGGCCCGGACGCTCAAACCGTCCAGGCGGGGCGAGCTGGAGATCACCGACATCAACCGCATCTACCTGGAGCGCGGTGAACTCGATGTTCGCCGCCTGGCGCGCGGCACGGCCTGGCTCGACACCGGCACTCCCGATGCCCTGCTCGAAGCCGCCCATTTCATCCAGACGCTGGAGAAACGCCAGGGCATGAAGGTCGGCTGCCCGGAAGAGGTGGCCTGGCGCATGGGCTGGATCGACGACGACGGCCTGAGGCGGCTCGCCGGGCCTTTGACAAAGAGCGGTTACGGCGCGTATCTGCTGGACCTGCTGGAACATCCGGGCTGAGGTGAGCGGGGCGGACGGATCGCAGCCTCCCCGTTCGGGTCACTTCGATTCGGTAAAGAAATGTCCCCGGGCGACGCCGGTCTCATCGTAGACCGGCTCTTCGTAATCGACGCGATACTTCTTGATGACGTTGTCGCCCATCTTGCGGGGATAGCTCGCGATGTGGGCGCCCATGTCGCGGTACCAGTGGCCCTGGAGGTGCGCTTCCAGGGTCTCTGAGGATGTCCATTCTTCGTAGACGTGAATCCGGCCGGGCACGAGGTGGTCTTCGGTCCAGTCGTAGGCGATGCAGCCTTCCTCCTCGAGGGCGCCCTCGATGTGGGGGCGGGCGCTGGTCAGCATGTCCTTGACCTGGGATGGATCCTCAAGGTCTATGAAGCCGGCGATGATCACTTTCATGGGTTTTTCCTCGTTGTGGTTTCCAGGAACGGGCGCAACTCTATAGCAAGGTGGCGATCCTGAGATAGTATGCGCGGATCACGGAGGTTTCGGATGAGCGATCTCGATGTGGCGGCCGTGCTCGAGGACATGGTGGCCAGGCAGGAAATCATGCACGCCATCGCGCGGCTGCAACGGGGCATCGACCGGGCCGACCGCGCGCTCATGAGTTCCGCCTTTCACGGCGATGCCGAACTCGATTACGGTTTCTTCGTAGGCAGCGCAGCGGAGTTCTGCGACGTCATGACCGGCCCGTCCGAGCGGGCTCATCACGAGGTCACCATGCACCGCCCGGCCAATATCTGGATCAGGGTGGAGGGCGACCGCGCGGTCTCGGAGAGCTACATCATCGCCTATTCGCCCGGTGCAAACGGCGACGGCCCGCTGCAGTCGCTCATAGGCGGGCGTTATCTCGACCGCCACGAGCGTCGTGACGGCGTCTGGCGCCTGGACCATCGAACCTACGTTCTGGATTGGAATATCAATCAGGCCGGTACGGGGTCCGCGCTGACGGACTTCGGGGCTGGGTTGATCCGCGGCGCCCGGCTGGAGGGCGACCCGGGCAGTCGGCTGCTCACATCCTGGGCCATTGCGGACCGGCCACAAATCACTGGAGGAGAAACAGTGGAGATTTCGCGGGAACTCGCGGCGCAAGCCGGCATCGCGTTCGCCAAGAACCAAATACTCGATCTCATCGTTGCCGAGTCCCGGGCGGTCGACCGGGCCGACGAGGCGCTGCAACGCTCGCTCTGGCATCCCGGGGCAACCGTCGACCTTGGAATTTTCTTCGAGGGCTCGGCGGACGAGTTCCGCGGCTGGATACTGGATGCGGTCCGTTCGGCGGTGCGCATGTGGCATTCGGTCTCCAATCAGTGGATACAGGTGGACGGCGCCCAGGCCGTTGCGGAAAGCTATGTCATCGCCCTGGACACGCGCTCAGGGGATGACGGCGAGGTGGATACGCTCTCGGGAGGCCGCTACCTCGACCGTTTCGAGGAGATCGGCGGCGCCTGGAAGTTCACCCACAGGACCTTCGTGCACGATTGGCAGATCGAGCAGCCCTCCACCGATCAGCGGGACGATCCGGCGGGGATGTACGCGGCGCTCCGAACCCGGGGCGGGCGCTTTCCCGACGACCCGGTCTATGCGTTCTGGAACCGGGCCTGAGAGCGGCGGTCAAGAACAGCGAAATCACCGGGCGGTGCCGCTCAATTCGCCAGTGCGATGCTTTCCGGAATGTCGCCGATCCGGTCAACGCGAACCGTAGGCGAAGGATCCACGGCGACGCCGGGGGGCACACCCAGCAATAGCGTCCGCAGGCCCGCTGCCTGACCTGCCTGTACATCCGTCGCCGAATCGCCGACGAACCAGCAGCTATTCAGGTCCACCTTGTAGGGGAGTTCTGCAAGGGCATCGAAGATCAGCCCCGGCTTCGGCTTGCGGCAGTCGCACCCTTCCGCTTCCAGGTGCGGACAGCAGAATATGCCGTCGATGCGGGCTCCGTTCCGCTCGGTCTCCGCGGTCATGTTGGCATGAATGCGCTGCAGTTCCGCCGGCTCGATCTGCCCCTTGCCGACACCCTGCTGATTGGTGATCACCACCAGCCGGTACCCCATGGCGGCAAGTTCGGCCAGCATCGGCAGTGCGCCTTCCCTGAACCTGAACGACTCCCACCGTCGAACGTAGCGTTCGACGCCGGGCGGTTCGTTGATCACGCCATCCCGGTCGAGGAAAACTACGCGTTTGGCCGCCGTCATTCCGTCTGGGCGATTCGATCAGGGAGAGTCGATACCCGGTACGGGGAACTGCCGGCAGAAGGCTTTCACCTCTTCGTGCAGCGCGTTGAGCGCCGTCTCGTCGCCGCGCCGGGCCACCGCACTCAACATGAAGTCCGCCAGGGTGTCCATCTCGGCTTCCTTCATGCCGCGGGTGGTGACGGCCGGCGTTCCCAACCGGATGCCGGAGGGGTCGAGGGGCTTGCGCGGGTCGTCGGCGATAACGTTCTTGTTCAGGGTGATGCCGACCCGGTCGAAGAGTTCCTCGGCCTCGCCGCCGGTAAGGTTCCAGGAGTTCACGCAGTCGATCATCATCAGGTGATTGTCGGTGCCGTTGGTGATGAGGCGCGCGCCGGACTGCATGAATTTTTCCGCCATTTGCCTGGCGTTGCGCACGGTCTGCCGCGCGTAGCCGGCGAACTCGGGTTTCAGGGCCTCGCCGAAGGCGACCGCCTTGGCCGCAATCATCTGCATGATGGGCCCGCCCTGAAAACCGGGGAACACGGACTTGTCGATCTGCCGGCCGAGTTGCGCCTCGCGGGTTAGGATCATGCCGCCACGCGGGCCGCGCAGGGTCTTGTGGGTGGTGGTCAGGATGACATCGAAGCCGTCATCGAAGGGGTTCCTGACGGCCCCGCCGGCAATCAGGCCGGCAATGTGCGCCATGTCGGCGACCGCGTAGGCGCCCACTTCTTCCGCGATGGCGTTCATGCGGGCGTAGTCGATCTCCCGCGGGTAGGCGGAAAAGCCGGCCAGTACAATCTTCGGCTTTTCCCGGAGCGCCACCTCGCGCATCTCGTCGTAGTCGATCTCGCCGGTCTCGGTATCCTTCATCTTGTAGCGCACGAAGTTGTATATCTTCGTGATGTAGGTGACCGGGTGGCCGTGGGTGAGGTGCCCGCCGTGGCTCAGGTCCATTCCCAGCACCGTGTCCCCCGGTTCCAGCAGCGCGAAATAGGTCGCAACGTTGGCGGGCGCCCCGGCGTGAGGCTGGACGTTTGCGTGCCCGGCCCCGAACAGGGTCTTGGCGCGCTCGATGGCCAGCGCCTCGACCTGGTCTGTGTATTCCTGCCCGCCGTAGTAGCGCCGCCCCGGATACCCCTCGGAGTACTTGTTGTTGAATACCGACGCCATGGTTTCCATGACGGCGGCGGAGATGTAGTTCTCCGACGGGATCAGTTCGACGCCTTCGGCCTGGCGCTGCATTTCACCCATGACGGCGGCATGGATTGCCGGATCCTGCCTTGCTAGAGCTGCGTAGGAGGGCATGTAGGTAACACCTTGGCGTGGGGATGGTGATGGCGCGAATTAGAACTTCGAGAGGGGGGCTGCGTCCAGAAATATTCTCCATTGCCTGCTACTGTGACCGGCGGCGGACGCTTTACAACTCGGGGCCGCCATAGCGGTCGGCGATGACGATGCTTCGGGAGCGAGTTTTGTGTGCCTGGATGCCAAGCTTGACCTTGCAGCATCGCGAGAGGGGTTCATTCTGCAGGAAGTGGCCGCTCCCGGTACCTGAGCGCTTACCGGCGCTTCAGTCGCGCTCGAACGGGGGAAACCTCGCGGTCGACTTCAAAATGACCCGTCTTCTCGAGCAGATCGGATAACTTGGCGCAGCCGTATGTACGCGAATCAAAATCCGGCTCCGATTCATGAATATGGCTGCCGATAACGCCGAGTGAAACCCAATCCTCCTCGTCGGAGCTGCGCATCGCTGCCGTAATCAGCGGCACAGCTTTGGACGGGGGTTGCTTCCTCATCGCGGCGCCCGACGACTTCGACGATTTACCCGAAGCGGCGGCCTCTGGCTCCGCAAACAGGTTTTCGATGAAGATGAACCGCTTGCAGGCCTTGCGGAACGCTTCAGGAGTCTTTTCCTGGCCGATACCGAAAACGTTCAGCCCCTGTTCGCGTATCCGGCTGGCCAGGCGGGTGAAATCGCTGTCTGAAGATACCAGCACAAAGCCGTCGAACCGCCCGGTGTGCACAAGGTCCATGGCATCGATAACGAGGGCGATGTCCGATGAGTTCTTGCCGGTCGTATAGGCAAACTGCTGGAAGGGGACAACGGCGTGACTCTCGAGCTTCTCCTTCCACTTCTGAAGCCGCTGCCCCGAAAAGTCGCCGTAGATACGCCTGACGCTCGCTTCGCCGAGAGTGGCGATTTCCTTGAATATCGCGTTGGCCCATTTCGGGGAGGTATTGTCGGCGTCGATGAGTACCGCCAAGCGCGGTTCGCGAGACTCCGTTGCGGACCGGTTTTGCCGAGGCTGAGCCAGGCTCGTGTTCATGTGTCGCTCGTTGCGCGAGTTACGCCAACCATGACATATCCCACCTGAGCCCGCCAGCTTGTCAGCCATCGGCTTCGCGACACTTCCCGAGATTTTTTTTCGAGAACCACGCACAGCGCACACCCGGCTGCATGAAAGTTCACCCAAGGGCGGCCGTGGTGTCGGTGCGCTGGAAACACCCGCATTCTTGGAGCCGGACCGAAAGGGCTGTCTTCCACTCAGCGAAAATAACACAAGCGGCGAATTGAGAACCTGTCTGGTGCCTGCGGCATATTCTAAATTGCGCATAATATATATTATGTTAAATAAAGGAATAGGTGGCTCCGAGTCAAAGACTGCGGGGCGATTTGTTTTTTTCTTTTGCGCCTCGGTCATGAACATCCAGTTTTCAATTGGTTGCACTGATTTTATGCGAAACAGAACTAACTCTTGTGTTCTTTCCGGTTTGTTTCTCCGCAAGTAGACGGTGTGATCGATGCGGAGGTTTTCCCCGTCACGGACGAGTCGAGTGCTGGCGGAACGGCTGCGGCGTGCTTAGACTGCGCGCGATGAATCCACTCACCCCAGGTACGACGGTTCTTTCTCCGGATGGCGCGGCGCTCAGGGTAGACGCCGAGCTTTCCGAAGCCTATCGGGATGGCGACCGGCTGGTCGCCAATCCCGTCGGGGGGCTCATGCACATACCGGAAGCCGAACTGGTTACGTCCCGGGTGGCCGTAGACGCCGCGGTTCGGGCATTCGATGCGATGCTCGATGTTCCGGACGAAGCCATCGTCGCCTTCTACGGGCATGCTGCGGCTGCGCTTGAGGACGAATCTCTCTGGGAAGAAATCGGCCGCATCAACGCCCGCGATGTGGTCTCCGCCCGGAAGCGTGGGCGTTCCACGACGCGCCTGGCTGTTTCCGATCTCATGCGCGGCAAGATGATCGAGGGGTTGCGCGGTTGGGCCGAGGCGCCCTCTCGCCGGGGTTCGGTCCTTGAAACCGTGGAACACGATGGCTTCCGTGTCGAGATGGTCGCGGCTTCCCTTGGGGTGGTCGCTTTCGTATTCGAGGGACGCCCCAACGTGCTTGCGGACGCCTGCGGCGTGCTGCGCGGCGGAAACACCGTCGTATTCCGCATTGGCGGAGATGCGCTGCGCACGGCGCGCGCCATCATGCGGCTTGTGATCGACCCCGCTCTCGCAGCCACCGGGTTGCCTCCGGGTGCGCTGTCACTGGTCGACAGTACGGCGCACGCGGCCGGATGGGCCCTGTTTCTCGACGAACGGCTCTCGCTGGCGGTCGCCAGGGGCTCGGGAAAGGCGGTCGAGACCCTGGGTTCGCTGGCGAGAAGCGCCGGTACTCCGGTCAGCCTGCATGGCACAGGAGGCGGCTGGATGGTGGTCTCGGAGAACGCGGACGCCGAAGAACTGCGCGCCGCGGTGATTCGGTCACTCGACCGCAAGGTGTGCAATACACTCAATACCTGTTGTGTCGTGAACCCGGCAAGCGATGCGATGCGACGCGTGAACGCAGTACTCCAGGGGCTGCAAGAAGCCGGCGGTGCCCGGGGCCAGCCATTCAGGCTGCATGTAGCTTCCGGTAGTGAACATCTTGTTTCTGAAAGCCTTTTTTCCAGGCAAGTGGAGGTTTCCCGGGCTTCCGGCGTGGTGCTAGAAGCGCAGGCCGACGTCATCGACGCACAACAACTCGGCACCGAGTGGGAGTGGGAGGAGACACCGGAAATCAGCCTGACGGGCGTGGACTCGATCGACGAAGCGGTGCGATTGTTCAATACACTGAGCCCGCGCCTGGTCGGCACCCTGGTATCCGGCGATGCCGCCGAGCAGGAGAATTTTTTCGCCAGACTCGATGCGCCCTTCGTGGGCGATGGGCACACCCGCTGGGTGGACGGCCAGTTCGCGCTCAACAAGCCGGAACTCGGGCTGTCCAACTGGCAGAACGGCCGCCTGTTCGGCCGCGGCGGCGTATTGACCGGCGACAGTGTCTACACCATTCGTACCCGATACCGCAGCGCGACTTGAGAAATCTATCCCGCAGAGACTTGCTGGCCGGTGTGGTTGCCGGTGGCGCTGTCGCTGGTGGCGCCCTCGCCGGCAATGCGGCTCCGATCGACGCAGGCGGCGACGTAGCCGATGTCCCGCCCGGCACGGCCGGTGTTGAAGCGCATCCCGATTTCGTGCCGAAGCGCCCTGCCCGTTTGCGCGAAGGCGATTCGGTCGCGTTGGTTGCGCCGGCCACTGTGACCTACGACAGGGATGACCTGCTGATCGCCGTGGAGTCGCTGGAGGCGCTTGGGCTGAAGGTGCGGCCGGGCAAGCATGTGCTCGCCCGATACGGTTACTTCGCGGGCACGGACGAAGATCGCGCGGCGGATATCAACGACGCGTTTGCTGCCGCCGATGTTGCCGGCGTCATCGCCCTGCGAGGGGGTTGGGGCGCGGCGCGCACCCTCCCCCACCTGGATTTCGATCGGATCGCGGCGAATCCCAAGGTGTTTCTCGGCTACAGCGACATCACCACGCTCCTGAATGCGTTCCTGGCCAGAAGCGGCCTTGTCGGCTTTCACGGCCCCAACGGTTCCTCGCGTTGGACCGAGTTCACCACCCGGGGCGTCAGCAGCATCATATTCGACGGTGAGGCGCCGTTGATGCGGAACCCCGAGGTCAGGGACGACAGCCTGGCGGTGCGCGACTACAGGGTTCATCCCATCGTGGGGGGCCGCGCCCGGGGCCGGCTGGTGGGGGGCAACCTGACGCTTTTCTCCGGCCTGGCCGGCACGCCCTGGTTTCCCGATGTCACCGGTGCGCTGGTGTTCCTGGAGGAAGTGGGCGAATACATCTACCGTTGCGATCGCATGCTCACCCAGTTGGCGCTCGCCAGCGTGTTCGAGAAAGCTGCCGGGATCATCCTGGGCGGTTTCACCGGCTGCGGCATCTCACCGGACCGATTCGGCACCTTTTCGCTCAACGATGTGTTCGAGCAGCACTTGGGCGGACTCGGAAAGCCCGTCTTTTCCGGAGCGATGATCGGCCATGTCGAATGGAAGCGGACCATCCCGATCGGAGTTGCGGCGGAGATGGATGCCGATGCGGGCACCATCCAATTGCTTGAACCCGCCGTGGTGTAGAGGTCCGGTTGATCGGGGTGCGGCGGACGGGCCGTTCGGTAGCCTCAACAATCGCGCTGCACGCCCACCCGGCAATGCCGAGGTGCCGATTCGAGTCCATCGCGTTCATTCAACCGATCGAGAACCCCTCCTCGCTGATGGGCATGCTGCGGATTCGATGTCCGCTGGCCGCGTAAATCGCGTTGCACACCGCCGGGGCCAACGGCGGCAGCGCCGGTTCGCCGAGGCCGGTGGGCGGCCAGTCGCTCTTGACATAGTGGACATCGAGCTCCGGGGTATCCGGCATGCGCAGGATCGGGTAGCTGTCGAAGTTGGACTGCTGCACACGGCCGTTCTCGAAGGTCACCGACAGGTCGAGCATGGTGGAGAGCCCGTCGATCACGGAGCCCTGCAACTGGTGCTCGGCACCGCTCAGATTGATGATGGGGCCCACATCCGCGGCCACCGTCACCCGGTTGACCCGGATCCTGCGGCCGGCATCGACGCTGACATCGGCCACCTCGGCGATGTGGCCGGCGTGGCTGAAATGGAACGCAAGGCCAAGGCCCCGGCCCGCGGGCATGGCGCGCCCCCAACCCGCCTTCTCCGCCGCCAGCCTGACCACTCCGGCAGCCCGGCCGGTATGTAGCGCCCAGGCATTCCCTTGTTCCAGCCAGCGCCGCTCACCGAGAACCTCCAGCAATACCTCCAGGTGATCGCGGCCGGCAGCGACCGCGAGCTCGTGAACGAAGCTCTGGATGACAAAAGCGAAGACGTTCGCGCCCGGCGCCCGCCAGGCGCCGCAACGCGTGCGCCAATCGAGGGCGGTCTGCTCGATGCGCAGGTTGTCGACCAGGCCCGCGGGAAACTCGCTGGCCCGGATACTGCCCCCGCTCACGGGACGGTCACCGTCGGCAAACGTGATGAAATGGTCGTGCCAGCCCGAGACCCGGCCTTCCCCGTCGACGGACCCTTCGAGCTGGTGAAACCCGCCGGCCCGGAAGTAGTCGTAGGACATGTCGTCTTCCCGGGTCCACTGCAGCTTCACCGGCCCGTCGACCCGGGCCGCGATGGCTGCCGCTTCGCACATGAAATCGTTGTACAGCCGGCGCCCGAAACCGCCGCCGCAGCGTGCCTGGTGGAGGGTGATCCTGTCCGGGGCAATGCCCAGGGTGTTGGCCACGTTGCCGATGCCCCTGCCGGGCGTCTGGGTGGGCGCCCACATTTCGATGGCGCCGTTTCGATACCAGGCGGTGCAGTTCTGCGGTTCGAGTTGGGCGTGGCTCGCAAAGCGGTAGCTGTAGAAGGACTCTAGGCGCTTGGACCCGGCGGCGAGCGCCTTGTCTACGTCGCCCGTCTCGATGACGCGGGTCGCGCCGGGTTGCCTGCGAAGGCGCTCCGCCTGCGCCTTTGCATCGCTCCAACTGTCCTTGGCGGCCTTGCTTTCATCCCAATCGACCTTCAGTCGCCGCTTGGCCGCAATTGCCGCCCAGGTGGAGTCGGCGACGATGGCGACACCCGGCATCAATTCCATGGGATTGCCGTTTCCCTCTAGGGAAAACGCATCAAGTACACCCGGCAAACCTTTGATTTCTTTTGAATTAAAGGATTTTACCCGCCCGCGTTGCGCCGGGCACTTCTGGTAGACGGCAAACTTCATGCCGGGCAGCGACTGATCGATGCCGAACAGCGCTTGGCCGCGTACCAGGGCCTCGTTGTCGACGCCGGTGATGCGGGTGCCGAGCAACCGGTACTGGTCCGGCGTCTTCAGGCGCAGCGAATCCGCCGGTGGAATGGGCATCTCCGCGGCGGCAGCGGCCAGTTCCGTATACGGAAGGCGGCTCCCGCTGCGCGCGTGAATCACCTGGCTGTCGCGCGTGGACAGTTCCGCCGGGGGCACGCCCAGCCGCACCGCGGCGGCGCCCACCAGCATGGCCCGTGCCGTGGCTCCGGCCTGGCGCAGGGGATCCCAGTTCATTGGTATGGATGTGGAACCGCCGGCAACCTGGCGGCCGTAGGTCGCCTCGTCGATGGGCGCCTGGACGACGTTGACATCTTCCCAGGCGGCATCGAGTTCCTCGGCGACGATCATCGGCAGGGAGGTCTTCACCCCCTGGCCGATCTCGGGGTTTTTGGCATGGAGGGTAATGCCGTCTGCGTCGATGCGCAGAAAGCCGTTCGGCCGCAGCACGCCGCCCGTCGCGGATGCCCGCACGCCCGTGAAACAGAGAATCAGGCCGCCACCGACAACTCCAGTGAGCTTCAGGAACTGGCGACGGTCGATCCGGTCGATGCGTACAGGTTGCGGGGGAGCGATCGCCTCGCTCACTTCGCCGGGAAGGCCCGTGGCTGCTTCGAACGAAGAGGTCATGACTGCCCTCCCCGGCTGCGGCGGCTCGCCGCGGCCGCTTTGATTGCCTGCCGGATGCGCAGATAGGTACCGCAGCGGCAGATGTTCGGGGCCATGGCCCGGTCGATATCGGCATCGCTCGGATCCGGATTCGACCGCAGCAACGCCTCGGCCGCCAGTACCTGCCCCGCCTGGCAATAGCCGCACTGGGCAACATCGAGGTCTACCCAGGCCTGTTGCACGGCGTTCAGTTCACCGTTCGGCGCAGCCAGGCCTTCGATGGTGGTCACTTCCGCCTCAATGGCCGCCGCGGCCGGATAAGAGCAGGACCGCACCGGATTGCCGTCCACAAGCACCGTGCAGGCGCCGCACTGGCTGATGCCGCAGCCGAACTTGGTCCCCACCAGGCCCAGCTCGTCGCGCAGTACCCACAGCAGGGGTGCCGACGGATCGACGCCTGTCAGGCGAACCGCCTCGCCGTTCACGTTCAATCTCATTGCTTCCGTCCCATGATCGAGTGTCAAGCCGATTGTAGTCGCATTGGCGAAGTTAATCAGATACGCATGACCATTACCGGGCTTTCAACTTGTCGAGCGGCATTGACAGGCACCCGTCTGCGCAGGCTTGACCGGCGCGCGCCCTCCCCTTTACGGTGACGCGCCTGTCGACAACCTGTTGCGGGAGCGGGGGGCGAAGAGCTGTCCGCCGGTTGGACGAGCCGGCGCCCGCGCGTGTCCGAGGAGTTGCCAGTGTGAGCACTGTCGAAAACGTTTCTGTGCTGATCGTAGGCGGCGGACCGACGGGGCTCACGCTGTCTGCACTGCTGTCCCGCTTCGGCGTGGAGTCGCTGCTGGTGGAGGCCGATCCGGATACCTGCGACCACCCACAGGCCCATGTGGTGAACCGCCGTACCGTCGAGATTTTCCGCTCCATCGGCATCGAAGATGCGGTGCATGCCCGGTCCGATCCGATGGCCCAGGACGTCATACGCTTCGTCACCAGCGTTGCCGGCGAGGAACTGGCTTCCATCGAGCCCGGCCTCAATGAGTCGCGCATGGCCGCCCGTCTTGCCGCAAGCCCGAGCATGGGCACGTCCTGCCCCCAGGACTTGATCGAACCGCTGATCGCGGCGCAGGCGCTGCAGGGCCCGGGACGCATCCAGTTCTCCGCCGAACTGACAGGCTATGTACAGGACGACGACGGCGTCACGGCCACGGTAAACCGGGCGGGCGAAACACGGCAGATCCGGGCCCGGTACCTGGTGGGCTGCGATGGCGCCTCGAGCACCACCCGGACGCTGGCCGGCATCGAAATGGAAGGCATGCCGGTACTTGCCTACATAGTCGGCATCTACTGCCATGTGGACCTCACGCCGTGGATGGCAGGGCGCCCGGTACTGCTCTACTGGACGATCGATGCCGAATCCCCCGTCACGATCATCCACATGGGCCACAACCGCTGGTCCGTCCAGACCGCCTTCAGCGGCGGCCATGTGCCGCTCGATGAATTCACGCCGGATCGCTGTGCGGAGATCGTCCGCCGTGCCGTAGGGACAGATGTGGACGTCGAGGTGCGTTCCGTCAAGCCCTGGGCGATGACGGCCCAGACGACCCGGGCATGGCGCTCAGGTCTGGTGTTTCTCGCCGGCGATGCGGCGCACCGCTTCCCGCCGACCGGTGGCTACGGCCTGAATACCGGCGTGCAGGATGCGCACAACCTCGCGTGGAAACTCGCTGCGGTGCTGAACGGCAGCGCAGGTGACGCCCTGCTCGACACCTATGAAGCCGAGCGCAGCCCGGTTGCCGTGGGGAACAGCGAGTTCAGCGTCAGGAACGTGTTCGGGTTCGCCAAGATCATGGGGCCGGGCGCGATGGCCCAGGGGCAGCGCCTGGCTGCAGGAGAGGTCACCAAGGAGGCGCTTTCTGCCGAAATCCAGGAGATCCTGGACGCCGAGGCGGGTCATTTCGATTCCCCGGGCCGCGAACTCGGGTTCTGCTACGAGAACGGCGCGCTGGTGCCCGACGGCACTTCGCTGCCCACCGTCGAAGACGCCGATCGCGACTACGTTCCCTGTGCCAGGCCCGGGGCACGCGCGCCGCACCTGTGGCTGCAGCAAAACGGCCGGCGGATCTCCACATTGGACCTCTACGGTGACGGCTTCGTACTGCTTGCCGGCACCGACCGGGCATCCGCTTGGCGGGAGGCCGCCCGCCGGCTGGCTCCGGAGGTCAAGCCGGTGGTCATCGGCGAAACCGTCATCGACGTTGAGGACAAGTGGGAGGAACTGTACGGGGTGGCGGATGGCGCTGTGTTGATCCGCCCAGATGGCCACGTCGCCTGGCGGACCGGGCACGCCGTGGACAACCCGGCGAAAGCGCTTGAGGACGTGCTCGACCGGATTCTCAGCAGGACGTCCGGATAACAGCGGCCCGGGCGCGTCGCATAGAGGCAGGTCAATCGGTAAAGAACACCCGACGCAGATCTTGCTCGGGAACAAAGCGGCCTGCCTGTCGATAGATCGCGTGCAGGGTTCCGGCAGTCAAATCCCGGTGTACGGGAACGATCAGTATTTCCCGTTTCCCGCTCGAAGCAATCCGCACGAGTTTTGCGTGGCTGCCTCGCATCGATACCACGTCAAACCCGAACGCGCGCAGTGCTCGCAGAACTTCCCTGGCCTTGAGCCGCCTGAGCCGCGGCATCAGGAAGGAAGTGCCGAAGTCTCGAAGCTGACGAAAAGGCGGGGCCGGGATGTCAGCCCCAAGAGAACCGGATCTTCGTCGGCCATGTAAAGGTCCAGCGCTTCGCGCAGGTTGCCGAGCACCTCGTCCAGCGACCTGCCCTGGGTGACCACTGCCACTTCGAGGCATTCCGCGGTGTATCGTCCTTCGTTTTCGGCGACGACCGCATGAATCGCAGACCGGGCAGCATCGGGTTCCACATCGTAGGCTGCGCCGGATTCGGCGACCTCGGGCGTTGTGGCGTCGGCGTGTGGTGAGCCGCCCGGCAATGCACGGTACTCCTTCTGAATGGTGTACATGCCACGGCGAAGACGCTTGAAATAGGGCCAGCGATGGGCATGGTGGCTCGGCGCGTTGACGCAACAGCGGCTGACGACGTGTGTTCGCACCGAGCGCTCGTTCAGGTGCGGCAGCGCGTGGACGATCTCGGCCGGCGTAAAGGTCCAGTTGCTGCGAGCGGTGCAAACGCGGCGGGCGGCGCCGAGAATTTCCTCGTGAAGCTTCATGACTTAATTACAAGTGTTATTAGAATTAACCATATATTACAAACTGCGTGAAGGGATGTCACCAGGACATTGCCTTCCTTAGCGGAGATCGTGATCCGCACGGCGAACCTCGAAACCATGGAGTGCTGGAACCAGGTGGTATTGGACGTGGTGCCGTTCATCGATCAGCGCAACCCGCGACCCGCCGCCGTTCGCGTCGAGATGAAATTCGGTCGTTGACGCTTCGCGAACGGCACAAGCGAGTGAAGGTTGACATTGCGACCAAGACACATAGAATGACGAAAATTCTGTAGATACATGTGTAATCGCGATGGAAATTCGGGACATGGCCATAGACGCAGGGTTTTCACCGCAGGCTGTAGCGGCGCAACTGAAGACTACCAAGGCCGAACTCGCGGGTACGCTGGGGCTCAGCCGGGATTCACTTTCCCGAAGCTCGCGCATCGGCGCGCCGAAGACCCAGATGCGATTGCGGCAGATGCTGGAGATTCTGCACCGCGTCGATGCGGAACTTGGTTCGCCGCTGGTCGCCTATGCCTGGTTCCGGTCGGAACCGCTGCCCGGTTTCGCCAACCGCACGCCATGTCAACTTGTGCGGGACGGAAAGGCCCACATGGTGCATGCCTATCTCGATCAGGTTCTGGAAGGCGGCTACGCCTGATCCCTTGACGCAACGTGCATCTCAAAACCGTCGTCTACCGGTCGCACGACCCGCGATGGGCGTGGGCCCCGTTGTCCGGCGAAGGCGCCCGCCGTGGAGGCGGGCGCTTCAATCGAGTCGGGCGCCCCGCCCTGTATCTTTCTTTTTCCGCGGCAACGGCGATGCGGGAAGTCAGTCCCGTCGGGCGACGGATGCAGCCGCTGGTACTCTGTTCCTATGAATTGGATGTAGATCCGGTTCTCGACGCGCTCGATCCCTCCGTCATGACCGCGCTTTCCGTCGACCGGGCGGATCTCGATTGTCCGGCCTGGCGCGATGAGATGTTTTCGGGCGGAAAACCCGCTTCCCACCGGCTCGCGGAACGGCTGGTGAGCCTGGGCTACGCCGGAATGCGATATCGGAGCTACGCCATCGGCGCCACGGAACAGGATGTGAACCTGGTTCTTTGGCGTTGGGGGAGTGAACTGCCGAGCAGGGTGATCCTGATCGATGACGAGAATCGCCTGCTGATCGACCGCTAACGCCGGTCCCGGCGTCGAATCGGACATGACGACGCCGGGCGAACTCGGTATCGCGCCGCGAACTGTGCCAAAATTCTCGCACGCTTCTCGCCGAGGGGCGGAGACAGGAAGCCCGAGTACCGACTGGAGCGCAAATGAAGAGAGCCGTGCTGATCGCCGTGCCCGTGATCCTGGCTGCTTATGTCGCGGCCCTGTTCGTACCGTTCGAACCGCAGGAGCGTCGTCCCGGCACACGCCTTGGCGGGCACCTCGCGGCAGAACAGGATACCGACTGGTCTTTCCGGACGCCCGGGCGCATGCAGATCTTCGTCGAGACCGCCACCTGGTACGGCATCCCGCACTCGGTGACGACGACGTCCTGGATCGTCGACGGCGATCTCTACGTGCCCTGCAACGAGTGCGCGACGAAGCGCTGGCCGAAGAACGTGGCCGGGAACCCGAATGTCCGGCTCAGGGTAGGCGACGAAGTCTACGAACGGCGAGCAGTGATAGTCGAGCAGGACGAGGACCGCCGCCGGGTGTTTGCCGCGTTAACGGACCGGCCCATGCCGCCGCACCGGTGGCTGTTCCGGATGGAGGCACGGTAGGCGCAACCGGGCTTTCGCCGTGCCCACGGCCGACCCGCCCTGGTCGAAGATGCGCAGCACGATGAACGCAAAGTCCGGACAGAATTTGCCCTCCGCACGCATTGCTGCGCTGATGGCTGTCGTGCTCGCCCTGGCAGGCTGTACTCCAGCACGCGACAATGCTGCCGATCGTGCGTCCGACGCTGCGGCCGAACCGTCTACGCCGTCGGAGGCCCTCCCCTTGCGTGGCGGAACCCTGCGCACCGAATACAACTGGATTCCCTATGTGTCGGACCCCGCCACGGACGGGGTGGGCACGGGCCAGGTGGGCCTGTCAATCGCCGAGTCACTGGTCTGGGTGGGTGAAGACGGGGTTCCTCAACCGCAACTGGCCAAATCCTGGGAGTCCAACGAAGACGCGACGGAGTGGATACTCCACCTCCAGGAGGGTGTGCGATTCAACAACGGCAAACCCTTCGGAGCCGACGATGTAATCTGGAACCTCAGGCACTGGATTGACCCGGATACCGGGTCGTCGATGGCGGCCAGGCTCGAGTTCCTGTCGCCCGGCGGCATCGAGAAAGTGGATGACCTGACGGTCCGGCTGCGTCTGGACCGCCCCGAGGTCAATCTGCTTCTTGCGCTTTACGACTATCCGAGCATGATCGCCCCCGAAGGCGGGTGGAAAGATTTCTACAGCGGCGAGCCGGTCGATGCCGTCGGGACGGGGCCGTTCCTCATGGATTCGTTCATCCCCGACGAGCGGATGGTGCTGGTGCGCAACCCGGACTATTGGCAAACGGGCGCCGACGGCCGTCCCCTCCCCTACGTGGACCGGGTCGTCGTCACGGCCGGCTGGGATGACGCCGCGCGTCTGGCTGCTCTCATGGGTGACGAGGCGGACGTGCTGGCCCCGGGGGAAGGCGTTGTTCCCATGCTCAAGAGGTATCCCGACAGAATCGATGTCCAGTCCTATATCACCGGCTTCGTAACGCCCATCGTCATGCGCGTGGACACACCGCCGTTCGACGACGCACGCGTGCGCCGCGCCTTGAAGTGGGTGCAGGACCGAGAAAGGATACGCAAGCTCGTCATGCCGTTGGGCCGGGTGGGCCACGACCACCTGATACCGCCGAGCGACCCCGCCTGGTGCCCGGCGGCCGACGCCGGGCGGGATCAGGATATCGAACGCGCCAGATCATTGCTGGCCGAAGCGGGCTACCCCGACGGCATTGAGCTCGACCTCGCCGTGCCCGACGGCGACTTTCGCATCTACCTGGCCCAGGTATACAAGGAGATGGCCGCCGCGGCCGGCATCACCGTCAACATCAACCTCCTGCCCACCACCGCGTTCTGGGATCAATGGATGGAATGGCCTTTTTCCGTCGGTGGGTTGAACGGCCGGGTGCCCGCCACCGCGAACATGAACCTGACGCTACGCTGCGGCGGTGAATGGAACGAATCCCACTATTGCAATGAAGAGTTCGATGCCCTGCTGGACGAGGCCGACGCCACGGCCGATGTGGAAAGGCGCAGGGAGGTCTACTGCCGGATCCAGACGCTCATGCAGGAGGATTCCGGTTATCTGGTCCCGTTCTGGGCCGCCACGTTCGGGGCGAGCCGCGCCGAAGTGCAACTGCCTCTCGATTGGTCCCGGGGCGGATACCTGTGGCACCTCACCTGGTTTTCGAACCAGGCCCGGCGAAACTGAATGATGACCGCGTTCCTGTTGAACCGCCTCGGCACGATGCTCATGACGATGCTGGTCATCTCGATGCTGGTCTTCTTCATCGCCGAGGTGGTTCCCGTGGACCCCGCCCGCAGCGCCCTGGGGCCTTATGCCCCCCAGGAAGCCGTCGACGACCTGCGGGACAGGATGGGGCTCGACCGCCCCGCGGCGGTGCGTTACTTCGACTGGATTACCGGAATCCTGCAGGGCGATTTCGGGGAATCGATCCACTATCAGCGCCCCGTGGGCGATCTCGTCGCCGTTCGCGTGCAGCGCTCGCTGGCACTGGCGGGCCTCGGGTTCGTTTTCATGATGCCGCTGGGCCTGACGCTCGGCTGCATCGCCGGCATCACCGAAAACCGGCTGCCCGACCGCATCATTTCCCTGATCAGCAGTATTTTCGTGTCCGTGCCCTCGTTCGCCAGCGGGATATTCCTGATCGTGATCTTTTCGCTCTGGCTGGGCTGGTTTCCCGGCGTGAGCATGCCGGATCCCGATGCCGGTATATTCGATGCCGCAAAGAAACTGATCCTGCCCGTACTGGTGCTGGCGCTGGACGAGATCGGTTATCTCGCCCGCATGACCCGGGTCAGCATGGCCGAGGTCATGCACAGCGATTACATCCGCACGGCCGTGCTGAAAGGCATTTCGCGATGGCAGGTCATCTGGCGCCACGCCTTGCGCAACGCGCTCATCGCCCCCTTCACCGCCATCATGCTGCACGTCAACTGGCTGATCGGCGGCGTGCTGGTGGTGGAAGTGCTGTTCAACTACCCCGGCCTCGGCCGGTTGCTGCTCGATGCCGCCATGCGCAACGACATCACGCTGCTCATGGGTGGAACCCTGGTGCTCACCTTCGTGGCCGTGGCAACGCAGGTGCTGGCGGACATCGGGCTGTACTTCATGAATCCGCGGATCCGCTTCGAGAGAGCGGCAAGATGATGCCGCGGCACGATCGGCTGCGCGGGGCATTCGCTGAACTGCTGAAGTTGCCGAACTCGGCGGTCGGCGCCGGCATCGTGCTTTTCTGGATTCTCGTGGCCGTTGCCGCCCCCGTCGTCGCCCCCTATGCGCCGACGGAGATGCATGAGGCCCGGCTCGAGGGCCCGTCGCTCAAGCACTGGCTGGGCACGGACCACCTGGCGCGGGACGTGATGAGCCGCCTGTTCTGGGGGACGCGAACGGTCGTTGCGCTGGCGCCGGTCTCCGTGCTGCTGGGAATTCTGATGGCCGCTCCCCTGGGGCTCGTTTCGGGTTACGTGGGCGGCAGGCTCGATACGCTAATCATGCGCGGGGTCGACATCCTGATGTCGTTCCCGACGCTGCTGATCTACATCCTCATCATCACGAGCTTTGGGCCTTCGGTAGCCGTCGTCGTGATCTCCATTTCGCTGGGGTCCATTCCGCCCATCACCCGAATCGTCCGCAGCCTCGTGATGGACGTGCGCTCGAAAGACTACGTCAGCGCCGCCCGCCTGCGCGGAGAGCGTCGCCGCTTCATCCTGCTGCGGGAGATATTGCCGAACGTGAGCGGGCCGATCGTCGTCGACGCCACCATCCGCATCGGCTACGCGATCATGGCCATCGGCGCCCTGGGCTTTCTCGGCCTGGGCATCCCACCGCCGACGCCGGACTGGGGAGGAATGATCAACGAGGGGCGACCGTGGATCTTTGCCATGCCCTGGACCGTTCTGGCCCCGGCGGCCGCCTTGAGTTCGATGGTGGTCGGGCTCAACCTGCTCGCCGACGGAATGCGGGAAAATGCACAGCTACGCTAGGAATTTTGTTCGATGACGCAACCGCTCCAGGAGCCCGTTCTGAGTGTCGAGGGCCTCGAAGTCGTCTACAGGACTCGACGCGGGCCCGTCCGGGCCGTGCGCGATGTCTCCATCGGGATCTCGCCCGGCGAGGTACTGGGGCTGGTCGGAGAATCCGGTTGCGGCAAGAGCACGCTCGCCTTTGCGGTGATGAAATACATGCCGCAAAACGCGAAACCGACGGCCGGACGCATCCTGTTTCGCGGCCGGGACATTCTGCGGATGAGCGGCCGGGAACTGACCCGCCTCCGTGGCAACGAGATGGCCATGGTCTACCAGGACCCGATGGCATCGCTGAATCCGTCGCTGCGTATCGGCCCGCAGTTGACCGAGGTGCTCATCGAACACTCCGCTTCGAGCGCGGGTGCTGCCAGGGCCGACTGTATCCGCATGCTGGAACGGGTACGCATGCCGGACCCGCCCGCGATCCTGGATCGCTATTGCCACCAGTTGTCCGGAGGGCAGCAGCAACGGGTGCTGATCGCGATGGCACTCTTGACCAACCCCGCCCTCCTGATCATGGACGAGCCCACGACCGGCCTCGATGTCACCGTGGAGGCCGAGATCCTGGATCTCATCGGCGAACTCAAGCGCGAACTGAACACCGCCATTCTCTTTATCAGTCACAGCTTCGGGGTGATCAGCCGGGTCGCCGACCGGGTGGCCGTGATGTACGCGGGAGAACTGGTCGAGCAGGCGCCCGTTCGCAATATTTTTCTGAATCCGCAGCACCCGTATACCGTCGGCCTGCTCGGATGCGTGCCAAAGATCAGCGCGGCCGGCCGGCGGGGGGCCCTTTCGCCGATCCGGGGGAGGGTCCCCGCGCTGCACGAAACGCCGGCCGGATGCGCTTTCGCGTCACGCTGCGACCGCGCCCGGGATCGTTGCCGCCGGGAACATCCCGAATTTCAGCGAACCTCAGAGGGGCACCCGGTGCGTTGCTATTTTCCGGAACCGGCCGCCCCGGCCGGATTGCAGCCCCTCCCCGCTGCACCCGAGGCCGCCGCAGCCCCGTCAACTGCAGACGCACCCGTTCTGGAGATCGACGGCCTCAAGGTCTATTACAGGGCCAGGGACCGCGGTCTTGCGGGCATGGCGGGCAGGCACCGGAAAGGCTTCGTGAAAGCGGTGGACGATGTAAGCCTCATCGCCGACGGGAACTCCACCCTGGGCATCGTCGGCGAGTCCGGGTGCGGCAAGACCACGCTCGCCAAGTGCATCGCCGGCCTCGTGCCGCCCAATGACGGAAAGCTGGGATTCGCGGGCACCGATGCGGCGCGGATCGTCGAGCAACGCCCGGTGGCGACACTGAGGGAACTGCAGATGATCTTTCAGAACCCCGACTCGACGCTCAACCCCAAACGCACGGCCGGCGAAGCGGTCGCGCGCCCCCTGCAACTGTTCGGAACGGTCCCGCGCACCGGAATCAGGAACGAAGTCGTGCGGCTCCTGGAAGCCGTGCGGCTCGGCGAAGAATACTACGATCGCCTGCCGGCACAGCTCAGCGGCGGCGAGAAACAACGTGTTGCGCTTGCGAGGGCCTTCGCCGGCCGCCCCACCCTGGTCCTTTGCGACGAGCCGCTGTCCGCCCTCGACGTTTCGGTCCAGGCGGCGATCATGAACCTGCTGCAGGAGTTTCAGCGGCAGTACGGGACGACGATCCTGTTCATCTCCCACGATCTCAGCGCCGTCTACCAGTTGTGCGATTCCGTCGCGGTGATGTACCTCGGCCAGATCTGCGAGACGGGTCCTGTCGAGGCACTCTTCGAGCCGCCTTACCACCCCTACACCGAGGCTCTGCTGTCCGCCGTTCCCATCCCGGACCCGACCCTGGAAAGAAACGACATCCGCCTGTCCGGAACGGTTCCGAGCGCCCTCGAGCCGCCGACGGGCTGCCGTTTCCATACGCGCTGCCCGCGCAAGATCGGGCCGATCTGCGAGCGGGAGGCCCCGCCCTGCCGCGGCGAAGCGGAGGGACACCGCATCTATTGCCACATCGACATGGAACAACTGCGAACGGTGGAGCCGGTATTCGGCGCCGCGAAGTGAACGATCGGGCCGATGGCGTATCGTCTACGCCGGACGCGAGCATTGCCCGGCCGGTATAACCCGTGTCATACTCCGGCGATGAAAACGGCAATCTCCATTCGCGACGAGGTGTTCGAGGCGGCGGAGCGTACGGCCCGGGACCTGGGCATGTCCCGCAGCGAACTCTATGCCACCGCAGTCAGGGAATTCGTTGCGCGCCACAGAAGCCAACGCGTCACGGAACGCCTGGATGCCGTCTACGCGGCCAGTGACGCTTCTTCGAGGCTCGATGACGGTCTGGGAGAACTGCAGCGTCTTTCCCTGGATGAAGAAGACTGGTAGTGAAGCGCGGCGACATCTGGTGGGCCAATCTGCCCGTGCCCGCCGGATCCGAACCGGGTTACCGGCGCCCCGTACTGGTCGTGCAATCCGATGACTTCAACAGGAGCCGTATCGGCACCGTTCTTGCGCTGGCCATCACGTCGAACCTGCGGCTGGCCGCGGCTCCGGGCAACGTCTCCATGCCAAGGCGCGGCACGGGCCTGAACCGGCGCTCGGTAGTCAACGTCTCGCAAATCGTCACGCTGGACCGGCGGTTTCTCACGGAACGATCCGGGCGGGCACCGGACGGAACCATGGGCCAGGTGGACGACGGGCTGCGCCTGGTGCTGCACCTTGGCTGAGGAAGACGCCATCCGGCTTGCTGCCCTGCTTCGGCGACGCTGACGGTCGGCGGACCCCGTCCGGCCCGAGAAACGGCGGGACGGCGTGTACAGAACGGCAGGGAGGACGCTACAGACATGAGCGGCATTGAGATGGAAGCGGAAATCATCCTGGAACCGCATAAGCCCGATGCCTTGCGGCGGGCACTGGAATATACGGGCGAAGACGGCTTCGTGGCGTCGATGCCGCAGCTCCTGCACGCCAGGGCGACCGCAGGCTACGACAACATTATCTGGAACACCTGGTTCACCGCCAATTCCGAGGAAAGCGTCGTCACCACGCCGCAGGGCAATCATGTCGTGGTGGCGATTCACGGCGGCGGCATTTACGCATCGCCGGAACGATTCGAGAAGATGTTCTACGCCAGCACGGACCCGCGCAATACGCACGGCTACACCGACCAGCACGCCGGCAAGATCAGCCAACGGGAAGCCCGCGACGTATTGG